>JBFYXW010000175.1:0-4292 GCA_041310335.1 Syntrophaceae bacterium | reverse complement strand
CGTCCTGCCCATATACCTGCTGGTGGCCGTGGCAGCCTTGGGTACCATGGACACGGGCGACGAAAACTCCTGGGCCTACCTGGACCGGCTGAAGGAGACGGCCCTGGTCGACGTGGCCCGGAACTTCTTCTACGGCGGGGGGGTCATGCTCCTGGTGGGCGGCCTGATCTCCACCATGTCGGCCCTGAACGCGACGGTGTACTCCTCATCCCGCGTCGCTTTTGCCATGGGGCGGGACCGCAACTTCCCATCCTTCTTCAGCCGCGTCCACAAAAAGAACTATACCCCCTACTGGTCCATCCTGGTTTCCCTGGTCGTCATCGTCTTCATGTGCGTGTCCCTGCCCATCGAGGACGTCGCCAGCGCCGCGGACATCATGTTCATGCTCCTCTTCATCCAGGTGAACCTGGCGATGATCCGCCTGCGCAAGAAACGGCCCGACCTCGACCGCGGGTTCTGGGTCCCACTGTTCCCCTGGCTCACCATTGTGGGCATAGCCCTCCTGATCATGCTGGCCGCGTTCATGTATGACTACAGCGTGACGGCCTGGATCGTCAGCGGCTGTTGGATCGCCTCAGGCCTGGTCGTGTACCGCGTGTATGCCTTCTCCCGGGAAATCGAGTACGCCCACAAGGTGGCAGCCCTGGATCGGATCGAGCGGAAGGAGTACCGGATCCTCGTCTGCATCTCCAACCCGCAAACGGTACCGGCCCTGGACGGCCTTGCCAGGGCCATCGCCCGGCAGCATGGGGGAGAAATCATCTTTCTCCACGTGGTGGAAGTCTCCGAGGGAGAGTCCCTGGCGGCGGGGGAGAAGATGGCCAAGGAGGCGGAGGAACTCTTCACCATCGTTGACTCCTGCGCGGTGGGCGATGTTCCCTGCCGCTCCCTCGTCAAGATTTCCCACCGCATCTCCCTGGGGATCCTCGAGACGGCCCGGGAGGAGCGGTGCAACTTCATCGTCATCGCCCGGCAGAAGAACCCGCGGACCGTCGACCGGATCTTCTCCTCCCTGATCGACACGGTTCTCCAGAAGGCCCCCAGCGAAGTCGCGGTGCTCCACGGCAACTTCGACCCCCGGACGGTCAAAAGGATCATGATTCCCTACGGGGAGAACATCCACACCCTCCTGGCCGCCGAGATCGCCCCGGCCCTGAAGGACGCCTTCCGGGCCGACCTGAAGGTCACGATCGTTCTCAATCCCGACGATCCCGGGGAGATCAGCGGTCAGCGGCTGGAAAAGGTACGGGAGCAGGTCCGGGAAATCCTGCCGTGCGCCCGGATCGAGAGCATCTGCGCCCGGGATATCCTGGCCGCTGTCGCGGATGCGTCGCGGGGCACGGACATGCTCCTCATGGGCGGTCGCTCCGGAGATTTCATGGAACTCATCCTCGCCTCGTCCCTGACCCAGGAGATCACGGAGCAGGCCCACTGCCCCGTGGTCTGGCTCAAGGAGTATGAGGAGCGGGAATCCCTGTGGCGCATGATTTTCTCTCCACCCTCCCGGAGGTCATGACATGACGGAGAGGCTTCAACAGGTCTGGATGGTGGCCCTCAACACGGCCATCGAGTTCCTTCCCAAACTGCTCTCCGGTCTGCTCCTGCTCCTGATCGGCTGGGCTGTCGCCTGGGTCGCCAAGCGGGTCGTCATCCAAATCATGATCCTCTTCCGGATGGAGCGGTTCCTGACGCGCTTCCGCTGGGGGGGAGCCTTCGGGAAGGCCGACATCCGTTTCGGGCTGTACAACCTGGTGGGCAACGTCGTCTTTCTCCTGGTGCTGCTCACCTTTCTGGACTTCACGCTCCTCGTCTGGGACCTCCGTATCCTCTCCGAGCAGTTGGGCGGCGTCATCCTGCTCCTCCCGAGGCTCGTCAAGGCGGCCCTGCTCGCCCTCCTCGGCTGGTTTCTGGCCCGGTGGTCCGGCCAGGCGGTCGCCACGAAGGCCTTCCGGGGAAACAGGGACTACGCCGCCCTGGCCGCCTGGTTCGTGCGGATTGCCCTGCTTCTCGTCTTCGGCGGCATGGCCCTCTACGAGTTGGACGTGGCGCGGCCGATCCTGATGGTCGCTTTTTCCATCCTCCTGGTCGCCCTGGGTCTCCTGGCCCTGCTGGCGGGTTACGCCGTGATGAGGGACCGCCAGGAGAAGACGGGGAGACGGCAACCCCCGGATCCCGAGGAGCCCGTGTGATGAAACGATGCCTGCGCCACCCGGCGATGGTTCTCCTGACGGTCCTCCTGGCGGCCTTTGCCCTCTCTTTCGGGGCCGGCGAAGGCCACGCCGCCAGGGCCAATAAGGCCGAGGCAGAGAAAGAGGCCCCGGCCCCCCCGGAAAAGGCCCCCGTCCTCTTCGGGGACCGGGAGATCTTCTCCATTTCCAGCCGTGTCCTTTCCCTGGGGCCGAAGGAACGGGCCGATCTCATCACGAAGAAGATCCAGAAAGTCGCGAAGGATCCCTTCCTCGATCCCGCGGGGATCGCCACGGTGCCGCAGGAGACGGGGGTCGACATCGTCGCCGGGGACATCATCCTCATGACCGTCACCGAGGTGGACGCCCGGCAGGCAGGGCTGTCGGCCTCCGCCCTGGCCCTGGAGAATGCCGAGGCCATTCGCAAGGCCCTGATGGAGCACCGGCAGGCCATGAGCTGGGAGAGGATCCTCCGGGGGGGGCTCTACGCCCTCATCCTGACAGCCGCCCTGGTGCTCCTCTTTTATGCCCTCAAGCGGGCCGATGCCTGGTTCAACGGACAGATCCCCCTGCTTCGGGAGCGGATGAGCCACTGGCGGGAGATCTCCACGCAGCGAATAGGAGGGCTCGCCCGCTTCCTCCCCGTCGAGTCCTTGCTCCGCATCCTGAAGATCCTCGCGAAGGCCGTCCGGATCCTGTTTTCCCTTTTCCTCCTGTACTTCTACTTTTCCCTCGTCCTGGGATTCTTCCCCTGGACGCACGCCATCGCCGCCACATTCCTGTCCTTCGTCCTGGATCCCCTCGCGGCGCTCTGGAAAGGCTTCGTGGCGCTGCTTCCCGACCTGGCCGTGATCGTCATCGTTTCCATCCTGACATTCTACGTCCTCAAGTTCCTCAAGATCATCTCCCGGGAACTGGAGCAGGGGGGATTCGAGATCGAAGGGTTCTACCAGGAGTGGGCCATGCCGACGTACAAGCTGGTCCGGATCCTGGTCATCGTCTTCTACCTCGTGGTCATCTTCCCCTACATCCCCGGCTCCGGCTCGGACGCGTTCAAGGGGGTCTCGATCTTCCTCGGTGTGCTCTTTTCCCTGGGATCCACCTCCGCCGTGGCGAACATGGTGGCGGGGGTCATCATCACCTACATGCGGCCCTTCCGCCTGGGCGACCGGGTGCGGATTGGCGAGACGGAGGGGGACGTCATAGAGAAGACCCTGCTGGTGACACGGATCCGAACCATCAAGAACGTGGACGTGACGGTTCCCAACACGAGCGTCCTCGGCAGCCAGATCTTCAACTTCAGCCTCTCCTCGGAGGCGAACGCCCCGGGGCTCATCCTGAACACGACCGTCACCATCGGCTACGATGTCCCCTGGCGGAAGGTCCACGAGCTCCTCGTCGCCGCGGCCCTCGCCACGGATCACGTTCTCCCGGAACCGAAGCCCTTCGTGCTCCAGACGAGCCTGAACGACTACCACATTTCCTACGAGCTGAATGCCCACACCCGGACGCCGTCGAAAAAGGCCTTGATTTATTCCCTGCTGCACCAGAACATCCAGGATACCTTCGATCGCGCCGGCGTGGAGATTCTCTCCCCGGGCTACGCGAGCCTGCGGGACGGGAGCCCCTCCACGGTCAAGCCGGTGCCGGCCGCGGATGAGCCGACCGGACCCGGTCAGGACGCCTCCTGATCCTCGGAGATAGAAGATGGAAAAGAAAAGAAGCGTCGTGATTCTTCGGACGTCCTGTCCGAAACCATCGAGCGGATCGTCGACCGCTCCCGGAAGCTGTACCCGGGGATGAAATGAGCGGAAGGGGCGCGAACGTGGAGAACATCGCGGGGGTCATCCTGTCAGGGGGGAAGAACACGAGGATGGGGGCCAACAAGGCCTTCCTCGAGGTGGACGGGGAGCGGATGATCGACCGGGCCGTCCGGATCCTCCGGGAGGTCTGTGGGGACATCATCATCGTCACCAACGAGCCCCTGGACTACCTGGACCTGGACGCGACCGTCGTGACGGACATCTTCAAGGGCATGGGACCCCTGGCCGGAATCCACGCGGGGCTCTTCCACGCCTCGGCCCCGCGGGCCTTCGTCTGCGCCTG
>JBFYXW010000174.1:0-5434 GCA_041310335.1 Syntrophaceae bacterium | reverse complement strand
CGCCCCGGCGGCGGAGGATCCGCTCCACCAGGCCGTTGACCGCCGCCACGCCGAAGGGCCCCTCCCGGAGGGCGCAGAGAATCCGGAAGCGGTCCAGGAGCCGGAGCGCCGCCTCCGGGTCCCATGAATCCCGGAAGTCCGCCGGCAGTTCCCCGAGTCGCTCCTCCAGGAGTCCCGGCAGGGCGTCGGGACGCGGCAGGGCGAGCCAGCGGAGATCAGGAAAGCCGCCGCCCCGGGCCAGTTCCAGGACCCGCTGTCCGTCCCCGGCGTTGATGGCGAGGCTGGCCGCCCGGATGCCGCTCGTTTCCCCGAAGCGCCAGCTCTTCCGGAGACCGACAAGGCAGTCGCCCATGCTTCCCGGGCCTTCCCGCGGGTCCGCGGCGGGAAGGGCCTCCCCGGTCATTTTTTTGTAGCGCTGCCGGTGGTCCCGGGAGTAGCCGTGTTCGCGGCCGGTGTCGCAGAGGTCGCCCAGGACGGCCCCCGCCTCCACGGAGGCGAGCTGGTCCCGGTCCCCCAGGAGCAGCAGGCGGGCCCGGGCCGGCAGGGCCTGGACGAGGCGGGAGAACAGGGCCAGGTCGACCATGGACGCCTCGTCGACGACCACCGCGTCCACCGCCAGGGGATGGGCGGCGTCGTGGCGGAAGGATGCCGTCCCGGGGAGGCTGCCCAGGAGGCGGTGAACCGTCATCGCCTCCCCGGGGAGGCGGGCCCGGATCGCCTCGGCGCAGGGCAGGGTGCCGCCGACGCCCCGGATGGACTCCTGCAGGCGGGCCGCCGCCTTGCCGGTGGGCGCCGCCAGGGCGATGCGGCAGGGCGCTGCGCCGGCCTGCTCCAGGAGCAGGACCAGGATCTTGGCCACCGTGTAGGTTTTCCCCGTCCCCGGGCCGCCGGAGAGGACGGAGAGCCGCTTTGTCACCGCCGTGAAGGCGGCGAGCTTCTGCCAGTCCGTCCCGTCGCCGGAAGGGGGAAAGAGGCGGCCCAGGCCCTCCCGCAGGGCCGACGCGTCGATTCCCTCCGGGTCCAGGGCGGCGCGGCTCCGGAGGCCTTCCGCCAGTTTCTGCTCGTAATCCCAGTAACGGTAGAGGTAGAGCCGTGTCCCGTCTAGGACCAGGGGCCTCCAGTCGCCGGGGCGCCCGACGACGGGGCTCCGTTCCAGCAAATCCAGCCACGGGTCGAGGTTCGGGCAGGTCCGCCCCTCCCCTGGCAGGAGGGGGCTCCCCGCCGGGCCCTTGAGGTCCAGGCAGATATGCCCCTCCCCGCGGGCGCGGCTGACCAGGGCCGCCGCCAGGGCCACCTCCGGCTTCTCCCTTCCGTCCAGGCGGGCCAGCAGCCGGGCGAACTGGACGTCCAGGTTCGAGAATCCCCGATTCGTGTCTTCTGCGAGGTACATGTCGAAACCGCTTTCCTTGCCGCTTTGCCGGGGCGGGGCTCCCGGGGGACCCTGCCCCGGGCCGGCCCGCCTCAGGCCGGGTCCGCCAGGAGGCCGTCGATGAGAGCCCGTACGGTCTCCCGGGCCGGCCGGGTCCGGTACATCCCGAACTCCGGCCCCGCCCCCGGGTCCACGCCCCGGAGGAAGACGTAGCAGACGCCGCCGAAGTGGGTCTCGTAGTCGTAGCCGGGCACCCGCCGGGCCAGCCAGCGGTCCAGGGCGACCACGTAGAGGTGGTACTGGAGGACGTACAGGTCCTCCTCCATGGCCTCCGCCAGGCGCTCCGGCCCGTAGTCAGGGACGCGCCCCCCCAGGAAGTTCGATTTCCAGTCCACGAGCCAGAACCGGCCCCCGGAACGGAAGACCAGGTCCATGTAGCCCTTCAGGAAACCCCGGACGGGGTCGAACCGGAGGCGCCCGAGGCGCTCCGGCACGGCGGGGGGAACATCGGCCCGGCCGCGGAGGATGTCCCCGAGAGCCCGCGGCGTCAGGGGTTTCAGGGGGACATGGAACTCCAGTTCGTGGAGGCGGTCCGCCGGCGGAATCCCCGAGAAGGGCTCGCCGCCGCCGGGTGTGAAGGAGGAAGCCAGGATCTTCCCGAGGGTGTCCCCGACCACGTCCCGCCACTCGGGCCCGAAGCCGTGGCGCAGGAGCTTCTCTTCCACCAGCCGGTTCTGCGCCGCCGGGTCCGTCCCCGTGAAGTCCAGGTGCTCCAGGAGGTCGTGGAAGAAGTTCCCCGCCCGGGCCCCTCGCGGAAAGGCGAAGATTCCCGCGGGTTCCTCCGCGGGGGCGCCGGCGGGCGAGGCGCCGTCCCGGTCCGGCAGGTCCGGGGCGGCCTCCGGCGGGGGTGCGCCGGGTTCCGCCCGGTCTGCCGCGAGCCAGGAGAAACTGGCCACCCGCCAATCCCGGGGGATCCTGCCCGTGAACAACCTGATCCGGAGCGCTTCCCCGGCTTCCGGTGGCGGGACGAGCCTCGCCGCCTCGCCGTCGGGAGGGTCCGACACGGCGATGGACCCGCCGGCCCGGGCGGCCAGGCCCAGGAGGTCCCCGCGCATGGCCTCGTCGTCCAGGGAGGCGAAGCGGTCCGACGCGGCCCCGCAAATGTCCTCCGGGTCTTCCTTCGGGAGGTGCAGGATCCGGGCGAGGGCGGAGGTCCCGGCGTCCCTGAAGGGCCCCCAGGCGACACAGCAGCGGTGCTTCGCCCGGGTCAGGGCCACGTAGAGAAGGCGGGTGTTCTCGGCTGTCTCCTCCCGCCGGGCCCGGGGAAGGTCGCCCGCCCTTGCAGGGTCCAGAACGAGGAGGGGCCGCCACCCGTCGTCGGGGTCGTGATACAGGTACGTCTCCTGTTCCCCGATGCGGGAACCGCCCCACAGGGAGGGGCAGAAGACGACGGGGTACTGGAGGCCCTTGCTCTTGTGGATCGTGACGATTTTCACCGCCTCGGCGTCCCTCTCCAGGCGCAGTTCCTGCTCTTCCGGCCGGGTGCCCTCCCGGCGGGCCGATTCGCTTCGCTGCCTGGACAGCCACTTCAGGAGTCCCGCGGGGCCGGGCCGCCGGGAGACCGCCTCGCCGTGGAGGAGTTCACCCAGGTGGAGGAGGTTTGTCAGGCGGCGCTCGCCGTCGGGGTAGGAAAGGAGACGCTCCCGGATTCCCTCTTCCCGCAGGAGTTCCCGGAACAGGGGCATGAAGCCGGCCCGCGCCCAGAGCTCCGCGTACCCGCGGAACCGGGCGACGCGGTCTTCCCAGAGGCGCTCCGCCCGGATCTCCGACTCGATTTGCTCCCCGCTTGCACCCAGCATCCCCGTCGCCAGGGCGGCCTTCAGGAAGCCCTCCCGGCCCGGCTCCGCCGCCGCCGCGAGGACCTGTTCCAGTTCAGCCGCCTCGGGGGAGTCGAAGACATTCTCGGCACTGTGGATGACCGCGGCGATCCCGATTCCCCGGAGGCTCTCCCGGATGTCCCGGGCCTCGAACCGGTCGCGCACGAGGACCGCCACGTCCCCCTCCCGGAGAGGCGCGTCCCCGATGCGGACCCGCCCCTCCCGGGCGTGGCGGAGCAGGCGCGAGACCTCCGCCGTCAGGGCCCCGTTGACCAGGTCCCTCGTTTTGGCCTTGCTGTTGGACGCGCCGGCCCCCGCCAGTCTCCCGCCGTCGAACAGCCAGAATCGAAGGGGCGACTCCCTCCTCCCGTCCTCCCGCAGGAAAGGCCGGTCCGGGATTTCTCCCGCCGTGGCCTCGTGAAAGGCGATGTCCTTGTAGAGAAAAGGGTTTTCCGCGCCGGCGAAGAGGGCGTTCACGGCGGTGACGAGGTCCGGCTCGGACCGCCAGTTTTGCGTGAGGGTGTACCGGCGGGTCACGTGCTGGCAGGCCCGAATGTAGGCGAAGAGGTCGGCGCCCCGGAAACTGTAGATCGCCTGCTTCGGGTCGCCGATGAGGAAGAGGATCCGGTCTTCCCCGCCGAAGACGGTCTGAAAGATGGCGTATTGGACCGGGTCCGTGTCCTGGAACTCGTCCACGAGGGCCGCCTGGTAGCGCTCCCGGAGGCGCCGGGCCAGGCGCCCGCCTGCCGGGCTGTCCAGGAGCGCCCCATGGAGGTCCAGGAGGAGGTCGTCGAAGGACCGGACGTTGCGCCGGCGCTTCCGAACGGCCAGCTCGCCCGGGAGCTGTCGGATCGCCTCGGCCTTGAGGAAGAGAAGGCGGTTCTCCATCTGCGCTTCCAGGAGATTCTTCCGTTCCAGGAGTTCCGCGCAGAGGCCGAAGAACGCATGTTCCGGCGTGGCCCGGCCCTTGTTCGTCCCCTCCCGGAGCGCCTCGGGCGTCAACTTCTCCAGCACGCTCGGTACGGGGACCCCCGACTCCGCGGCGGCGTACCCGTCCAGGGCGGAGGCGAGGCCCTCGGGGTTCCGGAATTTGCTTTTGCTGAGCCCCGGGGTTTTGAGGAGCGCCGTCACCTCGTCCCGATCCTCCACCCAGGCCGATCTCAGGCGGGCGAAGGCCTCCCGGAAGGGCTCCAGGGCAGGCAGGTCCTCCGCCGGGGCCTCCGGGACGATCCGGAGCTCCGGGTCCAGGGAGCGCCGCCGGGTCAGTTCCAGAAAGGCGTCGGGTCCGGCGTTCCGCGCCAGGGCGAAGGCGGCGAACTCCCGGGGGGCGCCGTAGAGGTGGCGGCGCCAGAAGTCCCGGAGGACCTCCCGCCGGAGGTCCTCGTCGTCCGGCGCCATCTCCGTCCCGAAGAGGCTGTTGCTCTCGAATACATTTTCCCGGAGCGCCCGCTGGCAGAAGGCGTGGATCGTCGCGATGGGGACCTCGTCAAAGTCCCGGAGGGCGTCCCGGAGCGCCCGCAGGGCCTTTCCGGGGCGGGGGTGCTTCTTCACCAGGCCGTCCAGGAAGGGGTCGCCCGGGTGCCCGCCCGCCTCGAAGGCCGCCGCGGCGCCGCGGATGCGCGACCGGATACGGTCCCGGAGCTCCTCCGTGGCGGCCTCTGTGAAGGTCACCACGAGAATCCGCCGGGCCTCCAGCCTCTTCTCCAGGAGGAGGCGGAGGAAGATGGCCTCGATGGCGTACGTCTTGCCGGTCCCCGCGTTGGCCTCGATGAGGTTCGTCCCGCCCAGGGGGCTGTCGAGAAGGTTGAAGGGACAGGGGCCTGTCATCACGCCTCCTCGCATTCCAGCAGGGGTTTGCAGACCAGGAGCGCCGTGGGCGCAAAGGCCTTGTCCCCCAGGGGGGACGTCCGGCGATAACAGATTCGGCGCCAGGGGTCGTCGCCTTCACCGAACTGGAAAGGGGACGTGCTCCATTTCCCGGCGGCGCCGCCCTGGGCCTGGACCGCGTCCCCGGTCTTGTGGATGCGGGCCGCGTATTCCAGGGACGATTCGGGAGCGAAGGGCAGGGGCCTCGTGAGGCCTCGCCAGTACAGGGCAAGGAGTTCTTCGAGCACCTCCGACGCACGGTCCGGGGGCCCGAAGATCCGGGTTCTACCGTCGCGGCCCGCCAGAACCGACCGCCAGGACG
>JBFYXW010000170.1:0-7242 GCA_041310335.1 Syntrophaceae bacterium | reverse complement strand
TACGCGAAATACCGGAAATTCCCGAGCCTGGCGGAGCGGTTCAAGCTGAACCCCCTGGCCATCGCCGCCTACCCCATGTACCGGGGGATCGCCCGCCTCCTGGGCATGAACGTCCATCCGCCCACGGAGACGATCGCCGAAGAGTTCGAGGCCCTCCGGGCGTCCTTCGACAGGCACGACTTCTTCTTCGTCCACGTCAAGCCCACGGACTCCCGCGGGGAGGACGGGAACTTCGACGCCAAGGTGAAGGTGATCGAGGAGGTGGACGCGCTGTTGCCGCGCATCCTGGAGTTGCGGCCCGATGTCCTGGTCGTGACGGGGGACCACTCCACGCCGGCGGCCCTGAGCGGCCACAGCTGGCACCCCGTCCCGGTCCTCCTGGCGGCGAAAACCTGCCGCCCCGACCGGGTGGAGCGCTTCGGGGAGCGGGACTGCATCGCCGGCGGCCTCGGGCGCCTGCCCATGGTGAACCTGATGGCCCTGGCCCTGGCCCACGCCGGACGGCTCGAGAAGTTCGGGGCCTGAGGCGGGGACAGCCCCCGCGCCCCGCACAAAGAAAAGGGCGGATCCGCTTCGGGACCCGCCCTTCCTGTCTCCCGTGGTTGCCGCGTCAGCCCGTCAGCCCTTTTTCCGCTTCTCCAACTCCTCCGCCCGGAGCTGCTTGCGAAGCACCTTGCCGACGTTCGTCTTCGGGAGTTCCACGCGGAATTCGACTTCCGTGGGCAGCTTGTAGGCGGCCAGCTGGCTCTTTCCCCACTCGATGAGTTCTTCGGCCGTGGCCTTCTCGCCCTCCTTGAGGACCACGAAGAGCTTCACGTTCTCGCCCCGCTTCGGGTCGGGGATGCCGATGGAGCAGGCCTCCTGGATCTTCGGGTGCTGGTAGTACACCTCGTCGATGTCCCGGGGGTAGACGTTGTAGCCGCCGGAGATGATCATGTCCTTCTTTCGGTCTACGATGTAGAAGTACCCGTCCTCGTCCATGGTGGCGATGTCGCCGGTGTAGACCCAGCCGTCCTTCAGGGTGTTGGCCGTGTCCTCCGGGCGCCCCTTGTAGCCCAGCATGATCTGGGGTCCCTTGACGATGAGCTCGCCCCGCTCGCCCACGGGCATGTCGGTGACCCCGTCCTCCAGGTCCACGATACGGCACTCCGTGTCGGAGATGGGCACCCCGACGCTCCCCACCTTGCGGGCCCCGCCATGGAAGGGGTTGACGTGGGTGACCGGGGTGGTCTCGGTCATCCCGAAGCCCTCCACGATGGTTGCCCCGGTGAGCTTCTCGAAGTCGTGGATGACCTCCACCGGCAGGGGCGCGCTCCCGGAGAAGGCCCCCTTGATGCAGCTCATGTCCGTGGTCTTCAGGTTGGGATGGTTCAGCATGCCGATGTACATGGTCGGCACGAGGGGAGCGAAGGTGGGCCGGAATTTCCCGATGGCCTCCAGGAGGGGCTCCGGCTGGGGACGGGGCACCAGGACCTGCGCGAAGCCCATGTGAATGGAGAAGTTCATGGACACGGAGAGGCCGAAGACGTGGAAGTACGGCAGGGCCCCGAGCATGATTTCGCTTCCCTTGGTGAATTTCGGGAACCAGGCCGAGAGCTGCTGGACCTGCTTGCTCAGGTTTCCGTGGGTCAGCATGACGCCCTTCGACACACCCGTGGTACCCCCCGTGTACTGGTACATGGCAACGTCGTCGAAGGTCAGCTTCGCCGCGGTGGAGGTCGGTCCGTACTTGGCCAGGCAGTCCTTCCAGCGGTAGACGTCCGGCGCGGCTTTCACGTCGGCGGCCAGTTTCTTTTTCTTCCCCACCAGCGGGAAAAGCAGGTTCTTCGGGAAGGGAAGGTAGTCCCCGATAGAGGTGTAGACGATCTGCCGGATCGGCGTCCGGGGCCGCAGGCCGATCATCCGGTTCCCCAGGAGGTCCAGGGTGACCAGGACCTTCGAGCCCGAGTCGTTGAACTGGTGGTCCAGCTCCGTGTCCGAATAGAGGGGGTTGTTCATGACGGAGATCGCGCCGATCTTGAGGATGGCGTAGTAGGCCACGACGCAGGGAATGACGTTCGGCAGGAGCAGCGCCACGGCATCGCCCTTCCGGACCCCGAAGTCGGTGAGGCAGGCGGCGAACCGGTCCACCATGTCCTTGAGTTGCCGGAAGTTCACCGTGTAACCCTGGAAGATCAGGGCCGGCTTTTCCGGAAACTGCTTGGCCGTCCGCTCCAGAATGTCCGGCAGGCAGACGTCTTCGTACTGGACGAATTCCGGTACCCCCTTCTCATAGGACTTCAACCACGGTTTCTTGGTGTAGACGCTCTCTCCTGCCATGGGAACCTCCTTTCGAAGCATGGGACGTGATGAAGTTGTGATGGTTTCTGTGCATGCCGAGGGGAGATCCCCGGGGGAATCCACCCGCGTTCCGGCAAAGTCGCGCGGTGAAACGGCGGAAGCTTTACTGGGAATTATAACGAATCTTGCCCCGGTAATCCATACAAAAAAAGCCCCGGCCTGGCGGGCCGGGGCTTGAAAAACCATCGATCTGAAAACTCTTTCTATTCCTCCGCCGGGGCGGCGCAAACCTCGACCGGAGCCAGCTCCTCCTCGAGGCCCATGGCCTTCCAGACGATCTCTGCCAGGTCCAGGGCCTTCATGTCTTCCTCGCGACCGTGGAACTTGATCCCGTCGCTCATCATGGTGAGGCAGAAGGGACAGCCGACGGCGATGGTGTCCGCCTTGACGTCGATGGCCTGCTTGGCCCGGGCGTCGTTGATGCGGTCGCCGTGCTCTTCCATCCACATGCGGGCGCCGCCGGCACCGCAGCAGAAGCTCTTGCTGTAGTTGCGGGCCATCTCCACGGTCTTCGCGCCGGGGACCGCCGCGAGGATCTTCCGGGGCTGCTCGTACACGTTGTTGTAACGGCCCAGGAAGCAGGAATCGTGGTAGGTGAAAGCGCCTTCCACGGGCTTCTGCAGCTTGATCTTCCCCTGGGCGATCAGGTCGGCGATGATCTCCGTGTGGTGGTAGACCTCGAAGTTGCCGTCGAAGTTGGGGTAGTCCTTCTTCAGGGCGTTGTAGCCGTGGGGACAGGTGGCGATGACCTTCTTCACGCCGTAGGCCTTCATCACCTCGATGTTCGCCTGGGCGAGGGTCTGGTAGAGGTACTCGTTGCCGCCCCGCATGGCCGAGTCGCCGCAGCAGCTCTCCTCGGTGCCGAGGATGCCGAAGCGGACCCCGGCGGCCTGGAGGATCTTGGCGAAAGCCACGGTGACCTTCTTGCCGCGGTCGTCGAAGGAGCCGGCGCAGCCCACGTAGAAGAGGTATTCCACGTCGGCGTCCTCGGCCAGCGTCTTCACGCCCAGTTCCTTGGCCCAATCCGCCCGGAGGTGGGATCCCACGCCCCAGGGGTTGGAGTTGTTTTCCATGTTGCGGTAGGTCAGCTGGAGTTCCGGCGCGAAGTCGGCCTCCATCAGGACCTTGTACTGCCGCATGCCGATGATTTTCGGCACATGCTCGATGGAGGACGTGCAGTTCTCCATGCAGTACATGCAATTCGTGCAGTCCCACAGCTCATGCAGGTCCACAACCTCGCCCACGAGAGCCCGCTCGGCCGGTTCGGTCGCGCCTTCCCCGCCCATTTTCTGCTTCGCGAAGCCGATGATCATGTCCAGCTTCCTTCCCCAGTGGGCGAACTTGTCCTCGCCGGCGGCGTTCTTCGCCGCCACGGCGGCCGGGGCCTTCTCGAGCCAGTAGGTCTTGATGTCCTGGACCAGCTTCTTCGGCGACAGGTGCTTTCCCGTCAGGTAGGCCGGGCAGCCGTCCTGGCAGCGCCCGCAGCGCGTGCAGGCGTCGGAGTCGAAGATCTGCTTCCAGGTGAACTCCTCCAGGGTGCCCACGCCGAAGCTCTCGGCGTTCTCGAAGTCGGCGATAGGCTCCAGGTGGCCCACGGGCTTCAGGGTGGCCATGAAGTGGTTGGCCGGGGTGGTGATGATGTGCATCAGCCTGGAGTAGGGAATGTAGGCGATGAACCCCAGGGCGATGAAGGTGTGGATCCACCAGGTCCAGGCGTGCATGGCTTTCGCCGACGCCGGCTCGACGCCGGCAAAGGCCTTGGCCACGTTCCAGCCCACGAAGGACCAGACTTCCCAGGGCGCCTGCCCCCAGGTGACATGGATCCGGAGGGCCTCGATGACGAACCCCGTTACGATGATGCCGAGGATCAAAAGGAGGACGATGCCGTCATCGGGCGTGGTATCCGGCTGCCCCTTGTAGGTCAGGCGGTCGGGCCTCTGGATGTAGCGCCGCCACAGGGCCATAAGGACTCCGATGAGAACGAAGAGGCCGAAGAGGTCCATGAGCAGCGAGAACACGAGGTAGACCTTTCCCCGGAGGAAGGCGATGCCGAGGGGTTCTGCGACGTGAAATTCCGTGGCGTCGAAGGCGGCTCCGAAGATGAGGACGAAGAACCCGAAGAAGATCATGCCGTGCATGACGCCGGGGTACAGGTCCTGCCAGGTCTTGATCTGCAGGATCCCGTTTCGAAAGAGCAGCTTGAGCCGCTCGTTCATGTTGTCCAGGCGGATTTCCGGTTTGCCCAAGGCGGTCCACATCTGCCAGCGCCGAAACAGGCCGACGGCAAAGATGGCCAGGGCTACCCCGGTAAAGAGAAAGAGAAGCAGCTCGAAGCTCTCGGCGTTCCAGAATACCTGCCGGCCTTCGTTGCCGATCCCGATGGGTGCGATTCCGTGTGCCATAACTCCTCCAAGCGATAGGTTCATGCGTGATCAGCGAGGGGTGGCGAATGGGAAGCAAAGACAGCGGTTGAAGACGGACGCATGCAAAACGGACAGATAGCCGGCGGCCACCACGGCCGCCGGCTACCCTCTGCGACTGACCACTGAAAAAGCCTGCTACCCAAGCAGCTTCTTGCACTCCTGCGTCAGGGCGGGAACGACCTTGAAGAGGTCATCCACGATCCCGTAGTCGGCCTTCTGGAAGATTGGGGCTTCCGGATCCTTGTTGACCGCCACGATGAACTTCGAGGAGCTCATACCGGCAAGGTGCTGGATGGCGCCCGAAATCCCGCAGGCGATGTACAGGTTCGGGGACACGACCTTGCCGGTCTGCCCCACCTGGTCCGACTGGGGCCTCCAGCCGGCGTCCACGGCGGCCCGGGAGGCGCCCACAGCGGCCCCGAGGACCCCTGCCAGCTCTTCCAGGATGGCGTAGTTCTCCGGACCCTTCATGCCGCGGCCGCCGGAGACGATGATGTTCGCTTCCGACACGTCGATCTTGCCGGACTGCTCCTTCTGCACTTCCAGGACCTTCGTCTTCAGCTCGCCCAGGCCCGCATCGAAGGCCTCGACAGCGCCCGCCTTGGCGGTCTCTACGATGGGGAACACGTTGGGGCGCAGGGCCGCGATCTGCGGCGTCGCCGTTACGACGATCTCCCCGAAGCACTTGCCGGCGTACATGGGGCGAATGGCCAGGAGCTTCCCGTCGGCAATCTTCACGTCCGTGCAGTCCGACGCCATGCCCGTGGCCAGCTTGCCCACCAGCCGGGGGGCCAGGTCCTTGCCCTGGAAGGAGGCGGCCACCAGCAGGATGGCTGCATCCTTCTCTTTCACAACCTTGGCGACGGCCGCCGCGTGGGCATCCGTCGTGTAGGGCTCGAACGCGGCGTTGTCGGCCACGTACACCTTGTCGATTCCATACTTCCCAAGCTCTCCGGCAATACCCGACACACCGGAGCCGCACACCACGGCGCAGGCTTCCTCGCCCAGCTGGTCCGCCAGTTTCCGGGCGGTGCTGGCCAGCTCGAAAGTCACCTTCCGGAAGGCGCCGTCACGCAGTTCTGCTACAATCCATACACCTTTTGCCATGATCGATATCCTCCGTGATACGTATGTATTGAATTAGATGACCTTCGCCTCTTCCCGGAGCAGCTTCGCCAGTTCCGCCGCCTTTCCTTCCGGCGTGTCGTCGGCGCAGAGGATCTTTCCGGGGGCACGGGCGGGCGGGGGAACCATCTTCGCCACTTTCGCCTTCGCATCGGTGGACACACCGAGGGCGGCGGCGTTCTTCGCGTCGACCGGCTTCTTCTTGGCCTTCATGATGCCGGGGAGCGAGGCGTAGCGGGGCTCGTTGAGGCCCTTGGTCGCCGTAATCACGCAGGGCAGGGACGTCTCGATGACCAGCTGGGCGCCCTCGATGGGCCGCACGGCCTTCACCGTCGTGCCGTCGATCTCCAGCTTCGTGGCGAAGGTGACCTGGGGAATGCCCAGGAGTTCCGCCAGGATTGAGCCGACCTGGGCGGAGTCATCGTCGATGGCCCGCTGGCCGCAGAAGATGATGTCGTAGGGCAGGCCCTTGATGGCCGCCGCCAGGGCCGCCGCCGTCGTGTAGGCGTCCGCCGAATTGAGGGCGGGGTCGTCGATGTGGACACCCTTCTCGGCGCCCATGGCCAGGGCGGTGCGGATGGTTTCCATGGCCCGGGCGGGTCCGATGGAGACGATGGTCACCTCGCCGCCGAACTTCTCCTTCATCTTCAGGGACTCCTCGACACCAAACTCGTCATAGGGGTTCATGACCCACTTGATGCCGCCCTCGTCGATTCCCGATCCATCGGCCTTGACCTTGATCTGGGCTTCCGTATCCGGAACCTGCTTTACACATGCGATGATATTCACGTTCTCCTCCTTCCCGAATGCGGGCCGGTCCGATGGTTCCGGCCCCGTCATCCAGTGATGTATTGGTTTCATCATGCGAGAGGGCGGGAAGCCCCGCCCTCTCGATTCGACCTGCCGATTACAGCCGGTTCTTCACGATGTCGTCGACGACGGAAGGATCGGCCAGCGTGGTGGTGTCGCCGAGATCGTCGATCTGGTTGGCGGCCACCTTCTTGAGGATGCGCCGCATGATCTTGCCGCTGCGGGTCTTGGGCAGACCGTCGGCAAACTGGATCTTCTCCGGCGTGGCGATGGGACCGATGAGGGTCCGGACGTGGGCGGTCAGTTCCTTCTTGAGTTCCGCGGACTTCTCGACGCCGCTCTTCACCGTCACGTACGCGTAGATCGACTGCCCCTTCAGTTCGTGGGGGTAGCCGACGACGGCCGCCTCGGCGACCTTGGCGTGGGCCACGAGGGCGCTTTCCACTTCCGCCGTCCCCATCCGGTGTCCCGACACGTTGATGACGTCGTCGATGCGGCCGGTGATCTGGTAGTAGCCGTCCTTGTCGCGGCGGCAGCCGTCACC
>JBFYXW010000167.1:0-7182 GCA_041310335.1 Syntrophaceae bacterium | reverse complement strand
CAACGGATATTCGCCTTCTCTTCTGCGCAACATATGGCTTCGTGGGACGGCCTGTTGTGCGTGATGTTCCGCCTGTCCCCCGGAGATCCATCGCTTCTTCGCGGAATCATTCGTTTTTTGCTCCTGGCGGGGGGTGGCAGCGTTCTTGCAGTTCCATCTTGAGGTCCGCCGAGGGGTGTGCGGCTCCCGTTGCAGCCCCCGCGAACCGGCATCCGATGCACCGGCAGGTCCCCGGTCTCACCACCGGGGCAAGCGTCTCTACCCGCTGCTCCCGCAGCCCATTCAGAGAACGCGATGCTCAAGATCACCAATCTCGAAACCACCTATCACGATGTCGTCCTGGCCCTGAAAGGCATCTCCCTCGAGGTCCCGGACGGCTCGATCGTCGCGCTCCTGGGGTCCAACGGGGCGGGGAAGACGACGACCATCAACAGCGTCTGCGGGATCCGCAAGACCATCAACCTGGAGGTGGAGGACGGGACGATCGAGTTCGCCGGCAACCTGATCAACGACCGGGCCCCCCACGAGATCGTGGCCCTGGGGATCTCGCAGGTCCCCGAGGGGAGGCGGATCTTCGCGGAGCTGACCGTGGAGGAGAACATCCGGATCGGCTCCTGGCTGCTCGAGCGCGGGAAATTCGCGGCGAACCGGGAGCGGGTGCTCCGGCATTTCCCGGTCCTGGGAGAGCGGGGGAGCCAGCTGGCAGGGTATCTGAGCGGCGGGGAGCAGCAGATGCTGGCCATCGCCCGGGCCCTCGTGGCGGAGCCGAAGCTCCTAATCATGGACGAGCCCTCCCTGGGGATCGCGCCGATCGTGGTCAAGGAGATCTTCGAGATCATCCGCCGGATCAACCAGGAGGAGGGGACGACGATCCTCCTGGTGGAGCAGAACGCCAACGCGGCGCTTTCCGTGGCCCATTACGGGTACGTCATGGAGAACGGGCGCATCGTCATGGAGGGGGCGGCGGAGCAGCTGCTCCAGAGCAGGGATATCCGGGAATTCTACCTGGGCCTGACGGAAGTGGGGGCCCGGAGAAGTTTCCGGGACGTGAAGCACTACCGGCGGAAGAAGCGATGGCTGTCGTGAGGGAAAAGGGAACCGAACTGCTGACGCTGGAGGGCCTGTCGATCCATTTCGGCGGCATCCGGGCCCTCGAGGACGTTTCTCTCGTGGTGCGGGAGGGCGAAGTCTACTCCATCATCGGCCCCAACGGGGCGGGGAAGACGACCCTCTTCAACTGCATCAGCGGCATCTACCGGTACCAGCGGGGGACCGTCCGGTTTGCGGGAGAGCCGCTCACGGGCCGGAAGCCCCACGAGATCGCGCGGCTGGGAATCGGCCGGGCCTTCCAGAACATCGCCCTCTTCCGGGGCATGACGGTCCTGGACAACCTGATGTCGGCCCGGGAGCCGCTCCTCCGCTACGGCCTCCTCGAGGCCGCCCTGTTCTGGGGACGGTGCCGGCGGGAGGAGATCGAAAGCCGGGACGCGGTGGAGGAGATCATCGAATTCCTGGATCTCCAGGCGATGCGGAAACTCCCCGTGGGGAGCCTGTCCTACGGCATCCAGAAACGGGTCGAACTGGCCCGGGCGCTGGCCACGAAACCCAGGGTCCTCCTGGTAGACGAGCCGGTGAGCGGCATGAACCTGGAGGAGCGGGAGGACATGGCCCGCTACCTGATCGACATCAACGAGGAGATGCACATCACCGTGGTCCTGATCGAACACGACATGGGGCTCGTGATGGACCTCTCCGACCGTGTCTCCGTCCTGAACTTCGGCACCAAGATCGCCGAGGGACGGCCCGACGAGATCACCGGAAACCCCGAGGTGATCCAGGCCTACCTGGGGGCATAGCAGAATCATGGAAACGCTGGAAAAGACGCTTCCCCAGCTTCTCGTCGAAAACGCCGGACGCTACGGAGGCCGGGTCGCCATGCGGCGGAAGCACAAGGGGATCTGGCAGGAGATCTCCTGGCGGACCTACCTCGCCCGGGTGGAGGCCCTGGCGGCGGGTTTCGCGAAACTGGGGATGGAACGGGGCGACCACGCCTCGATCCTGGGGGAGAACTGCCCCGAGTGGGTCTTCGCCGACGTGGCCTTCCAGAGCCTGGGGGCCGTCTCCGTGGGCGTCTACCCCACCAACTCGGCGGAGCAGGTGCGCTACATCCTGGATCACTCCCAGTCGAAGTTCGTCGTCGTCAAGGACCAGGAACAGGCCGACAAGGTCCTCCACGTGGCGGACCGGCTGCCCCTCCTGGCGAAGATCGTCGTCATCGACATGAAGGGCCTCCGGAACCACCCGGACGGGCGGATCATCCCCTTTGCACAGGTGGAGGAGACGGGGAGGGAGGAAGCCGGCCGGGCCCCCGGCGCCTTCGCGGACGCCGTCTCCCGGACGCGCCCCGACGACGTGGCCTTTCTGGTCTACACCTCCGGCACCACCGGTGCCCCCAAGGGGGCCATGATCACCCACCGCAACATCATCCACGAGATCCTCCACGCGCTTTTGCCGGTGCTCCACCTGAGCGAGAAGGACTCCATCCTTTCGTATCTGCCCCTCTGCCACATCTTCGAGCGGAACCTCGCCATGGCGATGCCGCTGGTCATCGGCTACACCGTCAACTTCGCCGAGTCCATCGACACCGTCCAGGAGAACCTGCGGGAGATCTCCCCCACCTTCTTCGCGGCGGTGCCGCGGATCCTGGAGAAACTCCACTCGGCGGTGCGGATCAAGATGGAGGACTCGACGCGTTTCAAGCAACTCCAGGTCCGCCTGTGGGAGCCCGCGGGAAAGGCCGTCGCCGCGCGCGAAATGGACCGGCGCCGGGTGCCGCCGCTCCTCCGGCTGGCCCATGCCCTGGGTTACCTGTGGAGCTACCGGCCGCTCCGGGACCGGATCGGGCTATCCCACTGCCGGTGCATCATGAGCGGCGGCGCGCCCATTGCCCCCGAGATCCTCGCCTTTTTCCGCTCCCTGGGGATCCGGACCATCGAGATGTACGGCCTCACGGAGACCGCCGGGGGCGCCACGGGTCCCCGGGAGCGGGTCAAGCACGGCTCCGTGGGCGAACCCTGCCGGGCCCTGGAGTGCCGCCTCGGCCCCGACGGGGAGATCCTGCTCAAGGGCGACTCGATCTTCGCCGGCTATTTCCGGGACGAGGCGGCCACCGCCGAGGTGATCCGGGACGGCTGGCTCCACACCGGCGACATCGGCCAGTTCGACGAGGACGGCCACCTCTACATCGTGGATCGCAAAAAGGACATCATCGTCACCTCCGGGGGCAAGAACATCTCCCCCTCGGAGATCGAGAACCGCCTCAAGTGCAGCATCTACGTGAAGGAGGCCATCGTCGTGGGGGAGGGGAGGAAGTACCTGACCGCCCTGGTCCAGATCGACTACGACAACGTGGGCAACTGGGCCCAGCGGAACCGGATCCCCTACACGACGTACCGGAGCCTGGCGGAGAACCCGGAAGTCTACCGGCTGATCCGCGGGGAGGTGGAGGCCGCGAACGAGCACCTCGCCCAGGTGGAGCAGGTCAAGAAGTTCCGGATCCTGGAAAAGGAACTGGACCAGGACGACGAGGAAGTGACGGCGACGCAGAAGGTGAAGCGGAAGATCATCGACGAGCGGTTCTGCCGGGAAATCGAATCGATGTACGGGGGAGCCGGAACCGCGGGACCGGGGTCCCGGGCGGGCGGCTGAACCCGGGCGTCGACCCGGAAGGCGGAAAGAGCGGGGGTGCGGATGGAGAAGTTGCTGGAGATCGGGCTGAACGGGATGTCCATGGGAGCGATCTACGCCCTTCTGGCCTTGGGTTTTGTCATGATCTTCAAGTCCACGGGCATCCTCAACTTTGCCCAGGGCGAACTGGCCATGGTGGGGGCTTTCCTCTGCTACACCTTCGCCACGCTGGCGGGCGTCCCCTATGTCCTGTCCATTCTGATCGCCCTGGCCGCCGCTGCCGTCCTCGGGGCCGTCGTGGACGTCGTCTTTTTCCGGCGCATGGTGGGGGAACCGGTCTTCTCGACGATCATGGTCACCGTCGGGCTCGCCAGCATCCTCACCTCCCTGGCGGGCTTCCTCTGGGGGCACGACGTCTATTCCATCGTCTCCCCCTTCACGGACAAAACCGTCTCCTTCGCGGGGGTCGTCCTGTCCCAGGGATCCCTATACACCATGGCGGTGTCGGTCCTCCTGTTCCTCCTGCTCATTCTCTTCTTCAACCGGTCGCTCCTGGGCGTCGCCATGAAAGGGACCGCGGAAGACGCGGACACGGCGGGTCTCATGGGGATCAACGTGAAGCGGATCCACGCCCTGGCGTGGGTCCTCGGGGCGGTGCTGGCCGCCGTGGCGGGGATCTTTCTGGCGGAGCAGAGCTTCGTCCGGCTCTCCATGAGCCACACGGGGATCAAGGCCATGGCGGCGGCCATCCTCGGCGGGATGGAAAGCATCAGCGGCGCCATCCTGGGGGGTCTCCTCATCGGGATCGTCGAGGGCCTGGCGGCGACCTACCTCAGCGGGCTGGAAGTGGGCAACTTCCACTTCGGGGACGTCAAGGATGTGGCGGCCTTCGCGATCATGATCCTCGTGCTGATGGTCCGGCCCGACGGGATATTCGGCCGGAAAAAGGTGGAGCGGGTGTAGGCATGGGACGATCCTTCAAGACCAGTTACGGGGCCGACATGGCCCTCCTGCAGAACCTCTGGGTGAAGACCTGGCTCGTCCTGTTCCTCCTGGCCCTGGCGGTCGCGCCGTTTCTCCTGAACCGTTACCAGATGAGCATCCTCAACGAGATCATGATCGCCGTCATCGGGGCCGTGGGCCTGAACCTCCTGACGGGCTACACGGGCCAGATCTCCCTGGGTCACGGGGCCTTCCTGGCCATCGGGGCCTACACGACGGCCCTGCTCACGGGAGAGCTCGGCGTTCCCTTCGCCCTCTCCCTGCCCCTCTCGGGATGCATGGCGGCGCTCCTGGGGATGGTCGTGGGCATCCCGTCCCTGCGGTTGAAGGGGCTTTACCTTGCCCTGGGGACCCTGGCCTTCGGCTTCATCGTCGAGTACGTGCTGTTCCACTGGGACCTGACCCAGGGCGACCGGGGCCTCCCCGTTCCGCCCATGAGCCTCGGGGGGGTCCCGGCCGAGACGGAGCGGGAAATATTCTACGTCCTGGTCATCCTGGCCATCCTGGCGGTTCTGGCGGCCAAGAACCTCGCCCGGACGAAGATCGGCCGGAGCTTCAACGCGATCCGGGACCGGGACGTCGCGGCGGAGGCCATGGGGATCCCCCTGGCCCGCTACAAGATCATGGCCTTCGGCATCAGCGCCTTCTACGCCGGCGCGGCGGGATGCCTGGCGGCCCACTACCACAAGTGGATCGTCCCGGGGCTCTTCGACCTCTCCCTTTCCCTGGCCTACATCGCCATGATCGTTCTGGGCGGGCTGGGGACCATCCTGGGGTCGATCCTGGGGGCCCTCCTCATCTCGGGGGTTCCCCACGGCATCACGCACCTGGTCGACCTCTTCAAGGAGACCCACCCGGCCTTAAGCGGGCTGATCGTGGACTTCAAACTGGGGATCTTCGGGCTCATCATCGTGCTGACGCTCCTGTTCGAGCCGCGGGGACTCTTCGGGGTCTACCAGCGGATGAAGATATACTGGAAGACCTGGCCTTTCCGTTACTGAGGCCGGGGAGGTTTTGCGGACAAGGCCTTTCGGGTCCGCCGGGGGGGCGGGCCGGGCCGGGTGAAACTCGAAGAAAAGGAGGAACGTCATGAAGAAGAGAAGCGTATGGTTCGCGATTGTCGCGGGGTTGCTGATCGGCCTGGTCATCGCGGCCGGTTCCTGGGCCGCCGGGGCGCGAGGCGTCACGGACACGTCCGTCAAGATCGCCTGCCTGGTCGACCTGTCCGGCCCGGGAAAGTACGGAGGCCCCCCCATTGCGGACGCCTTCCGGGACTACGTGGCCTGGGTCAACGACACCGGTGGCGTCCACGGCCGAAAGATCGACCTGATCGTGGAGGACAACGGGATCCTCCCCAACACGACCATGGCGGCGGCCAAGAAGGTCCTCCTGAAGGACGGGGTCTTCGCCCTCGCCTTCAACCTGGGGAGTGCCGGGGCCAGCGCCATCGTCCCCCTCTGCGAGGAGAACAAGGCGGTCCTGATGCCCCACGGGGCGAACAAGAAGTTCTACTCCCCGGGGAACAAGTGGGTCTTCGTGCCCCACACGGCGCAGTACGACTTGGCGACCCGGGCGGTGGAATACGTCCTGGAGAAGAACCCGAAGGCCCGCATCGGCATCATCTACCAGGATGACGACTTCGGCCGGGAGGGACTGGAGGGGGCCCGGGCGGCGGCGGCCTTCAAGAAGACGGCCCTCGTGAAGGAGGCGCCCTACAAGACGGGAACCATCGACTTCACCCCCCACATGAACGCCATGCGGGAGGCGAAGGCGGACACCATCGTCCTGTGGACCTACCTGCCCCAGTCGGCGGCCATCATCAAGCAGAAGGCCAAGATGGGCTGGAAGGTCGACCTGATCTCCAACAACACCACCGGCGTGCCGCCCCTCTTTGCCCTCGCGGGCGAGCAGACCGACGGCTACATGCTCGTCACACCCTACGCCCCGGGATGGATGGACCTGCCGGGGATCAAGAGGATCAAGCAGATCAACGCGAAGTACGGCAACCCGCAGAAGACCCTCGGGAACCCCGCCTACCCGGACTATCTGTACCTCGCCGGCTGGGGATACATCGAGTCCTTCGTCGAGGGGCTCCGCAAGGCGGGCCGCAACCTGACGCCCGACACCTTCGTCAGCGGCCTGGAGAGCATCAGGAACCATGACATGGGCGGCCTGTGCCCCGACATCACCTTTGGCCCGAAGCGCCACGTCAGCAGTTTCTCCAGCCTCGTTCTCAAGGCGGACGGGAAGAAGAAGCGGTTCGTCATCGTCGACCCGATCCGGGAACCGAAGACGCCGCGATAGGCACCGGAGCGCCCGGCTGCCCGCCCGGGAGCGGCCCGGGGCGGGCAGCCGCGGCGAACCTGCGTGACGCTTCCGCGACCCGGCGGAGCCGGTTACGAGGCACCCGGGGCAAGGGAACAGGGGGACGGGGATGGACGCACCGACCCGCATTCACACGATCCTGACGGAGATGCTGGGCATCGACTACCC
>JBFYXW010000162.1:0-42809 GCA_041310335.1 Syntrophaceae bacterium | reverse complement strand
GGAAAGGAGGCTGCCCATGATCCGGACACGCATCACCGAACTCTTCGGCATCGAGGTGCCCATCATCCAGGCGGGCATGATCTGGGTCAGCGGCTGGCGCCTCGCCGCGGCCTCCGCCCGTGCCGGGGCCCTGGGTCTCATCGGTGCAGGCTCCATGACGCCGGAGCTGCTCCGGGAGCACCTTCGCAAAATGCGCGAGGCCTGCCCGGAGAAACCCTGGGGCGTGAACCTGCCCATCTTTTTCCAGCACGCCGAGGAGATGGCCCGGATTCTCGTCGAGGAGCAGGTGCGGATCGTCTTCACCTCCGGCGGCAGCCCGAAAAAGTTCACGCCCCGTTTCCAGGATGCCGGGATGAAGGTCGTCCACGTCACCGCGACGCCGGACCTGGCGGCCAAGTGCGAGGATGCGGGGGTCGACGCCGTGGTGGTGGAGGGCTTCGAGGCGGGAGGACACAACGGCCGGGACGAGTTGACGACGATGGTCCTCGTCCCCCAGGCCGCAGCGGCCGTCCGGATCCCCGTCATCGCCGCCGGCGGCATCTATGACGGCCGGGGCATGGCGGCGGCCCTGGCCCTGGGGGCGGAGGGCGTCCAGATCGGGACCTGCCTGGCCGCCACGATCGAATCGAGCGCCCACGAGAACTTCAAGAGGGCCATGGTGGAGGCCTCCCCCACGGGCACCTTTCTCGTCCTCAAGAAACTCATCCCCGCCCGGGTCATCGTGAACGACTGGACGCGGCGGGTCCTAGAGGCGGAGGCCCGGGGCGCCGCCGAGAAGGAACTCCTGGACATCATCGGGGAAAGAAGAACGAAGCGGGGGATGTTCGACGGAGACCTCGCGGAGGGGGAACTGCAGATCGGCCAGGCCGTCGGGGCCGTCCGGGAGATTCTCCCCGCCGGCGACGTGATCCGGGAGATCGCCCGGGGCTGCCAGGAGACCCTGGCGCACCTGTCAGGCCTCGCAATCCGTTAGGAATCGATCAGGGACCCCCAAAAACGGCCCCCTTTGGGAATGCTCAGGCTTTCCGGGCGGCCGCCGCCTCCCGGGCCAGCCACTCGACGGCCTCCAGGTAGCGGTCCATGCCGTGGTAGAAGAGGTCGTTGTGGTTGGCCCCCTCGATGGTCAGCATGTGCTTGACCGCGGCGGGTGAGGCGTCGTAGAGGGCCTGGCCTTCGGCGTGGGCGATGATGTGGTCGAACTCGGCGTGGATCACCAGGGTCGGCTTTTCGAACATCCCGATCTTCTTCAGATTCTGCGGACCATCCTCCTCAGACAACCCGAAGGACTCCAGGCGGTAGCCCATCAGGGCCAGGAGTGGCCCGATCCAGGCGAAACCGCTCTCGATGACCAGTCCGTCGATCTCCCCGGCATGGCGGGACGCCAGTTCCAGGGCGGGGGCACTCCCCAGGGACCGTCCCATGACAATCCGGGGACCCGTGTACCCCCGGCTCTTCAGCCAATCCCGGACGAAGGCGAAGACGGCGTGGCTGTCGTCCATCATGGCCGAAAGCGTCGGGGTCCCCGAGGAGCGGCCGTATCCCCGGTAGTCCACCGCCAGGAAGTTCAAGCCCAGCTGTGTGAACAGGGGCGCCAGGTCGTCGTAGTCCGCCACGATCTCCCCGTTGCCGTGGAAAAACAGGAGATTGGGCCCTTCCCTCCGGCCCGCATGAAACCGGCCCCCCACGACGACGTCCCCCTCCACGGGGATCAGGACCGGTTCAAAGGCGCCGCTCTCGGGGTAGCCCCACTCGGGACGCGGATAGAACAGGACCTGGAGGATCTCCGGACGGTCCAGGGCTTCGTACGTTTTCCTCTCCGGATGGCTCATTCGTTTCCCCCGTTCTTTCGGATTGCGGAACGGTAAAAGGAGACCAGGTACTCCAGGCCGGACCAGACGGTCAGGACCAGGGCCAGGTAAACCAGGACCGTCCCGACCAGGTGGGTGTCGGCGCCGAAAAACGGGTAATGGATGATCAGGGCCGTCACGGCAAAGGCCTGGCAGACGGTCTTCTGCTTTCCCAGGGGGCTTGCGGAGATGACGATCCCGTCGGAGGACGCAATGGACCGGATGCCGTCGATGACGAAGTCCCGGATCACGATGATGGCCGCCACCCAGGCGGGGATGCGCCCGATGGGGATCATGAGGATCATGGCGGTGTTCACCACCAGCTTGTCCGCGATGGGGTCCAGGAACTTCCCCATGGTGGTGACGATCCCATAGCGGCGGGCCACCCACCCGTCCAGGATGTCCGTCAGGGAGGCCAGGACGAACAACCCGGCGAGAACGAGGCTGCCCGTCTCTCCCGGCGAGAGGAGGAGAAAGAACAGGGCCGGAACGACGGCGATCCGGAGCATCGTCAGCACGTTCGGCAGATTGAAGATCTTCCGCTCCGCCGGGGAGAGGGGAAGGCGGTCAAACCAATGCTTCAGGCCGTCGATCAGCATGGGCGGCTTTCGCGCGTCGGCGCTCCTGTCAGGATGGGCATCCCGAACGCATCCCCTCTTCCGGCCGGCTGCCGGCGGCACGGATTCCCGAACCTCCGGACAGCTCCCGGCAGGGTCGGCGGGACGTCTTCCACTCCATTCACCCCTCCCGGACCCGTCACTTCTTCGGCACCTTTTTCCAGTCCTCCAGGAAGGCCTCGATACCCCGGTCCGTCAGGGGGTGCCGGGCCAGTTGGGCGATGACCTTGAAGGGAATCGTCGCGATGTCCGCGCCCATGAGCGCCGCCTCCAGGACGTGGAGGGGGTGCCGGACGCTGGCCACGATGACCTCCGTGTCGAACCCGTAATTGCCGTAAATGGTCAGGATCTGCTCCACCAGTTCCATGCCCCGGTGGGAGACGTCGTCCAGGCGGCCCACGAAGGGGCTCACGTAGGCGGCGCCGGCCTTGGCGGCCATCAGGGCCTGGACGGGGGAGAAGACGAGGGTCTGGTTGACGGCGATTCCCTCGCCGGCGAAGATTTTCGTCGCCTTCAGGCCCTCCGTGGTCATGGGAACCTTGATGACGACGTTCTTGCCCAGCTTGGCCAGTTTCCGGCCCTCCCTGACCATCCCGGGGGCATCGAGGCTCACCACCTCGAGGCTGACGGGCCCGTCGACGATTTCCAGGATCTCCCGGACCACATCCTGGAAGCTCCGCTTCTCCTTCGCCACCAGCGTGGGGTTCGTGGTAACCCCGTCCACCATGCCGAGGCTGATTCCTTCCCTGATTTCCTGGATGTTCGCCGTGTCGATGAAAAATTTCATGCCCTTTCCTCTCCTCCGTGTTCGTTTCGGTACTTCTCGAGACATTCCTCGCTGCAGAAATACAGGTCCCGGCCGCCGAAGCGGGCCGTCCGGGCCTCGCTGGCGGGCAGGTAGGTGTGACAGACCGGGTCTTCCACCAGGTCCTCCCGCGGCGGCTCCCCGCCCCCGCGGGGCAGCGGCTTGACCGTCTTTCCGCCGGGCAGGAAGACCCAGCGGAAAAGCCGGTACAGGAGGTACAGGATCAGGAGGATGATCGCCAGCCGTATCAGTCCGAACATGCTATTCCTCCAGGAGGAAGACCCGCTCTCGATCTTCCAGCCTTGCCAGGAGCCCCGCCACGGAGACGCCGAAGGCGGGGTGGATCGCCCAGGGGGCGATCTCGTGAAGGGGAACCAGGACGAACCGCCGCCTGTGCATCTCCGGGTGGGGAACGACAAGGTCCCCCTCGACGACCACGTCCTGGCCGTAGAGGAGGATGTCCAGGTCGATCCGCCGGGGGCCCCACCGCGGACCTGCCTCGCGGCCCATGGCCCTCTCGATTCCCTTGAGCCTCTCCAGGAGGTCCCGGGGCGTCAGGGCCGTCCGGACCTCCGCCGCGGTGTTCACGAACCAGGGCTGGTCCGAGAGGTCCACGGGCTCCGTCTTGTAGAACGAAGCATGGCGGAGGAGCCCGATGCCTTCCTCATCCGCCAGACGCCGGAGTGCCTCCCGGCAGCGCTCCAGGGGCTGCTCCAGGTTGGAGCCGACCCCGATGAAGCAGAGGACGCCCCGCACGGCGGGCTCCTCTCCCCGCGGCGGATGCTTTCCCGTCATGTCCCTCAGGAGCGGAGCCCCAGGACGTCCTGCATGTCGTAGAAGCCCTTGGGCCGGTCGACGATCCACTTGGCCGCCCGGACGGCGCCGCGTGCGAAGTTGTCCCGGCTGTGGGCCCGGTGGATCAGCTCCAGCCGCTCGCCGCCGGTGACGAACATCACCGTGTGCTCCCCGACGATGTCGCCGCCCCGGAGGGTCTGGATGCCGATCTCCTTCTTCGTCCGCTCGCCGATCATGCCTTTCCGCTCGTAGATACCGACCTCGTCGAGGTTGCGGCCGAGGCGGGCGGCGATGACCTGGGCCATCTTCATGGCCGTCCCGCTGGGGGCGTCTTTCTTCAGGTTGTGGTGGGACTCGACGATCTCCACGTCGTAATCGTCCCCGAGGATCCCCGCCACGAGGTCCAGGACCTTGAAAAGGACGTTCACGCCGACACTCATGTTGGGCGCCAGGACGCACCGGCCGTCCTTCGCGATCTCCCGGACCCGGTCCGTCTCGGCGGCGGTGAGCCCCGTCGTGCCGATGACAATGGCCTTCCCGAGGTCCC
This sequence comes from Syntrophaceae bacterium, assembly GCA_041310335.1. Lineage (GTDB taxonomy): Bacteria > Desulfobacterota > Syntrophia > Syntrophales > PHBD01 > PHBD01. The sequence goes on along the minus strand of JBFYXW010000162.1, from coordinate 38,198 downwards.
GGGCGATCTCCGCGTGGCGTACCGATGCCACGTGGTGGGTGAAGTCGATGACCACGTCGGCGCCCTTCAGGGCGGCGGCCAGGTCGTCGCCGATCCGGACGCCCCGGAGGGACAGGCCCAGGCACTCCCCGATGTCCCTGCCCTGCCAGGGGTGGTCCTGCAAGTCCACCGCGCCGGCCAGTTCGATTCCCTCCGCGGCCTGGATCGTGTGGATGATCCGCCCGCCCATTCTTCCGCCCGCACCGGTGACGACGGCTTTCACCATGGCATCATCCTCCTTACTTGACGAGCCCGTAGCTCACGAGGACCTTGCGGAGCTTCTCGTGGTTCGCATCGGAGAGCTTCCAGAGAGGCTGCCGGACCTCGTAGGCGATCTTGCCCATCATGGCGAGGGCCGCCTTGGCGGGCGTCGGGTTCGTCTCGATGAAGAGGGCGTCGATGAGCGGCGCCATCTTGTGGTGCAGCTCCTGCGCCTTCTTGAGGTCGCCGGCGAAGAAGGCGTCCACGAGGCCCGCCATGTCCGCCGGGGCCACGTTGGAGATGACGGAGATGATCCCGTGGCCGCCCACGGCCATCAGGGGCAGGGTGAAGCCGTCATCCCCGGAGAGGACCGTGAAGTCCTTCCCGCAGAGGCCGATGATGTCGCTCATCTGCTTGATCAGTCCCGAGGCCTCCTTGACGCCCACGATGTTGGGGATCTTCGCCAGGCGGGCCAGCGTGTCCGGCAGCAGGTTGACGCCCGTGCGGCTGGGGATGTTGTAAACGATGATGGGGATGGGCACCGCTTCCGCCACGGCCTTGTAGTGCTGGTACAGGCCTTCCTGGGTGGGCCGGTTGTAGTAGGGGCAGACCATCAGGGCCCCGTCGGCGCCCGTCTCGTAGGCGTGGCGCGTCATCCGGATCGCCTCGTCGGTGCTGTTGGACCCCGTGCCGGCGATGACGGGGACGCGCTTCTTCACGGCGTCCACGCAGATGTCGATGACCCGGTCGTGCTCCGCGTGGGACAGGGTGGACGACTCCCCCGTGGTCCCGCAGGGCACGATGCCGTCGGTGCCGTTGGCGATCTGGAACTCGATCAGGTTCCGGTACGCCTCCTCGTCGACCTTCCCGTTCTTGAACGGGGTCACAATGGCAACGATCGCTCCCTTGAACATAAATTCCTCCTCCATCTTCAATGACATGTAATGGTTTTGTCTGCTATTCCACCAGGAATCCCGGGATCTTCTCTCCCCGCACGAGATCCCGGTACGTCTCCCGCCTCCGGATCACCCAGGTCTGCTTCCCGTCGACGAGGACCTCCGCCGCCCGGGGCCGCGAGTTGTAGTTCGACGACATGGTGAACCCGTAGGCCCCGGCACTCATGACGGCCATCAGCTCGCCCCGCTCGAAGAGCGGCAGTTCGCGCCCCCGGGCCAGGTAGTCGCCGGTCTCGCAGATGGGCCCCACGACGTCCGCCACCGCGGTCTCCCGGGGGTGCTTCACCACCGGCTGGATCCCGTGGTAGGACGAGTACAGGCTGGGCCGGATCAGGTCGTTCATCCCCGCGTCGACCACGATGAACCGCTTGTCGTCGTTCGACTTCGTGTACAGGACCTTCGTGAGGAGGATCCCCGCGTTGCCCACGATGACCCGGCCGGGCTCGAAGATGAACGTGACGTCCAGGTCCTTCGCGGTCTTGATGATGGCCCGGGCGTACTCCGACGGGTGGGGGGGCACTTCCTCCCGGTAGGTGATTCCCAGGCCCCCGCCCAGGTCCAGGTAGCGGATGCGGATCCCTTCCTTCCGGAGGAGCACGACCAGCCGCTTCAGGCGCTTCAGGGCATCCACGAAGGGGGAAATCTTCGTGAGCTGGGACCCGATGTGGCAGCTCACGCCCCGGATCTCCACGTTGGGGAGGTTCCGGGCCTGCCGGTACGCCTCCAGGGACCTCTCCACGTTGATGCCGAACTTGTTCTCCTTGAGGCCCGTGGAGATGTACGGGTGCGTCTGGGGGTCCACGTCGGGGTTGACCCGCAGGGCGATGGGCGCCTTCTTTCCCAGGCGTCCGGCGCAGGCGTCGATGACCTCCAGCTCCTGGAGGGACTCCACGTTGAACAGGAGGATCCCCGCCTCGAGGGCGAATTCGATCTCGTCGATCCGCTTCCCCACCCCCGAGTAGACCACCTTGCCGGGGTCCACGCCCGCCTGGAGGGCCCGGTAGAGCTCCCCGCCGGAGACGATGTCCACGCCGCCGCCCCGCCGGGCGAAGATGCGGAGGATGGCCACGTTGGAGTTCGACTTCACGGCGAAGCAGACGAGGTGGTCGATCTTGGCGAAGGCCTGGTCGAAGACGGTGAAATGCCGGTCGAGGGTGCGATGGCTGTAGACGTACGCGGGGGTCCCCGCCTTCCGCGCGATGGCCTGGAGCGGCACCTCCTCGCACCACAGTTCGTTGTTCCGGTAATGGAATTCGTGCATGGCTCCCTTTTCTGCGTGGCTTTGCCGCCCGGTCAGGATTGCCTTCCGGGTTGCTGAACGAAGGGCGTCCGCCTCCTTGCCCTGTCCCGCGCCCCTCGCGCCCCGGGATTTCGGGCACCCGGACTCGGACCCTTGATCAAACGGCCCGCCTAGAATTTGATGTCCGCCGGCAGGGACGGATCGCTGCAGACGCCGCCACTGCTGCAAAGGAGGACCCGGTAGAAGTACAGGCGGCCGGTCCGGACGTCCCGGTCCAGCCAGGCCATCCCCCGCTCCCCGGTCTGGAGGAGGCGCGTATCGCCCGGCGCCAGGTCCGCCATGATCCGGTAGTCCCGGGGGCAGTCGGGGCACCGGTCCAGGACCGTCGCGAACTCGCTCCGCTGAACAACGAACCGCCGGGGGCCCCGCTCCCTCTCCGGCACGGTCCAGGAAACCCGGACGCCGTCGGCGGCCCTCTCCACGCGGATGTCGTGGACCGCCGCGGGCAGCACCAGGTCCGGCGGGAGGGGGTCGCCCTTCTTGCCGCACCCGGTCCAGGCCGCCGCGATCAGCAGGGCCAGGAGCAGGATGAGGAGCCGGTCAGCGCTTCGTCCGCCCACGCTGCCTCCCGATTTCCCGGAGCCTCCGCCGGACCGCTTTCCCGGAGGTCCCGCCAGGGATGTCCCGGGCGCCGACGGACCGGCGGACCGTCACCGCTTCGTGGATGTCCTCCCGGAAAGTCTTGTGGAAGACCTGGTATTCCGCCAGGGTCAACTCCGCCAGGGTCTTCCCCTTCTCCAGGCAGAAGGCGACGATCCGGCCGGCAACGCCATGGGCGTCCCGGAAGGGGACCCCCGCCTTCACCAGGTACTCCGCCACATCCGTGGCCGTGGAAAACCCGCCTTCCGCGGCCTTCTCCATCTCGGGCCGTCGGAAGGAAACCTGCCCCAGCATCCGGGTGAAGACCGAGAGGCTCGCCCGGACGGTGTCCACCGCGTCGAAGACGGGTTCCTTGTCCTCCTGGAGGTCCCGGTTGTAGGTCATGGGCAGGCCCTTGAGCACCGTCAGGAGCGCCACCAGGTGGCCGTAGATCCGGCCCGTTTTCCCCCGGACGAGTTCCGCCACGTCGGGGTTTTTCTTCTGCGGCATCAGGCTGCTGCCGGTGGTGAAGGCGTCGGAGATCTCGACAAAGCGGAATTCCTCGGTGGACCAGAGGATCAGGTCCTCGCAGAACCGGCTCAGGTGCATCATGAGAAGCGCGCAGTCGAAGAGGAACTCCGCCGCGAAGTCCCGGTCCGAGACGGCGTCCAGGCTGTTCTGCGCAATGGCCGGGAATGCCAGGAGCTCCGCCGTGACGCGCCGGTCGATGGGGATCCCCGTCCCGGCAAGGGCGCCCGCCCCGAGGGGCATGACGTTCACCCGCACCCGGCACTCGGTGAACCGGCCCTCGTCCCGCTCCAGCATCTCCCGGTAGGCCAGGAGGTAATGGGCCAGCAGGATCGGCTGGGCCCGCTGGAGGTGGGTGTATCCCGGGAGGACCGTGTCGATCTCCCGGCCGGCCAGGTCCTCCAGGGCGTCCTTCAGGCCCCGGATCCCCAGGAGCACGTTTCCGATCTCCTCCCGCAGGTAGAGCCGCAGGTCTAGGGCCACCTGGTCGTTGCGGCTCCGCCCCGTGTGGAGCCTGGCCCCCGCTTCCCCGACGCGCCGGACCAGCTCCTTTTCGATCGCCATGTGGATGTCCTCGTCGGCGTCGGAAAAGGACAGGGCCCCCCGTTCGAAATCCTTCCGGATCCCCCGGAGACCCGCGAGGATAGCCTTCTCGTCCGCGGCGGACAGGATGCCCTGCCGCGCCAGCATGCGGGCGTGGGCGATGCTGCCCTCGATGTCGTGGCGGCAAAGGCGGCGGTCGAAGGAAATGGATTCCGTGAAGGCCTCCACCTCCCGGTCCGTCCCCCCCTTGAAACGCCCTCCCCAGGGTTTTTCCGTTCGCGCCATCGGTTTCGTCCTTATTTCCGCCGGCGTTCCTTCGCCCGGCGCGCGTTCCGGCGGCGTTCCGTGTCCCGCTTGTCCGTTTGAATCGGGCAATCCGCGCCGCGCCGGTCGCCGTTCCTCCGCTCGCTGATCCGGCGCTCGACGCCGCGTCGGTCACTCTCCTTCCGGACCCGCTCCTGCTCCACCAGGGCCTTGATCCGGAGCCGGAGCGCGTTGAGCCGGATGAACCCCGTGGCGTCCATCTGGTTGTAGACCTGGTCCTTCTCGAAGGTGGCAAAATCCTCCCGGTAGAGGGACAGGGGCGATTTCCGGCCCACGACGATGCAGTTGCCCTTGTAGAGCTTCATCCGGGCGGTGCCGGTGACGTTCTCCTGGGTCTCGTCAATGAAGCGCTGCAACGCCTGCATCTCCGGGGCGTACCAGAAGCCGTTGTACACGAGCTGGGAGAATTTGGGAATCAGGGAATCCCGGAGGAACATGACCTCCCGGTCCATGGTGATGGATTCGACGGCCCGGTGGGCGGCCCACAGGACGGTCCCGCCGGGGGTCTCGTAGACGCCCCGGGACTTCATGCCCACGAAGCGGTTCTCCACCATGTCCACCCGGCCGACGCCGTTGGCCCCGGCGATCCCGTTCAGGTGGTCCATCAGCTCCGCCGGGAGCATGCGGACGCCGTCGACCGCCACGGGCACCCCCTGGACGAAGTCGATCTCCACGTAGGTGGGCTTGTCCGGCGCCGCCTCGGGCGAGACGGTCAGGACGAAGATGTCCTCCGGCGGCTCCGCCCAGGGATCCTCCAGGATGGCCCCCTCGTGGGAGATGTGCAGCGAGTTCCGGTCGCTGGAGTAGGGCTTGTCCTTCGTCAGGGGCAGCGGGATCCCGTGCTTCTCGGCGTAGTCGAACATGGAGTCCCGGGAGTCGAAGGTCCAGTTGGGGTCCTTCCAGGCGGAGATGATCCGGATGCTGGGATTCAGGGCCATGTAGGTCAGCTCGAAGCGGACCTGGTCGTTCCCCTTGCCCGTGGCACCGTGGCAGACCGCGTCGGCCCCCTCCAGGAGGGCGATCTCCAGCTGCCGCTTCGCGATGAGCGGCCGCGCCAGGGACGTCCCCAGCAGGTACACGCCTTCATAGATGGCATTGGCCTTCAGGGCCGGGAAGATGAAGTCCCGGGCGAACTCGTCCCGCAGGTCGTCGATGTAGCAGCGGCTGGCCCCCGTGCTGATGGCCTTTTCCCGGAGCCCGTCCAGCTCCTCTTTCTGGCCCACGTCGGCGGCGAAGCAGATGACCTCGCAGTCGTAGGTCTCGATGAGCCAGCGGACGATGACGGAGGTGTCGAGCCCCCCCGAATAGGCAAGAACCACTTTTTTGACCGGTTGCACCATGGTTTGTTCCTCCTGTGTTCTTTGCAGCCCTGAAGCCTTTCCGCGCGGCTCCCCGCGCGGGGGCCCCTTCCCTATCGGCCCAGCAGCATCTCCAGGATGGCTTTCTGTACGTGCAGGCGGTTCTCCGCCTGGTCGAAAACGACGGATTGCGGGCCGTCCATGACGCCCGCGGAGATCTCCTCGCCGCGGTGGGCCGGCAGGCAGTGCATGACCAGGGCCTCCGGCTTCGCCAGCTTGAGAAGCGCCTCGTCGATGCAATATCCCCGGAACGCCCGGGCGCGCAGGTCCTTCTCGGCCTCCTGTCCCATGCTGGCCCAGACGTCCGTGTAGACCACGTCGGCTTCCCGGGCGGCCTCCCGGGGATCCCGGTGCAGGGCCACCGAGCGGGGAGCCTCCCGGACGGCCCGGTCGAAGATCTCCCGGTTCGGCTCGTACCCCTCCGGGCAGGCCAGGACCAGGTGGAAGGGGAGCAGGGCCGCCGCGTTCACCCAGGAATTGGCGACGTTGTTCCCGTCCCCCACGTAGGCGATCTTCAGGTCCTCGATACGGCCGCGCTTCTCCAGGACGGTGAAGAGGTCGCTGAAAATCTGGCAGGGGTGGAGGAGGTCCGTCAGGCCGTTGATGACCGGGATCGCGGCACACCGGGCGAACTCCTCCACCGTGTCCTGGCCGAAGGTCCGGATCATGACACCGTCGACGTAACGGGAGAGGACCCGGGCCGTGTCGGCCACCGTCTCCCCCCGGCCGAGCTGGATGTCCCGGCTGGAGAGGAAAATGGCCGACCCGCCGAGCTGGATCATGGCCACCTCGAAGGACAGCCGCGTGCGGGTCGAGGCCTTCTCGAAGATCATCCCCAGCACCTTCCCGGCGAGGGAAGGCCGGGACCGACCCCGCCGGAGGTCCTCCTTCATCTCGGCGGCCCGGGCGAAGAGTGCACCGATCTCCGGGGGGGAGAGGTCGAATTCCGTCAGGAGATCCCTTTTCATCCTTCCTCCAGAACGCCGTCCAGAATGCCCACGGCCCGGTCGATCTCGGCCTCCGTGATGACGAGGGGCGGCACGAAACGCACGACATGGGTCCCCGCCGTGGCAACCAGGAGGCCCTTTTCCGTGCACCGGGCCAAGATCCCGGCGACTTCCCGGTCCATCTCCACGCCCAGGAGGAGCCCCCGGCCCCGGACGTCCCGGATCGATTCATGCTTATCCTTCAACTTCGCCAATTTCTCAAGGAAATATGCGCCCGCCCTCGCGCCCCGCAGGAGGAGCCCCTCGTCCAGGAGGACTTCCAGGACCGCCAGGCCCGCCGCCATGGCCAGCAGGTTGCCGCCGAAGGTGGAGGCGTGGTTTCCCGGGACGAAGGCCGCGGCGGCTTTGTCCGTGGCCAGCATGGCCCCCACGGGGAAGCCGTTCCCCAGGGCCTTCGCCAGGGTCGCGACGTCCGGCCGGATCCCGTCGGCCTCGTGGGCAAGGAACATCCCCGTCCGGCCCATCCCCGTCTGGACCTCGTCGAGGACCAGGAGGATCCCCTTCCGGTCGCAGATTTCCCGCACCCCCCGGAGATACCCGGGAGCGGGGACCCGGACGCCCCCCTCGGCCTGGATGGGCTCCACGAGGACGGCGCAGGTCTTCTTGCCCACCGCCGCCTCCAGGGCGGCCAGATCGTCAAAGGGCACGTAGCAGAAGCCCGCCGGCAGGGGCTCGAAGCCCGCCTGGAACTTCGCCTGCCCCGTCGCGGTGATCGTCGCCAGCGTCCGGCCGTGGAAGGACCCTTCCATCGTGACGATCTCGTTCTTCCCCCCGAGGATTTCGTTGCCGTATTTCCGGGCCAGCTTGATGGCCGCCTCGTTCGCCTCGGCTCCGCTGTTGCAGAAGAAGACCTTGTCGGCGAAGGAGGCCCCGGCGAGGCGCTCCGCCAGGAGCCCCTGGGCCTCGGTGTAGTAGAGGTTCGAGACATGGGTGAGGATCCCCGCCTGTTTTCGGATGGCCTCGACGACCTTCGGGTGGGAGTGCCCCAGGCTGCAGACGGCGATACCGGCGACGCAGTCCAGGTATTCCTTCCCTTCCGTGTCCCAGACCCGGCACCCGTCGCCCCGGGACAGGACAAGAGGGTACCGCTTGTAGGTGCCCATGACGGAGCGGTCGAACCGTTCCATCCATTCCTGGGAGGTCATTCTTTCCGTTTTCCTTTCCTGTTCTACTGGACGATTTCCGTGCCGATCCCCAGGTCGGTGAACATCTCCAGGAGGATGGCGTGCTTGAGCCGCCCGTCGATGATGTGCGCCTTTCCGGCGCCGCCCTTGAGGGCCTTCAGGCAGCACTTGACCTTGGGGAACATGCCCCCTTCCACCACGCCCGCTTCGATCATCTCCAGGGCCCGGCGGTTCGTCATCGTGTTGATCAGTTCCTTCCGCTCGTCGAGGACCCCCGCCACATCGGTGAGGAGGATCAGTTTCTCCGCCTTCAGGGCCGCCGCCACCTCGCCGGCGACGATGTCGGCGTTGATGTTGTAGGTCTCCCCCGCGTCGCCCGCCCCGGTGGGGGCGATGACGGGGATGAACCCGTCACGGGTGAGGGAAAGGATCAGCTCCGCGTTGATGGACTTGACCTTCCCCACGAGGCCCAGATCGATGATCTCCGGCGGGGTGTCCTTGGACTTCTCCTCGCTCAGGAGGTATTTCTCGGCGAGGATGAGGCTCCCGTCCTTGCCGCTCAGTCCCACCGCCTTGCCGCCGTGGCGGTTGATGAGGCCCACGATCTCCTTGTTCACGTTCCCCACCAGGACCATCTCGACGATGCTCATCGTCTCCGCGTCGGTGACGCGGTGGCCCTGGACGAACTTCGAGTCCTTCCCCAGTTTCTTCAGGAGTGTCCCGATCTGGGGGCCCCCGCCGTGGACCACCACCGGATTGATGCCGATGTACTTCATCAGGAGGACGTCCCGGGCGAAGCCGTCCTTGAGGCCCTCGTCCAGCATGGCGTGGCCGCCGTACTTGATGACGACGGTCTTGTTGAAGAACCTCCGGATATAGGGCAGGGCCTCCATGAGGATCTCCGCCCGCTCCACCGATTTTTCCAGCATGTTCATCGTTCCCGTCTCCCTCCTGTGCAAACCAGGGGACAGATTCAAATCTGTCCCCACGCCGTCCCGCACCCCGGACCGACCGACGTTCGCGGGGGCGCGGCCGGGGGTTCCCAGAGGAGCAATTGGGAAGCGTTTCCATCTCGGAGCGCTCCGGTCTGCCCATGCGGACGCGGGGAAACGCTTCCGCGACGGCGGGAACCCCCGTGACAGCCCCCGCGCCAAGGACCGGCCAGCGTTCGCAGGGGCGCGGCCTTTCAAAGAATATACCGGCTCAGGTCCTCGTCCTCGACGATGTCCTCCAGTTTCTCCCGCACGTACTCGGCGGTGATGTCCACCGCTTTGTCCTCCATTTCCGGCGCGTCGAAGGAGACCTCGTCCAGGAGGGTCTCCATGATCGTGTAGAGGCGCCGGGCGCCGATGTTCTCCGTCCGCTCGTTCACCAGGGCCGCCGTCTCGGCGATCTCCGCGATGGCGTCGTCGGTGAACCGGAGCGCCACCCCCTCCGTGGCCATCATCTCCACGTACTGCTTGATCAGGGCGTTCCTGGGCTCCGTCAGGATCCGGATGAACTCCTCCTTCCCCAGCGAGTCCAGTTCCACGCGGATGGGGAACCGGCCCTGCATCTCCGGGATCAGGTCCGACGGCTTCACGGTGCTGAAGGCCCCCGCAGCGATGAAGAGGATGTGGTCCGTCCGGATCATGCCGTAGCGGGTGTTCACGTTGGACCCCTCCACGATGGGCAGGAGGTCCCGCTGGACACCCTCCCGGGAGACGTCGGGTCCGTGGGCCGACTCGCTCCCGACGATCTTGTCGATCTCGTCGAGGAAGACGATCCCCGACTGCTCCACCCGCTCCAGGGCCGTCCGGGTCACCTTGTCCATGTCCACCAGCCGGGCCGCCTCCTCCTGGGAGAGGATCTCCAGGGCCTCCGGCACGGTCACCTTCTTCGTGGTCTTTTTCTGGGGGAAGATGTTCCCGAAGACGTCCTTCAGGTTCATCCCCACGTCTTCCATGCCGGCGCTGGAGAAGATCTCGACCATCGGCGCCGCCCGGGTCTCCTGGACCTCCACCTCCACCAGCCGGTCGTCCAGGCGCCCGTCCCGGAGAAACCGCCGGAACCGCTCCCGGGTCGCGCCGCTTCTCGGGGCTGCCTCCACCTCGGGGTCGGCCCGCCGGTCCGCCAGGATCTCCTCGGGCCGCTTCTCCACCGGCCGGAGCGGCAGGAGGATGTCCAGGAGGCGCTCCTCCGCCAGTTCGGCGGCCTTCGCCCGGACCTTTTCCTGCTCCTCGGTCCTTACCATGTTCACCGCCAGCTCCACCAGGTCGCGGATCAGGGACTCCACGTCCCGCCCCACGTAGCCCACCTCGGTGAACTTGGAGGCCTCCACCTTCAGGAACGGCGCCTTGTCGATCCGGGCGAGGCGCCGGGCGATCTCCGTCTTGCCGACCCCCGTGGGGCCGATCATGATGATGTTCTTCGGGGAGATCTCGTCCCGCAACTCCGCCGGCACGTTCTGGCGGCGCCACCGGTTCCGGAGGGCGATGGCCACGGCGCGCTTGGCGTCCTTCTGGCCGATGATGTACCGGTCCAGCTTCTCCACGATCATCCGGGGCGTCAGTTCTCTTTCCGACATCCGTGAGCCTTTATTCCTTCCCGCGGCCCCGGGGGTCTCGGCGCCCCCCGTCGGGCTCTTCCGACAGGTCCAGTTCCTCCGCGACGATCCGGTCGTTCGTGAAGATGCAGATCTCCGCGGCGATGCGGACGGATTCCCGGGCGATCTCGGCGGCGTCTAGATCCGGGGCGTGGCGGACCATCGCCCGGGCCGCCGCCAAGGCGTACGGGCCTCCCGAACCGATGGCCATCACCTCGTCGTCCGACTCGATGACGTCGCCGTTTCCCGAAATCATCAGGAAGGCGTCGCGGCTCACGGCGATCATCAGGGCCTCCAGGTGCCGGAGCACCCGGTCCGTTCTCCAGTCTTTCGTCAGCTCCACCGCCGCCCGCAGCAGGTTGCCGTTGAACTGCTCGAGTTTCTGGTCGAACCGCTCAAAGAGGGTGAAGGCGTCCGCCGTGGCGCCGGCGAAGCCGACCACGACCTCGTCGTGGTAGAGCCGCCGCACCTTCCGGGCCCCGTGCTTCATGACGGTCATGTCCACGGTCACTTGACCGTCCCCGGCGACGACAACCTTTCCCCGGTGCCGGATGGCCACGATGGTGGTCCCGCGAATCTTCATGGTTTCTCCTTTTCCTCCCGGGCCTTCGGGTGCGCCCGGTCGTACACGTCCAGCAGACGGCCGATGCTGACGGCGGTGTACTTCTGCGTCGTCGACAGGCTCTTGTGTCCCAGCATTTCCTGGATGGACCGGAGGTCCGCCCCCGCATCCAGGAGGTGCGTCGCGAAACTGTGGCGCAGGGCATGGGGGCTGATCTTCCGCCCGATCCCGCTCTCCCGCACCCAGGCATCCAGGAGGCGCGCCACGGAACGCCCCGACAGGCGTCCACCCGCGCGGTTCAGAAACAGCGGGCCCTCGGGACCGGTCCTGCCCTCCTGGACGAGGGCGGGTCGCTCCTCGATCCAGCGGGCCAGGGCGTCCCGGGAAGGCGGTCCCAGGGGGACGAGACGCTCCCGGGCCCCCTTGCCCCGGACCTTCACCAGGCTTCCGGCCAAGTCCACATCCGCCACGTTCAGCCCCGCCAGTTCGCTCAACCGGATGCCGGACCCGTAGAACAGCTCCAGGATCGCCCGGTCGCGCCGGCCCTCGGGCCCCGCGCCGAACCGGTCCTCCAGGAGGGCGAAGACGTCGTCCACCGAGAGCACCTTCGGGACGTACTTCTCCGCCTTCGGCGTCTGGATGAGCTCCGCGGGGTTGGAGCGGATCTTCCCCTGGCGCAGGAGGTACGCGTAAAACGTCTTCAGGGCCGCGAGCTTCCGGCCGATGGACGCCTTCCGGATCTTTTTCCGGTACAGGTCCGCCAGGTAGCCCCGCAGGGCCAGGGCATCGGCCCGTTCCAGGAGATCCCCTTCCGTCTCCCGCCCCGGGGCCGCCTGCCCCAAGAACCGGCGGAACTGTCCCAGGTCCGTCATGTAGGCGCGGACCGTGTGGATCGACAGGTTCCGCTCCACCCGCAGATGCCGCTCGAAGGCGGCAAGGGCTTCCTCCGTCATCGCCTGCCCCGCAAAAAAACAGGGCCACGAAGAAACCGGCCGCTCCGAAGCGCCCGGCGTTCGTGGCAGGAGGGATCCGCCGTTGCTTCGCCCGGATTCCCGGGGAAGTTGCGGACTGGCGGCATCCTTACATCTTGTATTTCCCGAAGTCGTCGGGGTCCAGGTTCTCCAGAAAATCCTTGAGCTTGTCCTCCTTCTCTTTCTCCAGGTCGGTGATCTTCGTCCCGATGTCGATGTTCCGGGATTTCTCGATGACCCGCTCCTCCACGTAGATGGGGGCCCCCGCACGGAGCGCCAGGGCCAGGGCATCGCTGGGACGCGAGTCGATGACCTCCGTCTTCCCGTCGCGAAGGAGGTGGATGTTCGCGAAGAAGGTGTTGTTCCGGAGGTCGTGGACCTCCACCTTGATCACCTCTACCCCGAGGTGCGACAGGATGTCCCGGATCAGGTCGTGCGTCATGGGCCGCGAGAAGTTGATGCCCTCCAGCTCCGTGGCGATGGCGCTGGCCTCGAAGAGGCCGATCCAGATGGGCAGCACCCGCTTCTCGTCCTGGTCCTTCAGGATCACGATGGGCGTGTTCGTCACCGGATCGATCGTCAGGCCCGCCACTTTCATCTCGATCATCATCGCTCGTCACCCCCTGTCCGGCCTTCGTCCGCTCACGCCGCCTCCGGGCTCGCCGGCAGCGCCGGAGAGCGCAGGCCGGGAAGCATCGCCTCGCCCCGCAGGGAGTGGAGGAAGGCGTCCCGGATGGCCACCTGGACGGTTCGGCCGATCCACGAGGGGTCTCCGGGGAAATTGACGATCCGGTTCGTCCGGGTCCTTCCCGTGAGATCGGCGTCGCTGTTGCGGCTGGTCCCTTCCACCAGCACCTCCAGGGTGCGCCCCACCTCGCCCCGGTTCTTCTCCAGCGCGTGCCGGTCCTGAAGCTCCTGCAGGGTCCGGAGCCGCCGCCCCTTGACCCGCTCGTCCACCTTTCCGTCCAGGTGGAGCGCCGCCGTCCCCTCCCGTTCGGAGTACTTGAAGGAGAAGAGACCGTCGAAGCGGACCTCCTCCATCAGCGCCAGCGTGTCCTCGAAGTCCGCCTCCGTCTCGCCGGGAAAGCCCACGATCATGTCCGACGTGACGGCGACCCCCGGGCAGGCGTCCCGCAGGCGCGCCACCTTCTCCAGGTAGGCGTCCCGGGTGTATTTCCGGTTCATCCGGACGAGGATCCGGTCCGACCCCGACTGGACGGCCAGGTGAATGTGCTCGCACAGCGGCCCGATCTCCCGGAAGGCCCGGATCAGCCGGTCCGACAGGTCCTTCGGGTGGGACGTGGTGAAGCGGATCCGCTCGATCCCCCCCACGGCGGCGATCTCCCGGAGCAGGTCCGGGAAGTCCGCCCCCTCCGCCAGGTTCCGGCCGTAGGAGTTCACGTTCTGTCCCAGGAGGACCACCTCCCGGACTCCCCGGGCCGCCAGCATGCGGACTTCCTCCCGGATCTCCCGGCAGGGCCTGCTCTCCTCCCGTCCCCGCAGGTAGGGAACGACGCAGAAGGCGCAGTAGTTGTCGCAGCCCTGCATGATGGTCACGTAGGCGCGGATCGTCCCGGCGGGCGGCAGCGTCACCCGGTGGAGAGACCGGACGGAGTCCGTGAAGGCCGTTCCGACGACCCGTCTCCCCCCCTCCGCGGCCCGCACGAACTCGGGCAGGCGGTGGATCTGGTGGGTCCCGAAGACGAGGTCCACCGCGGGGATCTTCCTGCTGAGTTCTCCGCCCAGCTGCTGGGCCAGGCACCCCGCCACGCCGATCAAAAGGCCCCGCCGGCGCCGCTTCTCTTCCTGGAGCCGCCCCAGGAGGCTGTAGACCTTCTGGGCGGCCTTTTCCCGGATACTGCAGGTGTTGACAAGGATCAGGTCCGCCCGGCCCTCGCTCTTCGTCTCTTCCCAGCCCATGGAGACGAGGAGGTCCGCCATCTGCTCCGCGTCATGGACGTTCATCTGGCAGCCGAAGGTCCGGATGAAGAATTGTTTCCCCTGCGTATCCGTTTCCATATCCAATGACTACCCCGCAACGGGCCGCAACGTGGAAGATCGGCCCGTTCCGGATCGGGAATCAACCGCTTCGATGCATGAAAAGCCAAGCGTGCAATTTTCCGGACGGCGTCGAAAAATTCCAGAGGCATGGTGCGCCCGGTTCGGCGGACTCACCGGAACAGGAACCAACCCGTTCCGGTCAGCTCCGTCGGACCCGCCGCGTCCCCGCCGGGGGAGAGGGCGAAACGCATGGCAGCATATGGAGTTTTTCCCCCGCCGTCAACATTTTTTCAGTGGAAAATCGCGGGTGCCACTCCCTCCCGGAAGCCGCCCGCCGACCCGCTTCCGGGAGGTCCCGCCCCGGCGCCCGGGTTCCCCGTTCCGCCTCTTCTTTGTCCTTGACAGGGTGGGCAAATCCATTCACGAATGGGCCGGCGTCAGCCGAATTCACGAGACCGACGGACCGCGCCCCGACGCACCGGACCGCCGGCCAAGGAGGACAACGATGGCTCACCCGCTCCGGCGATCCCCCTTTCACCCCCGACGACCGTCCGCGGGTTCCCCGCGCCTGCTGGTGACGGCGACCCTGCTGGTCCTCGGGCTCCTTCTTTCCGGAACGTCCGCCGGGGCGGCCCCCCGGGACGTGATCTACGTCTTCGACGAGGATTACCCGCCCTACACGTACCTGGAAAAGGGCACACCCGCGGGCTTCGACATCGACATCCTGAAGGCCGTGCTCCAGGGGCGCGACGTCCGGTTTGTCCTCAAGCCCATGCAGTGGGAGGAGGCGCAGCAGAAACTGGCCAAGGGCGAGGTCCACCTGACCTCGGGGATGAAGAAAACGGAGGAGCGGAAAGAGCGCTACCTCTTTCCCAACCTCCCCCTGACGGAGTTCAAGGTCAGCCTCTTCACGGCGCCGGGAAAGCCCTTCCGGATCCCCGCGGACCTGAAGGGCCTCAAGGCCGCCACGCAGAAGGGCTCCCTCTACGTCGGCCTGGCGGAGCAGAAGGGGATTTCCACGGCGCTGTACGACACGGAGGCCCAGGCCCTCCTGGCCCTCTCGCGGGGCGAGGCGGAGGCCTTCGTGGGCTCCGAGAAGACGGCCTACTTCAACATGAGGAAGCACGCCCTCAAGAACCTGCACCCCCTGAGCACGCCCCTGATGGTGTCCTCCCTCTATTTCGCCGTCCGGAAGGGAGACGCGGAACTCCTCTCCTGGCTCAACGAGGGTCTCTTTCGGATCCGCACCGACGGGACCTACGAGAAGATCTACCGCCGCTGGTTCGTGGAGGAACTGACCGCCGCGGAGATCCAGACACTCAAGGACAGCGCCCGGCTGGCCGCGCGCTTTGCCTACGTGCCCTACTCGAACTTCCCCGTGGGGGCGGCGGTCCTGATGGCCTCGGGGAACATCTTCACGGGCTGCAACATCGAGAACGGGATCTTCCCCTACACGGAGACGGCCCTGTCGGTGGCGGTCCACAACGCCGTGGCCGCCGGGGAGACCCGGTTCCGGGCGGCGTTGAACCTGCAGCCGGGCGACAAAATGGCCGCCCCGACAGCCCAGGAGCGGCAGCTGCTCTACGAGTTCGGGGGGGAGACCCTCGTCCTGGTGGAGGACGGGAGCGGCGGGTACCGGACCGTCCTGGTCTCGGAGCTTCTGCCCTACGTCTTCCCGCTGCAGTAGCGGGCATCAGCGGTCTTTCCCGATCCCCTCCAGGATCGTCCGGAGGTCCCGGACGTCGCGGCGGCTGAGGCGGCGGTCCCGGTAGAAACTCTCCTGGAAGCGCCGGACGAAGCGGAGGGCCTCTTCCCGGACCCGGGGATCCGGGACGGCCGCGGCGAACTCCTCCAGGCCCCGGGAGCCGTCCCGGGGATAGCCCAGACCCTCCATCCGCCGGGAGAAGGCCGCCAGGACCCGCGCCTCCGGGGTCCCGCCGAGGAAGCCGCGACGGCGGGCCAATCCCGCGGCCACGGCAGCCGCCGCCAGGACCGCCATCGCGGCGAGGAAAAGCATCATCCCCTTCCCCGGCATCCCCGGGGGCTTCCGGAACCAGTTCGCCACGCCGGCGAAGAGGCGCATCTGCCGCCTCAGGTCGTAGTCGACGACGAAGACGTCCCAGGAATAGCGGAACACGTCGAGGACCAGCCGGACCCGGAAGAAGATCCCTTTGCCCTCCGTCCCGGAGAAGGTCTCCGCCGAAGCCGGCGTCGGGTCCAGCCGGACCCACTCCCTCCTGTCCCGCAGCGCCTCCACCCAGACGTGGGCGTTCTGCTGGGGCACCGTGTAGAACCCTCCCGCCTCCTGGTAGTAGCCGCCCCGGTAGCCCCCCACCATCCGGGCGGGAATGCCCGACATCCGCAGCAGGATGGTCAGCGCCGAGGCGAAGTACTCGCAGTTCCCCTCCCGGTGCTCGAAGAGGAAGGCCTCCAGGGGCCGTTCCGACACGGGCAGGTTCCGGATCGTGTAGCGGTACTCCCCGTGGGAGAGGAAGCGGAGCAGGGCCCCGATCCGCCGCTCCTCGTCGCCGCCGTCACCGGCCACCTCCCGGGCGAGCCGTTCGATCCGCTCCAGCCCGGCGGGCACCTGGAGGGAGCGCTCCGGGGAAACCCGCCCGTCCGGGAGCCGGTCGCTGACGATGGACCCGGCGTCGTAGCGCAGCGTCCGGGCGATGGGCCGCCGCAGGGAGAACGTCAGGTTCCTTCCTCCCCAGGCGCCCGGCAGGAAGAGGGACCGCGGCTTGTCCAGGGTGAACACGACGGGGCTGTCCGAGGGCTCCAGGAAAACCGTGTAGGCGACGGGCCTCCCGGTCAGGCGGATCGGCTCCCGGAAGAAGCCGCCGTGGTCGGGACGGCTGGTCCACCGCCGGCCGTCGAAGCCGTCGAAGACAAGGCCCCGCCAGTACAGCGCATCCTCTTCCAGGCGCTCCATGCGGACCCGGAACGCCACGGCCCCGCTCTCCTGGATCCGGGAGACGCGGCCCAGGACGACCTCGTCGGTGAACCCGGTGACCGCCGAGACCCGGCGGGGCCCCAGGTCGAAAAAGGGGTCCGCCGTCCGGGGCAGCAGGACGAACAGGAGCGCCGCCACCGGGATCGCCGCCGCGGGGATCCACAGGGACCGGAGCACGATCGACCGCAGCACGGGCCGGTCCAGGGCCATCCCGGGATCCTCGGACCAGAAGGCCAGGAGGACCGCCGCAACGCCGAACTGGATGAGGTAGGCCGCCAGGAGCGGGAGAAACGTCCAGTCCAGGGAGAGGATGCCCGCCCCGGCCAGGGTGAAGACCACCAGGAGCTGGATGAAGAAGTAGTCCCTCGGGGTCCGCCGGTCGAAGCCTTTCAGGGCCGTCAGGACCAGGAGGACCTCCGTCCCCTGCCGGACGACGGAGGATATTTCCATGCGCCCGTAGGCCGCCACGACCGCCGCTGCGGCGAGGACGCTGATGGCCAGGGGGGGGACGACCAGGGGGCTTCCCTTGATCCGGACCCGGGACAGGAGGAACAGGGCTACGAACCCCCCGGCGTAAAGGGGCTCCACGTGGCGGACCGCCGCGAAGAAGCCCAGCCAGGCGGCGCCGTCGGTCAGGAGGCCCAGGACCTTCTCGACACGATCCTTCATGGGGTTCCTCCGTCCTCGGGAGGGCCGGAGGCCGTCTGCTTCCCCCCGGCCCCGTCCGGGTCCGGTTCCCCCGTCCCGAGGAGGGCCAGGTCCTCCAGCATCTCATGCACTCGGTCCCGGTCCAGAGAGGGGGGATGCGTTTTCCCGACCAGCACGAGGCCCACGGGGACTCCCCGCCGGCGGGCCTCGAGGATCCAGTGGACGACGCGGGAGATCCGGTCCTCCAGGGAGTCCGCCTGCACCCGGTCGAAGGGGATCCAGAGCGGGGACGAGACGGCGTCGGCCATTTCCCTTGTCTTCAGTTCCCCCGTCCGGGCAGTGGCCTTCCAGTCGATGTACCGGACGGAATCTCCCTCCGCGTATTCCCTCAGGAACAGCACCTCCGGGTCGTGACCCCGGCGATCCGCCGTCTGGGCGGCCCCCGGGTCGGGCGGGCCGTGGAGGGCTGCCGGGAAGTCCGAGGGGACGGGCCGGGGAAAAACGACGACGGGGCCGCCCGTGCCCATCCGGAGTCGCCGGATGAATAGGCCGAAGGGGTAGCGGGACTCGATGCGGACGTTCTCCCGCTCCCTCCTTCCCCGCTCGGGAAAGACGGCCGTCAGGAACCCACGGGTGCTTTCGCCGGGGGCGAGGTAGGGGATCAGCAGGGTCGCACCCCGCCAGGAAACGCGGAGCAGGAAAGCCGGCAGGACGGACCGGCCGTTCGTGACGGTGAGGAGCCAGGGGTGCCCGGCGCCGGCGAAGATCTCCTCCGGGGGCCGGAGCTCCACCCGGAGACGGGACAGGTTCCGCTTCCCGAACAGGCCGGACACTGCCAGGGCGGCGAGAAAGGCCGACTCGACCAGGTAGATCAGGTTGTTCCCCGTGTTGACCGCCACCAGGCCCAGGAGCAGGGTCATGATCAGGTAGGCCCACCCCGGACCGGTGATGCGGATCATGCCGGCACCGGGATTTCGTCGAGGAGGGACCGGACCAGCTCGCGCCGGTTGACGGACCCGTGATCGCCCTTCAGGAGGATGCGGTGCGACAGGGTGTAGGGCGCCAGTTCCCGGATGTCCTCGGGGATGACGTGATCCCTCCCGGAGAAGAAGGCCCGGGTGCGGGCCGCGGCGGTCACCGCCAGGGCCCCGCGGGTTGAGATGCCCGCCCGGACGGAGGGGTGCTCCCGGGTCGCCCCGACAACCCGGAGGATGTAGTCGAGGATCTTCTCGGACACGTAGACCCCGCCCAGGATCTCCTCCTGGATCCGCAGGGTCTCCTCCCGCTCCAGGAGCGGCCGGACGCCGTCGATGTCCGCCCGGGCATTGCCGTTGCGAAGGAGCTCCTTCTCGTCCGCCGGCTCGGGGTAGCCGATCCGGATGCGCATCAGGAACCGGTCCATCTGCGACTCCGGCAGCGGGAAGGTGCCGAAGTGCTCCGCCGGGTTCTGGGTGGCGATGACGAAGAAGGGCTGGGGGTGGCGGTAGGTGTTCCCCTCGATGGTCGTCTGCTTCTCCCCCATGGCCTCCAGGAGCGCGCTCTGGGTCTTCGGGGTGGCCCGGTTGACCTCGTCCATCAGGACGATGTTGTTGAAGACGGGGCCGGGGCGAAACTCGAACTCCCCGGTGTTGCGGTTGAACACGGAAACGCCGGTGATGTCCGAGGGCAGGAGGTCGCTGGTGCACTGGACGCGCCCGAAACTCAGGCCCAAAGCCCGGGCGAGGGCCAGGGCCAGCGTGGTCTTCCCGAGACCCGGCAGGTCCTCGATGAGCAGGTGGCCCCGGGAAAAGCAGGCGATCAGGGCCAGGTGCAGGGCCTTGTCCTTGCCGAAGAGGAAGTTCGACAGGTAGCGGGTGATTTCCAGGATTTTGGGTTGGCGGATCTCCATGGCGTGTCCTCCATCGGGGTAATATAAGCATCCTGTCCCGGGAGCCAAGCGCGGGACGCCACATGTTTTGGGGAGCGGCGGGGGACCTCGGTCCCCCGGAAGTCCGCGGCGGCGCGGCCGGCGCATTCGCTGCCGAATCCTTTGACATCAGGGGCTTCCTTGTCTACACTGCATGCAACTCGCGGGGGGATTGCGACGCACGATGATCACCCACCAGCTGAAGATCGCCGCCACGGCCCTGCTCGTTCTCGTCATCACGGGAACGATCGGGTATCACCTCACCGAGGGCTGGTCGGGACTGGACTCGTTCTACGCCACCGTTGTCACCATCTCCACCGTCGGCTACGGCGACTTCATGCCCCGCACCGTGCCGGGGCGCCTGTTCACCGTCGTCCTGATCCTCCTCGGCGTGGGCACCATGTTCTACACCGTGGGTCTCCTGGCCCAGAACATGGTGGAGGGGCGGATGCGGGTCATTCTCGGGAGGGGAAGGCTGGAAAAAATGATCGACCGGATGAGCAATCACTACGTCATCTGCGGATGCGGCCGGATCGGCCACCTCATCTGCAAGGAACTGGAGGCGGAAAAGGTCCCCTTCGTGGTGGTGGACAACAGCACCGAGGTGATCGAGCGGGTGGCCGAGGAGGGATTCGTCTACTGCAAGGGGGACGCCACCCACGACAAGTGCCTCGTCGAGGCGGGGGTGAAGCGGGCCAAGGGGATCGTCTGTGTCCTCCCCTCGGACGCCCAGAACCTCTACGTGATTCTGACGGCCAAGGAACTGAACCCGGACATCTGGATCCTCTCCCGCTCCGAGGACGAGGCCTCGGAGCACCGGCTGCTCCGGGCCGGGGCCGACCGGGTCATGTCGCCCTACACCTTCGGGGGCATGCGGATGTCCATGGCGATCCTGCGGCCGGCGATGCTCGACTTCATCGAGATCACCACCAGCCGGGCCAGCCTGGAACTCCGGATGGAGGAGATGGTCGTCTGCGACGGCTCCCCCGTCATCGGCAAGACGCTGGAGGAGTCGGAGATCCGTTCGAAATACGGCCTCATCATCGTGGCGGTGAAGAAGGAGTCGGGCAAGATGATCTTCAATCCCCTGGCGACCTACGTGATCGAGCGGGGGGACAAGCTCATCGCCATGGGGGAGGACGAGAACGTGGCGCGCCTTTCGCGGGTCTGCCTGACCTGAGCGCGGCGGTCACGAAACCGGGGTCCGGCACGGCGCGGGAGAGCGCCGGCGGCGGCTCTCAAAAGATCCCCGCCTCGCAGCCGCCCGCCAGGACCCCGCCCAGTTCGCGGCACTTCTCCAGGACTTCCTCCTTCAGGACACCCCGGGAGATGACGGGCTCGAAGACGCGCTTGAACTTGTACCCCAGGGCGATCCGCTCCACCGCCGCCAGGGCCCCCGTCCCGTCGTTGCCGGCGCTGATGAAGACCGCGTAGGGCTTGCGGAAGACTTTGTCCTGGGAGGGGTAGAAGGTCCGGTCGAAGAAGTCCTTCACGGCCCCGGCCATGTAGCCGAAGTTCTCCGGCGTCCCCACGGCCAGTCCGTCCGCGGCCAGCAGGTCCTCCAGGGTCGCCTCGCCGGCCCGCTTCAGGACCGCCGCGGCCCCCTCGATCTGCCCCACGCCCTCCGCCACGGCCCGGGCCATCCGCTCCGTGTTGCCCGTCTGGGACGCGTAAACGATGAGAATCCGGATCACGGGCGCCCCCTCACCAGACCTTGATCTTCTCCAGGAGGGGTTTCTTCTCCTTGAAGGAGTCCGCCATGTCGGAGATGATGTCGTCCAGGAGCTTGCCCGCCGAGTCGGCCTCGGACTCCCGGTCGATGACGTTCAGGAGTTTCTTCTCCCCCAGGTTTTTCGCCTTGGAGCGCTTCATGATCTCGCCGGACCAGAGGACCTGCCCCGTCTCCACCTTCAGGAGCTTGGCGGTGAGGTGGGCCTCCGCGTAGAGGACGAAGTTGCCCTTCCGGTCTTCCTGGTAGGCGTGGAGGGTCCCCGTGAGGATCGTGTCCGCGCCGAGCTGGCGGAGCCTCTCCCGGGTCGTCTCGTCGATCATGGCGCCGCCGGCCTGCTGGAACTTCGCCTCCTCCATGATCTTGCGCGTGTCCGTCCGGTCCACGATCCGGAACCTGGAGTCCACGAGGGCGGCGGTGAACTTGTCCACCAGGACGTCCCGCCCCAGGCTGATGCCGGCGCCGCGCTCGAAGTTCAGGATGGCGATGCGCTGGATCTTCGCGGCGTCGAATTCGCGCGACGCGTTGATCTTGTGAATCACCGGCGGGGCGCAGCCGGCCACCAGGATCAGAAACAGGCCCGTCAGGACGAGCAGGGACTTCCTTCCCATGTTGTGCCACCTCCCGGGAGTTACAAACGGCCTTCTTTCTAGCCGCCGCGGCACGGCTTGTCAATCATTCGGTTCACGAACCCCCGCGACAGCCCCCGCACCCCGGCGGAACCGACCGGCCGCGGGGGCGCGGGCCCGGGACCACGGGTTGCTTTTCCGGGTCCGTTGTGGCAAGGTCAGCGGGAACCCCGCACCCGATCGCCATCACGGAGGAAACGACTGATCCATGGAGGGAAACCGGCCGTATCCGATCCGCATCGACCCGGGCTTCACCGTCCTGGGACACGACTTTTTCCACCTGTACCTGATCGAGGGAAACGAGCGCTCCGCCCTGGTGGAGGCAGGCGTCTCGGCCACGGCGGACCTCGTCCTCGGCCAGTTGGAGTCCCTGGGGGTCCGTCCCGACTACCTGGTGATCAGCCACCCCCACGGGGATCACATCAACGGCCTCCCGGCCCTGCGGGCGGCCTTCCCGGAAGCCGTCGTCGCCGCCGGCGAGGGCGCACCGGAATTCCTGGCCCATCCCAGGACGGGGGCCTCGCTGGTGGCGGACGACTGCTTCATGGCCGCCTTCCTGGCCGGGAGGGGCGTGCGAACGGACCGTCCTCCCCTGGCTGCGCCGCCCTCCCTCGAGGGCTGCGCCGTCCAGCGCGACGGCGACGAGATCGACCTGGGCGGGTGGACGCTCCGCTTCCTGGCCGCCCCGGGCCACGCCCCGGGCAACCTGGCGGTCCACGTGCCCGAGACCGGCGTCCTCCTCGTCTCTGACAGCCTCGGATACCTGTATCCGGGAACCGGCTTCTTCCCCATCTTCTTCACCGGGTACGACGACTACATGCGCACCATCGACCGCTTCGAGTCCCTGGCGCCTCGCTTCATCGGCCTGCCTCACCAGGGGTTCTTCCGGGGTGAGGGCGAGACGGCCTGGGCTTTCGCGGCGGCCCGCCGGGCGGCCCGGGAGATCCGGGAGCGGATCCTGGGCGACACCCGGCCCGACGGGGAGGTCCTCCGGGATCTCTACCACCTGAGTTACCGGGACGAGCTGCTGCTCTACTCGGAGGACAACATCACCGGCTGCTGCCGCCTCCTGCTCAAGCGGAGCCGCGAATCCAAGAAAGGAGAGACCGCATGAAGGTCGTCGCGCTCAACGGAAGCGCCCGCAAGGACGGGAACACCGCCATCCTCCTCAACCTGGTCCTGGACGAGTTGAAAGCCGAGGGGATCGGGACGGAACTGGTCCAGATGGCCGGCCGGGCCCCCCAGGGCTGCCTCGCCTGCTACAAGTGCTTCAAGAACAAGGACAAGCGCTGCTCCGTCGACAAGGACATGGTCAACGAGGTGATCGGGAAGATGCTGGAGGCAGACGGGATCCTCCTGGGCTCCCCGACCTACTTCTCCGACGTGTCGGCGGGCATGCGGGCCTTCATCGAGCGCTGCGGCTTCGTCGGCCGGGCCAACGACTACATGCTCAAGCGCAAGGTCGGGGCCTCCGTGGTGGCGGTCCGCCGGGCCGGCGCCGTCCCGGCCTTCAACTCCATGAACCTGTTCCTCCACTACATGCAGACGGTCATGCCCGGGGCGAGCTACTGGAGCCTTGGCATCGGCCGGGACCCCGGCGACGTGCTGAACGACAAGGAGGGGGTGCAGACCATGAAGGACCTGGGCCGGAACATGGCCTGGCTCCTGAAGAAACTGAACGGCTGAAGGGAGGGCCGACCCGTGAGAACAAACCGCCGGCCCCCGACGCTTTCGTTCGCGCTCCTGATCGTGGCCGTCCTCCTGGCGCCCGCCGCGGCCCTCGCCCAGAATGGCACGGCCCCGGTCGTCCCCGTCTTCGACGTGCCCGCCCGGGCGACCCTCTTCGGCGAGCCCGTCCCCCTGGAGCGCCAGGACCTTCGGGAACTCCTGGACGAGTCGCTGGTCATCTCCGTCTACAACTACGAGCGCGTCGTCCTGTGGATCAAGCGGTCCGCCCGCCATTTCCCGGCGCTGGAGCAGAAACTCCGGGAGCGGAAGCTTCCCGACGACCTGAAGTACATCGCCGTGGCGGAGAGTTCGCTCAGGACCTACGCCTACTCGACCGCCAAGGCTGTGGGCCCCTGGCAGTTCATCGAGGGCACGGCGAAGCGTCACGGCCTCCGCGTCAACGCCTGGTTCGACGACCGCCTCAGCTTCGAGCGCTCCACCGACGCGGCCCTGAACTACCTGGAGGCGCTCTACAGGAGATTCGGCTCCTGGACCCTCGCCGCGGCGGCCTACAATTCGGGGGAGCAGCGGGTGCAGAACGCCATGGCCGCCCAGGGGCAGAAGAACTACTTCGACCTGAACCTGCCCATCGAGACGGAGCAGTACGTCTTCCGCATCCTCGCCGCCAAGCTGATCCTCTCGAATCCCTCGCACTACGGGTTCCGGATCCCCGCCGCCCACCGCTACCCGCCCGAGGCCGTCGACCGGGTGGAGTTCGACACCCCCCGGGAGATCCCCGTGACCCTCGTCGCCAGGGCCTGCGACACGACCTACAAGGTCATCCGGGAGATGAACCCGGAGATCCGGGGAGACTCGCTCCCCGCCGGCCATCACCGGCTGAACGTCCCGCGGGGCAAGGCGGAGCGCTTCAAGGCCTCCTTCAAGGATCTCCTGGGCCGGGAGCCCGCCGGGAGCGGCAAGGCGAAGCACCCCCGCAAGAGGCGGGCGCGGCTCCCCCGACGGTCGGGAAACCCCTGACCGGCCGGGCCGGAAGGGCGCGGGGACGGCCCTCCGGGTGTTCGCGGCGATCGAACGAACAGACAGGGAGGTACGCGATGTCCTACAAGAAATCCATCTACCTGAGCGCCTCGGAGGACCGGCTGGAGAAGCTCATCGGGGAGCGGATGCAGCCCGGGGCCGATAAGGAGAAGATCGACAGCCGCATCTGGGACCTCTTCGGGGAGCACTGGTGCGTCATGTTCACGGACCTGTCGGGCTTCTCCCGGAACGTGGCCCGCTTCGGGATCATCCATTTCCTCCAGACGATCTTCGAGTCCCAGCGCGTCCTGATCCCGCTCCTCGAGGAGCACGACGGCATCCTGCTGAAGGTGGAGGGGGACAGTTTCCTGGTGATCTTCCGGAACGTCCAAAAGGCGCTGGAGTGCTCCATCGCGATGCAGCACACGCTCCGGACGTACAACGAGGGCAGGCCCGAGGAGGAGCGGATCCTCCTCTGCGTGGGCCTGGGCTACGGCCGGATCCTCCGGATCGGGGACGCCGACGTCTTCGGCGCGGAGGTGAACGCCGCCAGCAAGCTCGGGGAGGACACCGCGAAGGCCTGGGAGATCCTCGTGACGCAGGCCGTTCGCGACAAGGCACAGGAAAACCAGGGTCTCGGCTTCGAGGAAATCGACGAGGCCCCGCCGGGGGCCGAGAAGGCCTACCGGGTGAAGTACGAGTAGACGGACCCCGGGAAGGCCAAGCACCCCCTTGCTCCCGGGATCGCCGCCATCCCGAGGTTGACTCTCTGCACCGGGGCGCGGGGGTGGTCACGGGGGCTCCCGCCGTCGCGAACACGGTTCCCGCTTCCGCCTGTTGAAACCGCTGCACCGTGGGATGGAAACGTTGACGACGTCTCGCGCCTACTTTGCGGCGGGCCCCTGCGCGGGCAGCGTGAGCCGCCCCTCCGCCTGGAGCCTGGAGAGGATCGCCCGGATCTGCGGCAGGGCCTCCTGGGCGGCCCGCTCGCCTTCCAGGATGGCCTCGTGGCGCTTCGTGAAGTCGGCGGAGCCGATGCCGGCCACGCGGGGGCGGATCAGGACGTCCGCCCGGGCGGTCTGGGCCAGGGAGATGCGGTTGTACATGATGTCCACGGACTTGAGGATCGTCTCCAGGGTGCTCTGGGGAACCGATCGGTCCACCCCGGCGGAGATGTCCACGGCGATGACCACGTCGGCGCCGTAGCGGCGCGCCACGTCCACCGCCAGGGGGTTCACGACGCCGCCGTCCACGTAGGTCTGCCCGGCGATCCGGGCGGGCCGGAAGATCCCCGGGATGGAGCAGCTCGCCCGGATGGCCATGCCCGTGTCGCCCGTCCCGAAGACGATCTCCTCCCCCGTCTGGATGTTCGTCGCCACGGCGTGAAAGGGGATGCGGAAACGGTCCAGGGGGGTGTTTCGAACGGCCCGGTTGACCCAGTTCTCGAGCTTCTTTCCCTCGACGAACCCGTTGTCCGGCAGGACCAGGTCCACCAGGTCATCCCGCTCCAGGACCAGGGCCATCTTCTGCAGGGTATAGGCGTCGTAGCCGTAGGCGTAGAGGCTGCCGACAAAGCTGCCGACGCTGGTGCCCACGATCATGTGGATGGGAACCCGGTTCGACTCGAGGACCTTGAGGACCCCCACGTGGGCAAAGCCCTTCGAGGCCCCCGCCCCCAGGACGACGGCGACCCGGGCGGGCGTGGCCGCCGGGGGGATGACCCTGGGTGCACAGGCGGCGGCGAGGACGCAGGCAAGGACGATCAGGAGCACCCGGCCGACGGGGACCGCCCGCGCTCTCCAATCCGGGAAACGGTTCATCTACGCGCCGTCAGTTGACCTTGAAATAGTCGATCTTTTCCAGGTAGACCTGCTCCCGGTACGCCTCCAGTTCGGCGTACTTCACGTGGTAGTAGAAGGCCATGTCGTAGTCGCCCACGGCGAAGCAGGAGCGGCTCAGGCCGAGATAGGCCTCCGCCAGGGCCGGCTCGATCATGACGGCCTTCTTCATCACCTCGATGGCCGCACGGTGATCCTGGTTGCCCACGTGGGCCAGGCCGTCCCGGTACATCGACTGGGCCTGCTCGCTGCGCTGGTCCGTCAGGCCCCCGTAAATCGTCGGTCCCGCACAGCCCGCCATCAGCAGGGCCGCGGCCAGCAGGCAGAAACAAGCCATGCGCTTCTGTTTCATGTTCGCTGCTCCTTTCTCCAGAAAAATTGCCCTGAAAAAACAATACCGGGAGAAGATACCCGATCTTCTCCCGGTTGTCGATGAAATTGTTGATGTTCAGACGATCCCGCGGTCCGCGAGCTCTTTGAGCTTCACCGGACCGAACCCGAGGTACTTCAGGTAGACGAAGCCGTTGTCATAGCCCACGGGCCGGCAGACCCACTTCGTCCGGGGCGGCGTCTCCGTTGATTTCCACTGGGCCTGGGCGCAGAGGATGGAGCCGTAGACCGGGTCCTGAACCGGGGTGAAGACCCCGCGGTCATGCCAGACCTCGTCCTGCATCGTCTTCCAGGGAGCGACGATCTCCGCCACCACCGGCGTGATGGGCGCCAGCCGCCCGCTCTTGGCGTAGTCGATGGACTTGTGGGTCAACTCGTCGCTCGTGTACTTCACCGTTTCGGGATTGATCATGGCCTGGTACTTGAGCTGCCAGTCCTTTTTCATGAAGGGGGCCAGGGTGGTCCAGGAGTCGGCCTCCCACTCGTCGTACTTGCCGATGATGTCCACGAAGGCCTTCCACATCTCCAGGCGGAGCCCCCCGAGAAAGACGCCCCCGTCCTTCGTGGGGAAGAAGCCGTAGAGCCACAGGCAGGTGTCCAGGTTGCCGAAGCGCTCGTTGATGACCCCCTTGTCGGCGTACCAGTGAAGCATGTAGTCATTCAACCGCTCGTACGCCTCGGGGGTGGAAATGTCGAGGGCCTGCCCCTCGCCCGTCGCCTCGCGGTAGTAGAGCGCCGCGAGGATGCCCAGGGCGGCGAAAGTGCCCGCGGTGGACCAGGCGATCCAGGGTCCCGCCTTGGTGGACGTGGCGTAGGGCATCTCGTCCCGGGTCTTGCCTTCCGGCAGGACCTCCCCGGTGGCATACTGAACCCCCGAGCGGGCCTGGGCCACGTTGTCGTAGTCGTACTGCTTCCGGCCCGAGTCCGGGCCGAACTGGCCATAGCCGGTGATGGACGCGAAGATCAGCCGCGGGTTGAGCTTCACCAGGTCTTCGTAGCCGAGCCCCCAGGCATCCAGGGTGCCCGTCGGATACGTCTCCACGAGAATGTCCACCTGCCCCACCAGGTTCCTGAGGATCTCCCGGCCCTCCTCCTTCTCCAGGTCCAGGGTGACGTGGTACTTGTTGCGCCCCTCCTGCAGGTAGGCCATCCCCGTCCCCTTGTGCATGAACCCGTTGGGGGAATAGGTCCGCACCAGGTCGCCCCCGGGGGGCTCGACCCGGATGGTCTCGGCCCCCAGCTCCGCCAGGAGGGAGGTGCAGTACGGCCCGGCCATGCTGCGGGAACTCAGATCCAGGACCACGAGGTCGTCGAGGGCCTCCGGCTTTTCAAAATTCTTTGCCGGGTCGTCCAGCGACCGGATGTGATCCGCCCAGTCCGCCCATTTCGGTCTCTTGTGTTCTGCCATGGTCGATCACCTCCTCACGATGGCGCCGGACTGGCCGTCCCAGTCCGGGGGCGGACGGCGTCCCTGCTGGTCCTTCCACCTTCCGAGCACGCCGTGCAGATAAAGCTCGTCGAGCTGCGTCTGGTTCCGCCCGAGGATCTTTGTCATGATGAAGTCGTTGTCGAAGCCGACGGGGCGGACGGTCCACTTGATCTTCGGCGGCGTCTTGGACATCATGACCGGGAAGTCGTGCTCCACGTAACGCCCGTAGAGGGGGTCGTCGATCTCCTTCACGAAGCCGCGCTGGCGTCGCTGGGGATCCTCGTTCATATCCACCGCGTTGTGAAGGCGCGTGGCGGCGAAACCGTACTGCTTCCCGAGATTCTCGACTTCATCGGCGGTCACCGTCCGGGCCCAGTCGGCGATGATCTTGAGGATCGCCAGGGCGTTCGCGTCCTGCAAGCGGACGGCGTGGTCCGCGAACCGGGGATCCTTCGCCAGTTCGGCCTTCCCCATGGCCTTGCAGAGGCCCAGGAACTCGTCGGGCGCAGGTGCGGCGACGGCCGCCAGGAGGCCGTCCTTGCACAGGAACGTGTCGGCGGGGCAGATGCACTGGTCCCGGTTCCCCGCCGGCTCGACACCCTTCTGGGCGAGCTGCTGGTAGGGCCAGACCCAGCTCATGGCCCGCATGATGTTCTCGCTCTGGGACATCTCGATGAACTGTCCCTTGCCGGTCTTCCGGCGGTGGTGCAGGGCCGCCAGCACCGCCACCTCTCCCATGAGGCCCCCGTAGTAGTCGCAAATCCAGATGGCCTGCTTGAGGGGCGGCCGGCCCGGGAAGCTGGAGATCCAGGCGTAGCCCGAGAGGGCCTGGGCGGCGCCATCGTTGGAGGGCCGGTCCTGCTCGGCGTAGAGGCCCCACTGGCCGAAGCCGTTCTTCTCGATGTAGATAATGCCGGGGTTGACTTCCTTGACCTGCTCGTAACCGATGTTCCAGCGCCGGGTGACGCCGGGGCGCAGGTTGAACTCGATGATGTCGGCCTTGGCGGCCAGTTCCTTGAAGATCTGCTGGCCCAGGTCGATGTGGAGGTCCAGGGCCATGTAGTACTTGTTGGGGTTGATGTGCATGAACATGGGGGACTGCTCCTTGTAGAACCACCCGAAGGGGTTCAGGGAGCGCGTCACATCCCCCATGGGGGGGAGCTCGATCTTGATGACCTCGGCGCCCATCTCGGCCAGGAACGACGGTCCCGAGGGCCCGAACAGGAGCGTGCAGACCTCGAGGACCCGAACGCCCTTCAGCGGGCCGGGCCGGGCAAACTTGTTCTTGACATAATCCTTGAAGACCGCTGCCATAATCCCTCCTTTTGCAGAAAAAAGACGTCTTTTTTCCGGTTCCCCTGGTGGCAACCCGAGCTTCGCGGACGGCCGCCCTCCGGCGGCCTGTTCAGGCTCACCTCCTTTCGTGGTCGGATCATCGGGATTTCGGGCCGGGAGTCCCCTCTCCGAAATCCGTTTCGGTTCCCATCCTGACTGCGGTCAAACGAACGGCGGCGCGGCGGCGGACGCGACGATTGCGCGGGCGAGGGCGGCGACGGGAGCGGGAGGGCGCGCGGGATGGTGTCGTCGGGCTGTCGGGAGCCCGCCATGGCCCCGGGGACAGATTTCAAATCTGTCCCCCGATTCGGGGTTACTGTTTCTGGATCAGTTTCTTCGCCAGATCCGGCAGCCCGTTGAGGAGGTCCTCTTCCCGGCCCGCCGGGGCCTTGAGGGAGCCGATGGAGAGGGTCCCCATCGTCTCGATGTCGGTGCGTTTCGTCGAGAGGACCGTCGTGCTGCCCAGCGATCCCAGGCGGCCCGTGACGGACTGCCTCGCCGCCAGCCAGCGGCCCATCTGGACGGCTTCCTTTTCCCGGACCAGTCCGGACTGCTGGAGCTTCAGCTCTTCCAGGGCCCGGGTCAGGTCTTCCCGGTTGACGAGGTCGAAGGAGCCAAGCTTGTGGATCTCCTCCCGGAGGGCCTCCGTGAGAATCAGGCCCGCCACCTGCATGGGCTGGGTCGTCTCCAGGTCGTAGACGACGAGGCGCGTTTTCCCGCTCGCCGGGGCGGTCTCCAGCAGAGGCGGGGGCGCCGGGCGAGGGGGCCGGACTGCGGGCGGCGGACCGGCCGCGACGACCGGAGTGGCGGGCCCGGGGGCGGGAGATTCCTTCACGGCCGCCTCCGCGGCGGGCGGCGCTTCCTCCGCCACCTCTTCCGACTCCGCCGGCGATGCCTCCACCGCCGGGGGCGGGGGCGCCGGGGCCTCCTCCACGAGCGCCGGAGCGGGCGGTTTTGTAGGACCGGCGGGCCCCGGGGTTTCCGGGACGGGTTTCGTTGCGATGACCTGGGGCGGGGGCGCCTCCTGCACGGGTGGCGGCGGAGGCGGCTTCGGCGCCGGTGTCACGGCGGGCTCGGGGCGCTTCGCCGGCCCTTGCGGGGGCGTTCCCGGCCGTTCCATCGTCCGGCCTTTCCGGATCGCCGTGGCCAGGAGATCACCCTTGGCCTGCTGGAAGATCTCCCGGTAGGTCTGGCGGACGATTCTCCGGAACTCATCCTGCTTCGCCGCTCCCTGCAGGAACGTCCCCGGGTGGTCCTTGCTCTCGAAGACCTTGCCCGTCTCGAGGTTGATCCAGAGCATCTGGAAGAAGAAAAACCCCTGGTATCCCCGGCGGGTGACGACGACGTAGTCCGCGTGGAGGGCCCGGCCCACCTTGCGCGCCGTCCCCCAGTCGTTGCGCTGCCACAGGATGCGTTCCGTGTTCTGCCCCTTCAGGACGGCGCTCACGTCCCGTGGGGGAACCATCGTGTAAATCCCCGTGGCCCGGAGGTAGCGGATCAGCGGCTGGGCCATGTTCCGCGAGAAATCTTTGTGGGAAACGGACCAGTACTGTCTGCCCGGGAGGGCGTCGGAGACAGGGAGGAAGAAGACCCGGAGCTTGGCCGTGGGCGGCGGCGGGGGGAGGGTGTTCACCTTGACCTCGGCGCAGGCCGTGATTCCCATGGCGAGGATCAGGCAGGACAACCAGAGGCCGCAGCGATTTCGGGACCGCCCGTTCATGGGAACCTCCGTCTACCGGCAAGGGATTCCGAGGCAAGGGTCGTACGGACGTTCCCTTATATCACCCTTTTTTCATGGAGATCAATGGTTATCCCGGGGACAATGCAGATGCGGAGGGGCCGCCTCCCTCCAGGGACGCGACGAACCGGGCCATCGCCGGGAGGACCCGCTCCCGGGCCTCCTGGTGGGGGACGTGGCCGCAGTCCGGCACCAGGAGTGCCTCGGCGGGTCCCGCGGCCTGCCGGACGATGGCCTCCACCTGGGCGGGGGTCCCATACCGGTCGCCGGCGCCCTGGATCACCAGGAGCGGGCAGGCCACCCGGGGCAGGAAGGACTCGACGTTCCAGTCCCGGAATTCCGCCGACAGCCAGGTGTCGGCCCAGCCGGAGAAGACGGCATCGGTTTTGTCCCCGTGGTACCGGGCCAGCCGCTGCCGCAAGTCGGTGGTCCGGTACGCTTCCACGGCCTCCCGGATCCCCTGCAGGGTCTCCTCCTCCACGAAGACGTGGGCGGCCTCGGTGATGACGGCCCGCACCCGGTCCGGCTGCTCCGCCGCGAAGAGGAGGGCGATGGTGCCGCCGTCGCTATGCCCGATCAGGACCGGCCGCTCCAGACCCAGCGCGTCCAGGACAAGCGGCAGGGTCCCGAGGGCCTCATCGTGGAGGTAGCGGACGGTCCGGGGCGCCGGGAGCGGATCGGACCGTCCGTGGCCGAGGCGGTCGTACACGAACCCCGGCGCCCCCGTCCGGGCGCACAGCGCCTCCGGGAAGTCCCGCCACTGGCCGATGCTCCCCAGGCCCTCGTGGAGGAAGAGGAGGGGCGGGGCCGTCTCTCCCGCGGGGATGACCGACCGCCGGGTGACCCGCCCGGCGGCCGAACCGACTGCCCGCATGGCCAGCCTCCGCCCCCGGACCGAAATCCCGAAATCACCCGTCTCCCTCATCACGGATCCACCTCGCACCGGCGGGCCGGGCTGCACTCGCCTCTCTTCTCGCATCCGGATCCTGCGGCAGCGGCCCCTCTCCTTTGGTGTGAAGGCGAAGGCCGACGGCGACCTGACTTTCTACCTTGCCTATAGCGGCGATTTCGAAGCCCGGCAGATCACTCATGTCGCCTCCGCCGGAGTGAGGGTCCGTTGGTTGGGGGAAGCACCTTTCCGCGATCCGTTCCGTCGAAGGCAACGTCAGCGGACCGGAAAACCTTGCTCCTGCAGAAAACGGAACACCGCCTCCCGGAAGCCCTCGGGGTTGTCCGTGTGGACCGGGTGGGCCGCCCGGGGGATCTCCGCCAAGGCACCCCGGGGCACCTGCCGGCTCATCTCCTCTGCCGGCTCCCGGGGCAGGACCAGGCTGTCCTCGCCCCGCACGACCAGGGCGGGGCAGACGATCCCCGGCAGCTGCGGCCGGAGGTCGTAGGCGGGGTCGAAGTGGGCGTAGACCTCCCGGTCGTGGAGGCAGACGAAACGCCCGTTCTCCTCCCGCAGGTGATGGGGCGCAATGGCCAGCAACCGCTCCCGGTCCGCGTGGGCGCTGTTCTCCATCCGCCGGGCCACGTAGTCCTCGACGGTCGGATAGGAGTCGGGGAGATCCCGGTAGAGCCCCGTCAGGTATTTCTTGTTCCAGGGGGGAGGGCAAGGCTCGATGTCCACGTGGACCAGTGCGTCCACGCGGTCGGGGTGGAGGGCCGCATAGGCCGTGGCGTGGAGGGCCCCCATGGAGTGGCCCAGGAGGATCATTTTCCCGATTCCCAGGAGATCGACGACGGTCTCCAGGTCCGCCACGTAATCCTCCAGGCGGTAGGCCGCGGGCCGGGGCCAGCCGCTTAGCCCGTGGCCCCGCTGGTCCAGGGCGACGACCCGGAAATGTCGGCGTACCTCCCGGGCGAAGAAGTCCCATACGCGGCCGTTGTCGCCGATCCCGTGGAGGAGAACCAGGACGGGAAGCCCCTCCCCGCCCCAATCCAGACATCGGAACGGGAGCCCCCGGGTCTCGATCCGCGTTTCCGCCGGTTTCCCCATCTACATCCCTCCACAGGAACAGCCGGGAAGGGGACAGATTTGAAATCGGCCCCCCTTCACGGCTTAATACACGTGGGTTCCGCTCACCTCCCAGGCCCGGGCCGGATCGAAGCCGGTCACCTGCCCTTCCCACAGTTCGACCACCCCCTGGTTGCCCAGGTCCACCAGGACATCCTGGATCTCCTCGCTGTCATGGCTGGTGAACGCGGCGATCTCCGCCGCCACGTCCCGGTTCGCCGGGAGGGGCCAGTTGCGGATCAGGTAGAGGATGGTCACCAGGCGGAGCCACCATTGGGAAAGCTCATCCACCAGGTTGTCGGTGCGACGGATCCGCTGGGAGAACTCCTTCAGCATGTGGAGCGAGATCTCCTCGTTCTCCCGGAGGAGGCGGTGCAGGGTCTCCCCGTCGATGACGGCCACGTCGCTCTCCTCCACGGCGTGGGCCGTGGCGGTCCGGGGGACCTGGATCAGGGCCGCCATCTCGCCGAAATACTCGCCGGGCCCAACCTCCGCCAGCACCTTTCGTACCCGGCCCGCCTTCTTCTCCACCCGGACGCGGCCCGCCAGGACGTAGAACATCTCCTGCCCCTCGTCGCCCTCTCGGAAAACGTACTCCCCCTTCGGGTAGATGCGCCCGAACCGCCGGAAAAGGCGCTCCCAGACCTTCATACCCGGGCCGCCGGGCCTGAGCAGGGCCTTCTCGATGAGGATCAGGTCGCGGCGCCGGTAGGAGGCCATCAACTCGGCGCAGAACAGGAAGATGAGGGCCACGTAAAAGACCCAGATGACCAGGATGACCACCGTTTCCAGGGACCCGAAGATGATGTGGTAGCGGGTGTAGTTGGAGATGTACCAGGTGAAGAAGTGCTTCGCCACCTCCATGAGGGCCGAGAAGACGGCACTCCCCGCGAAGGCGAGGCCGAGGGGGACCCGCGAGACCGGGATAACCTTGTAGACCAGGGTGAAGAAGACGACCGTGATCAGGTACGGCAGCGCGTACTGGAAGAGGACGCCCTTGAGGAGGGGGAAGTGGGCCGCAACGATGTCCGCCAGGACCGGCTGGTTGGCCACCAGGGTGGCGACGGTCGTGACCCCCACGCTCAGGACGCCGACGGCCCAGGCCGCCGGGATCATGGCGAAGGAAAGGAGCTTCGAGACCACGTAGTTCCGGATCGTCTTGGTCCGGTAGATGAGGTTGAAGGACGTCTCGGCGGCCCCGAAGATCATGGAGGAGAACCAGATGAGGGTGATGAACCCCACCCAACCCAACAGCCGGCTCTTCTCGTCCACCTGCCCGAGCTGAACGAGGAGATCCCCCGTGAAGTAGGGGTGGAAGCGCTGGATGCCCTCGATGAGCTGGTCCTTCACCTCCGGGTAGGAGCTGAAGAAGTAGCCCGCCATCAGGAAGGTGAGGATGAACAGGGGAAGAAAGGAGAGGATGGCGTAGAAGGCGATGGCGGCGGCCTGGTTCACGTCCCCGTTGTTCTGGTAGTTCACCACCGAGTCCGTGAGGATGTCCCAGGCGGAGGCGAGCTTCAGTTGAATCCGGTGGAAGATGGACGTGGAGCGGTGCGCGCCGTTGACGGGTCCCTCTTCGATCACGGGCGTCCCCATGACCTCAGTCGATGCATCCGCCGTAGGGATTGATGCGGGGGTCGCGGGCGCAGGAGAGGCAGAAGACCTTCGTGTCCACGTGACCGCAGCCGTATCCCCACAGGTCGAATTTCCGGCAATCCACGCAGAGGGCCTTTTCGCAGCCGTCGCAGAGGACAACGGAGGGTTTCCTGTTGCAGATGCCGCAGGGCTGGATTCCGTCGGAGAGCGTGACCATCGAGCCTCCATCCTCCTTTCGGGGGGGGATTAAACCACAGGCCTCCGCCGGAGTAAAGGCCTTTTGGCCCGCACAGGGCCTCAAGGGCTCCTAATCCAGGCCCCGCCGCCGACTCCGGCGCCAAGGACCTCCCGTCCGGTGCCCTGGGAGTGAAGCGGCAACACACAGGACATCCCGGAAGCCGGCCTCTCCCTCTTGGCATCCCGCCGGTTTTGCTTTGACAATCCCCGGCGGCCCCGCTAGAATGCACGCACCTTGAAACAGACGGGAACGATTGAAATCATGCTGGAAAAGTCCCTGGAAAAGATCGCCGAGACCATCCTCTCCCTGGACGAGGCCTCCCTGGTCTCCCTCTGGCAGAAGTACAAGCTCCGCATGGAGACCTTCGAGCCCAGCCGCGAGTGGGAACGGTCCGTCATCGTCTTCTTCCTCATCAACGCCGTGCGGGCGAAGAACCAGATCTTCAACGACCAGCTCATGAAACAGAAGGAACGCAGGCCGGCGGCGCCGAAGCCCAGGAGGGCGGCCCCCACCCTCAGAAGGATCAAATGAACCGGCCGGCGGCGGAAAGGCGGGCCGCGGAGCTCCGCCGGATCATCGAGCACCACAACCGGCGCTACTACCAGGACGACGCGCCGGAAATCCCCGACTCCGAGTACGACCGGCTGCTCCGGGAACTGATGGACCTGGAGGAGCGCTTCCCCGAACTGGCGGTGCCCGACTCGCCGACCCGGCGGGTGGGCGCGCCTCCCCTGGAAAAGTTCACCCCCTATCCCCACCGCACACCCATGCTGAGCCTGTCCAACGCCTTCGCCGACGAGGAGGTGGCAGCCTTCGACCGGCGGATCCGCGATCGCCTGGGAACCGCGGCCGTGGACTACACGGCGGAGCCCAAGTTCGACGGCCTCGCCGTGAGCCTCGTCTACGAGGACGGCGTCCTCGTCCACGGGGCCACCCGGGGGGACGGCATCACCGGCGAGGAGGTGACGGCCAACGTCCGGACCATCCGCACCGTGCCGCTCCGCCTCCTGGGGAGCGCCGTCCCGCGGTTTCTCGACGTCCGGGGTGAGGTGCTGCTCTTCCGGCAGGA
This sequence comes from Syntrophaceae bacterium, assembly GCA_041310335.1. Taxonomy (GTDB): domain Bacteria; phylum Desulfobacterota; class Syntrophia; order Syntrophales; family PHBD01; genus PHBD01. The sequence goes on along the minus strand of JBFYXW010000162.1, from coordinate 1,900 downwards.
CTTTGCGAACCTGAACCGGGCTCAGCGGGAGCAGGGGGAAAAGGAGTTCGCCAACCCCCGGAACGCCGCCGCGGGCTCCCTCCGGCAGCTCGATTCGCACGTCACGGCCTCCCGCCCCCTGTCCTTCTTCGCCTACGCCCTGGGAGGGGCGGAGGGGATGGAACTCCCGGCGACGCACGCCGGGGCGCTGGAACTCCTCTCCGACCTGGGATTCCCCGTCTGCCCCGAACGGCGGGTGGTCACCGGCGTTCCGGGGCTCCTGGCCTATTACCGGGAAATCCTGGACCGGAGGGAGGCCATGCCCTACGACATCGACGGCGTGGTCTACAAACTGAACGACCGGGCGGGCCAGGAGATCATGGGCGCCGTGTCCCGCGCCCCCCGCTGGGCCCTGGCCCACAAGTTCCCCGCCCAGGAGGCCCTCACGGAGATCGTCCGCATCGACGTCTCCGTGGGCCGGACGGGGGTCCTGACCCCGGTGGCGCGCCTGAAGCCCGTCTTTGTCGGCGGGGCCACCGTGACGAACGCGACGCTTCACAACGAGGACGAGATCCGCCGCAAGGACGTCCGCGCCGGCGACACCGTCGTCGTCCGCCGGGCCGGGGAGGTCATCCCGGAGGTGGTCTCGGTGCTCCTCGACCGGCGGCCCCCGGGGACGGAGGAATTCCGGATGCCCGATCTCTGCCCCGTCTGCGGCTCCACCGCCGTCCGCCTCCCCGGCGAGGCGGCCGTCCGCTGCACCGGAGGCCTCTTCTGCCCTGCCCAGCTCAAGCAGTCCCTGCTCCACTTCGGGAGCCGCCGGGCCCTGGACATCGAGGGGCTGGGCGAGAAGCTCGTGGACCAGCTGGTGGACCGCGACCTGGTCCGGAGCCCCGCCGATCTTTATCGCCTCCGGAGAGAGGACCTGGTCCTCCTGGACCGGCTGGGGGATCTTTCTTCGGAAAACCTGGTGCAGGCCGCGGCCAAGAGCCGGGACACCACCCTCCCCCGCTTCATCTACGCCCTGGGGATCCCCGACGTGGGGGAGACCACCGCGGGGGACCTGGCCCTCTTCTTCGGCTCCCTGGACCGGCTGATGGAGGCGAAGCGGGAGACCCTCCGCTTCGTCCCCAACATCGGCGCCGAGGTGGCCGCCTCCCTCGTCGCCTTCTTCGCGGAGCCCCACAATCGGCAGGTGATCGCGGACCTGCGGAGGCTGGGCGTGACCTGGGAGGAAACGACCCCCGGGTCAGGCTCCCGGCGGAGGCCCCTCTCGCGGTTGTTGACATCCTTTGCCATTCCGGAGGTGGGGGACGTGCGGGCGGAGGCCCTGGAGAGGCGGTTCGGCTCGCTGGAGGCATTGCTGGAGGCGGAGGAGAGGGAGATCCGGGAAACGCCGGGTCTCTCCCCCGGCGCCGCGGAGGGGGTCCTCCGATTCCGGAAGGACCCGGACACCCTGGAGGTGATCGGGCAACTCGGGCGATGCGGCCACACCTGGACCGCCGGGATCGCGGAAGAAGGGGCTGCCGACGACGCCGGGAAAGGCTCGTCCGCCGTGGCGGGAAAAACCTTCGTCCTCACGGGGACCCTGAATGGCTTCACCCGGGACGAGGCGAAGGAACGCATCGAAGCCCGGGGAGGACGCGTCAGCACCAGCGTCTCGAAGAAGACCGACTACGTCGTGGCCGGCGCCGACCCGGGCAGCAAGCTGTCCAAGGCGCAGGCCCTGGGAGTGCGGGTCCTGGACGAGGGAGCCTTCATCACCCTCCTCGACCTGCCATAACCCAAAAGGTGTCAGATTTATTTTTACAGCGCAGCATAAATGACCCTGCGAAAGGCCAAGAGAAAGGGGACAGATTTGAAATCTACCCCCTTTCTCTTGGCTTGCATATTGTTGCGCTGCAAAAATAAATCTGACACC
>JBFYXW010000157.1:0-3309 GCA_041310335.1 Syntrophaceae bacterium | reverse complement strand
GGGTCCGGCGGATTGCCGGCTTCCAGGCGCCGGGCCTCGCAGAGGTAGCAGCCCGGCTCGTCCACCAGCCCCGCGACGGAGAACCCCGCCGCCGCCAGGAACCTGATCATCTCTTCCCGTTCGGGCAGGCAGTCGTGGCGGACCGGCGGCGCCTTGCCGTGGTGGTGCCGGATCTCCTCGCTGCTGAGGGCGTGGGCGATGATCAGGGAGCCCCTGGGCTTCAGGACGCGCCGGAACTCCCGGAGGGCCGCCTCCCGGTCGTCCAGGTGGGGGAAGACGCCGAAGCAGACCACGTGGTCGAAAACCCCGTCCCGGTAGGGGAGGAATTCCGCCGCGGCCGCCTGGAAGAAGGCGGGTCCCAGGTCCAGGAACTTCCCGCGCCCCCGCCGCACCATCTCCTCCGCATAATCCAGGGCGCAGACGAGGCCCCTCCGTCCCGCCGCTTCCATCAGCCGCGGGAGCATCGCCCCGGTTCCCGATCCCACGTCCAGGATGACCGCGTCCTCCACCAGGGAGAAGCGGGAGGCCACGCGGCGGACCTGCTCGGCCCGTTCCCCGGTTCCGTAGCGGTGGTCCCACTCGGAGGCCAGGTGGTTGAAGAATTCCCTGCGGGTGGCGTTCACGAGTCCGTCCTTTCTTGCCGGAACCGCCCCCGCTTCGGCGACAGCAGGGCGCAGAGGGCGAATTCCAAACTGGAGCAGATGACGATGGAGGCCCCCGTGGGGAGGGCCCAGAAATAGGAACACAGCAGGCCCAGCAGGGCGGCGCCCACCCCGAGGAGAGCGGCGATGAGAATCATGGACCGCAGGCGGTACGCCAGCTGGTAGGCCCCGGCGGCGGGATTGATGAGGAGGCTGTAGAGCATCAGCCCGCCGATGCTGTTCAGGTTCACCGAGACGACGGCCCCGGAGAGGACCAGCAGGGCGTAGAAGACCAGGTCCTCCCGGACCCCGACGGCGGCGGCGACGGTCCGGCTGAAGAGGACCGTCTTGATTTCCTTGTAGCCTGCCCGCAGGCAGCCCAGGACGAGGAGGGTCACGGTGCCCATGACGAGGACGTCCCCCGCCGTGGCCAGGAGGATGTTCCCCCACAGGAGGGTCAGCATGGGCGTCCGGGGCTCCGGGATGAGGCCGATGCCCAGGAAGGCGATCCCCATCATGAGGGAGAAGAGGATGCTGAGGGAGACGTTCACGTCCATGTCGGTCCGGTCCGCCAGGGGTCCGACGAAGAACACCGAGAAGAGGGCCATCCCCAGGGCCGCGGGAAGCTCCGGCCAGTGCAGGAACTGGGCGAGGATGGCCCCGGCCATGGCGGCGTGGGAGATGAGGACGCCCACGAAGGGGATCCGGAGGCAGAAGATGAAGACCCCCACGACGGAGCAGCCGATGCCGGCAAAGACCGCGGCGAGGATGGTTTCCCGGAGGATCAGGGCCGTCTCGATCATTCGCTCCTCACTGGATCCAGGGGGACAGGTAGGTCCGCCCGTCTTCGACGATGCGCCGGACGCGGCACTCGTACAGTTCCGACAGGATGTCCTCCCGGAGGACCTCCTCCCGGCCCCCCGCGGCGAGGAGCCTTCCCCGGCCGAGGAGGGCCACCCGGTCGCAGGCCGGTGGCAGGTGCTGCAGCTCGTGGGTCACGATGACGATCCCGGCGCCCCGCTCCCGGGCGATGTCCCCGATGAGGCTCCCCAGGCGCTCCTGCCACTTCAGGTCCAGGCCGGCCATGGGCTCGTCCAGGAGGATCATCTCCGGCTCCTGGGCGAGGATCCGGGCCAGGTGGATCTTCTGCTGCTCCCCGCCGGAGAGGTGCCCGAAGGGGCGGTCCCGGAAGGACTCCATGCCCAGGGAGCGGAGGGCGCTCTCCGCCTTCCGCCGGTCGGAATCGTCCAGGGATCGGAGGAACCCCGCGTGGCCCACCCGGCCCATGAGGACGACCTCGCCGGCCGTCACGGGGAAGTAGGGGTCCACCTGGGAGCGCTGGGGCAGGTAGCCGATCCGTTTCCGGAGGCCAGCCCAGTCCCCGCGGTCCAGGTCCCGGATGTCCCGGCCCAGCACCTCCGCGGCTCCCCCGAGGATGCCCCGGAAACCCAGCAGGGCCATGAGGAGGGAACTCTTTCCCGCCCCGTTGGGGCCCACGATGCCCAGGAAGCCGCCGCGGGGGAGTTCCAGGGTTACGTTCCGGAGGAGGACCGTCCGGTGGTGACCCACCGTCAGGTCCCGGGCGGAGAAAAGGGGGCCGTTCATCCCGTCACCTCGCCAGGGCGAGGAGCCGCTCGCAGTTGGCCTTCAGGAGGGCCGCATAGGGAAACGTGCCCGGCTCCGCACCGGGGAAGTTGTTCAGCATGACCAGCGGGACCCCCAGTTTCTCCGCCAGCGCCCGAGCCTGGCGGTCTCCGTTCTGGAGGTTCCCCACCACCGCCGCGACCCGGGCTTCCCGGGCCCGCCGGACGAGTTCCCCGAACTCCCGGAGGGACTGGCCCTCGGGGGTGTCGAAGACGCCCGCCACGGGGAACCCCCAGGAGGCCACGAAGGCCGTTTGGCGGTGGGCCGCCAGGACCGGCGGCAGGGATTTCCCGTTGGCCGAGAAGGCCTTCCGGTAGTGCCGCTCCAGGCGGCGGATCTTCCTCTCGCTTTCCTCCCAGGACGTCTTCAGGTGCGGGCCCTCGGCGGGGTAGCGGGCCGTCAGCTCCGCCACGAGCCTGCGGCCTGTCTCCCGGTAGGCCTCCGGGATCGATAGGGGGGCCTTCTCCTCCACGATGAGCCATTTCCCGTTTTGCCCGACGTGGGGCCGCAGGGCCTTCTCCAGGTCCCGCTGAAAGGGATGGAAGAGGATCAGGTCGGCCCGGCGGATCGTCATCCGGTCGGACGGCTTGAGGTCGAAGTGGCCGGGACAGGCGGTGGGGGGCATGAGCGTCAGGATCTCGAACCGCTCTCCCCCGGCGTCCCGGATGAGGGACTCCAGCATGGAGGTGGAAACCACCAGGACGGGCCGGTGATCCGCCGGGACGGGGCGGCGGTCCGCCAGGCCGGGGACGGCCGCTGCCGCCAGGATCACCCCGGCGGCGCAGAGGAGCAGGGCAAGGCGGTTTGAGGGCCGCCCGTTTCCCTGTTCACATGTCGACATGCAATCCCCCCATGACGGTGACGCCCGGGGCCGGGTAGCCCGGAAGGTATTCGTACTGCCGGTTCGTCAGGTTCTCGCCGCTGAGGAAGACGGTTGTCCGGACCCGGGAGTCTTTCGGCGTCAGGCGATAGCTCAGCTTGGCGTTCAGGAGGAGGTTGTTCCCCACCTCGTCGGGCGTCGCCG
>JBFYXW010000151.1:0-6080 GCA_041310335.1 Syntrophaceae bacterium | reverse complement strand
GGCCGATTTCCTTTGGGGGACGGACGGGGCCGATACGCTGAAGGGCCTCAAGGGCGACGACGTCCTGGTCGGAAACGGCGGAGACGATACCCTGAACGGCGGCGCCGGGGCGGACACCATGAGGGGCGGCAGCGGGAATGACACCTATCGGGTGGACAATTCGCGGGATGTGGTCGTGGAGGAAGCGGGCGCGGGGACGGACACGGTCCGGAGTTCCGTCACGTTCGCCCTGTCCGACCACGTGGAGAACCTCGTTCTCACGGGGGACGGCGACATCGACGGCACCGGCAACGACATGGCCAACCGGGTTCGGGGCAATGGCGGCGCCAACGTCCTGATGGGCCAGGAGGGGGACGACGTCCTGAACGGCGGGGCCGGAAGCGACCGGTACCTGTACCGAAAGCACGATGGCGCCGATCTCCTGGTCGACCGCGGCGCGGGGTCCGCGGACGTCGACGTCCTGGACGTGCTGGACGCCGACCGGCAGGAATCGGTCCTTGTCAGGCACCGGAATGACCTCTATCTTTTCGCGGACGAGGGCGACTATGTCCGGATCTCCGGCCAGTTCCGGGGCGGGGGTGACGGGATCGAGCGGCTCGAGGTGTCCGACGGGTACTACGTTTCGCGGGAGGACATTGAGGCCATCGTCAACACCATGAGCTCCATCAACGACGACCCGGGGATGGACGTCGTCCAGAAATATCAGGCCATGCGGAGCGATCCGCTTTACATCGGCACCCTTGCCCAGAACTGGCACCCGCTCCAGACGTAATCCGGCAGACAATCCTTTCGGGGGCACGCCCCGGACCGGCGGACCCGGTCCCACGTCCCGCCCGCCGCTCCGGGGGACTTCGACACCCGTCCGGGAAGAGGTATGGGTCCGCTCCCGCGGCGGCGCCACTGCGGTCCGGAGTGACGGCAGGAAGAGAACCCGTTGACCACCCAGATTCAAGTGGCGATCCGCCTCGCCTGCGCCGCCCTTCTTGCCTCTGCTGCATTGGCGGGGGCGGCGCCCCCGGAGGTCCTCACCTACCGGCAGGCGGTCCGCAATACCCTGGACCACTCGGCCCGGATCCGGGTGAAGGAGGAGGACGTCCACATCGCCGAGGCCCTCTACCGGCAGAGCGCGGCGGGCCTCTACCCGGAGCTGTCGCTCAGCGGGCGCGTCGAAAGGTACGAAAACCTGGACCGTAGAGCGGGCCAGGCAGTGAAGACCTTTTCCGGCGAGGTGATCGGCGGGTACGCCACCGCCTGGAGGGCGGGACTTTCCCTCCAGGGCCGTTACGAGGTCTCGAATGCGTACAAGAAGCGGCCCGAGGTCAACTACCAGGAGGCAATGCGAGACGTCCGCGCCCACGAGTGCGCAGTCGAGGTCAAGAGACTGCTCCGGGAACTCACGGATGCCTTTGGATCCGCTGCCGGGGCGGACATCCGGCTCCGGTACGCCAGGGAGATCCTGGACCGCCTGCGGGAGGCCCTGGTGCTGAAGAAAAGGGCCTTGGCCGGCGGATTGATTTCCGACGAGGAGGTCCTGAGGGCGGAAGCGGCAACGGCAAGTGCGGAACGGGAAATCGCTTCCATCACGAAGGAGTACCGGGAGAGCCTCGAGGTGGTCTGCAGCCTGACGGGGCGGGTATTTTCCGAAGGCCTCCGGATCGAGGGATTCCCTCCCGCAGGAGGGGTCCGGACGGCGGATTTCGGGGCGCCGGCCGGGGACACGCCGGAGTCCAGGGCGAAGCGCAAGGAACTCGAAGCGGTGCGGTGGAGGGAACAGGCGGTGGCGCGCAGGGCGTGGCCCGACATTTCCCTTTACGGCCGGTACGACTACTACGGCAGCGATCCCGGTCCGGGGGGCATGCTGCTGGACATCCGCGAGACGGCCTTCACGGCGGGGGTGCTGATCAGCATCTCCCTCTTCGACGGCGGCGCCCGGGAATGGGAGAGGAAGCGAAGCCTCTTCGAGCTCCGGAGGCAGGAGGAGGATGTGCGGGCCACCGATGAGGAGCGGCGGCGTGACCTCCGAAGGACCCTCGCGGGCCGGGACGAGCTGTCCCGGGCCCTCGGGCAGTACCGGAGGCTGGCGGAGCAGTACGGGAAGATGCTCCACATTATGAGGAGGGCGCGGGACCTCGGGGAACGGAGCCGGCTGGACGTCCTGGAACTGGAGAAGGACGCCCTGGCGGCCGCGCGGGAATGGAAGGCGGCGGAGCAGGAGGCGGCGGTCCTCGGAAAGCGGCTTCTCCTGGAGTCGGACTTCGAACGGTTCGTCAGGGAGCATGATGGAGACGGCGCTTGTCAGCATTGAGGTGGTGTCGAAGATCCACGCCGTCACCGTCGATATCCAGGCTGTGAGGCGCCGCTATTTTGTCCGGGACGAACTGAAGCCGGAGGAGGTGCTCCGGATCCTCCGGGACCACGGGATCCGCGCCCGGCTGAAGAAGCTGAAAACGACGGACGAACTGCTGAAGTATCCTGTGCCGGCCATCTTGATGGCGCAAGACGGAACGTATCACGTCCTGGTGGGCAACAAGGGCAACCAATTTTTTCTCTTTGACAGCGTCTGCAGGAAAATCAGGGAAATGAAGGCGGAGGAATTCCGGTCCCTCTGGAACGGGGAGGCCATCGCCCTCTATCCGCGTTTCACCCGGACGGAGTTTTTTCTCAACGTCCGGTGGCTCTTCAAGGAGTTCCTCAAGCATCGTCCCGTCTTTTCGGCGGTCGTCCTGTCGTCCTTTCTCATCCAGCTGTTCGCCCTGGTGACGCCGCTGTTCATCCAGGTCATCATCGACAAGGTCCTCGCCCACCACGCCCTGACCACGCTGGATGTCGTCGCCGGGGCCTTCCTCGTGGTCATCCTGTTCGACACCGTCCTGAACCTGATGCGCAACTACCTCCTGTACCACACAGCCAACAAGATCGACGCCAGCCTGGGGGCGAAGGTCTACCGGCACCTGCTGTCCCTGCCGTTTCGGTACTTTGAGGTGCGCAAGGTGGGGAACATCATCGCCCGGGTCCGCGAGCTGGAGAACCTGCGGCAATTCATGACCAACATCTCGCTCACGGTCCTGCTCGACACGGTCTTCTCCGTCCTGTTTGTCGTGATCATGGCCTTTTACAGCGTTCCCCTCACGGGGATCGTTCTCCTGTTCGTGGCCGGCATCGGCCTGATCTCTCTGGTCGCCACGCCGGTCATCAAGGCGAGGTTGGACGAGAAGTTCCAGAAGGGGGCCGCCGCCCAGTCGTTCCTGGTCGAGTCGATCACGGGGGTGCAGACGGTGAAATCCCTCGCCATCGAGGGCCGGATGGTCAAGGACTGGGAAAACCAGCTCGGCGATTACATCCTGTCGGCCTTCCGGCTCTCCAACGTCGGCAACGTCGCCGTTTCGTCTTCCCAGATGCTGCAGAAGATGATGACGCTGGCGGTCGTCTATTTCGGCGTCGGCTTCGTCTTCTCGGGCCGGTTGAGTGTTGGGCAGCTCATCGCGTTCCAGATGTTCGCCTCCCAGCTCTCCGGCCCGATTCTCCGGCTCGTGCACATGTGGCAGGACTTTCAGCAGGCGAAGCTGTCCCTTAACCGGATCGGGGACATCATCAACACGCCGCCGGAAGTCGTCGGCGGGGCGATCCCCGTCCGGGAGCTCAAGGGTGGAATCCGGGCGAAGGACGTCACCTTCCGCTACTCTCCGGAAGGCCCTCCGGTTCTCGCCGGCGTGAGTTTCGACATCTCGCCGGGCATGATGGTCGGCATCGTCGGCCGGAGCGGCTCCGGCAAAAGCACGATCGCCAAGCTCATCCAGAGGCTGTATCTCCCCGGGGAGGGTTCCCTCCTGATTGACGGCGTGGACATCCGGCATCTGGATCCCCTCTGCCTGCGCTACCGGACGGGGATCGTGCTGCAGGAGTGCTTCCTTTTCAGCGGAACCATCCGGGAGAACATCGCCATGGCGGCGCCGGAAGCGGACATGGAACGGATCGTCCGGGCGGCCCGCACCGCCGGGGCGCACGACTTCATCTCCGAGATGCCCATGGGGTACGACACGCACGTGGAAGAGCGGGGCTCGTCGCTCTCCGGCGGCCAGAAACAGCGGATCGCCATTGCCCGGGCCCTGATCACGTGCCCCAGTATCCTCATCTTCGACGAGGCCACGAGCGCCCTGGACTACGAGTCGGAGCGCATCATCCAGGAAAACCTGGGCCGGATTCGCGAGGGCCGGACCGTGATCTTCATCGCCCACCGGCTCTCGGTCATGCGGGAGTGCGACGAGGTGTTCGTCCTGGAGCGGGGGAAAATCGTGGAAACGGGCACGCACGCCTCCCTGCTGAAACGGGAGGGACTCTACGCCCACCTCTACCGCCAGCAGGAGGAGCACCGCCGGTGAAGCGCAGCGCCGATCATCATGATTTCAAGCCCATCCTCTCGGAGATCGAGGACCGGCCGCCGAACCCGCTGGGCACCGCATTCCTGTGGACGATCGTGGCCCTCGTGGCGATCGTCTCGCTGGGGCTGTACCTGGTGAAGGTCGATGTCGTCGTCGCGGCGCGGGGTAAGGTGGTGCCCCTGGGGGATGTGAAGGTGGTGCAGCCCCTGGAGACGGGGGTCGTGACGGGCATTCACGTCCGGGAAGGAGACTTCGTCAGGAGGGGGACCGTCCTGATGGAGATCGATCCGACCGTGGACAGGGCCGATCTCGAGGGCCGGGAAAAAAACCTGAAATCGTCGCAACTGGTCATGGAACGGATCCGCGCCGTCCTTGACGGCACGACGTTTTCTCCTCCCTGCGGGGATGTCACGCCGGAGGCGCTGCAAATGCACGTTGACCAGCACCGGGTCCAGCAAAGGGTCTATGTCTCGACGCTTCAGGAAAAAAGACAGGCCTTTCGGGAAACCCGGCGGGAACTCCTGTCCCTGCAGCAGGAGATCCAGGGCGTGGGGAGGATGCTGGACCTCGTCCGCGTCGATGAAGACCGGCAGCGGAAACTGGTGGAGATCGGGGCCCTCGCCGAGAATCGCCATCGGGAAAGAATCCGGGAAAGGATGGCCCTGGAGAGGGAGTTGGACGTGAAGAAGGGGCAGGCGGAGCAGACGGCCATCCGCCTGGAGCGGATCGAGAACGAGGCGGAGACCTTCCGGAACTTGTTTCGGGAAAAGCTCCTCGCCGAGTTTGCGACGAACCTGCAGGGGAAAAACTCCCTGGCGGCGGAGGTCGAAAGCATCCGGTTCAAGCAGGCAAAGAAGTTCATCCTCTCCCCCGTCGACGGGTACGTTCATCTCCTGCCCGTGAAGACCGTGGGCGGCGTCGTGACGACGGCCCAGCCCGTCGCCAGCCTGGTGCCGGAAAAGAGCCCCCTGGTCGTCCAGGCGGCCGTTCTCAACAGGGACATCGGCCTGCTCCGGGAAGGGCAGCGCTGCGTGATCAAGGTCGATGCCTTCGACTTCCAGAAGTACGGCACCGCGGATGGCCTGGTGGAGGCCATCAACCCCTTCAGCCTGGATGAGAGCCGGAACGGGGAGAAAACGGAGGGTGGAAACGCCCAGGGGGCGGAGGCCGGGAACTATCCTGTCCGGGTGAAGATGCTCACGGCGGAGCTGCGCGCCCGGGACGGTGCCCTGCACCGCATCCGCCCGGGCATGTCCGTCACGGTGGAGATCAATGTCGGCAGGAGGCGGGTGATCGAATTCTTTCTCTTTCCCGTCCTCCGTTATCTGGATGAAGGATTGAAGGTCAGATGATATGATTTACGCCGCCGCGGGGGACGCGCTTGCCAGGCCGGTTCGCGGTGTTCCGCCGGCGACTAACAAAGGGGGAGAGACCGGATGAAGACGATCGGCTTGATCGGAGGCATGAGCTGGGAATCGACCGTTCCCTACTACCGAATCATCAATGAGGCGGTCCGGGAGCGGATGGGGGGATTGCACTCCGCGAAGATCCTTCTCTACAGCGTCGATTTCCATGACGTCGAGCGCTTCCTGAGCGGGGAGAGATGGGACGAAGCCGGCGAGATGCTGGCCCGGATCGCCTGCACCCTTCAGGGCGGCGGCGCGGAAGTCATTGTCCTTTGCACGAACACCATGCACAACG
>JBFYXW010000148.1:0-7049 GCA_041310335.1 Syntrophaceae bacterium | reverse complement strand
TCACCGACCGGCTTCGCCGGGGGGAAACAACGGGGACGCTCATCGTCCGGGGACCCGACGAGGTGAAGCTCCTGGGGGAAAACATCAACCACCTGGTGGCGGAACTGCGAGGGCAAGTGTCGGAACTCCGGGAGGAGCGGGCCAAACTCATCGCTACCTTCGCCGGCATGAGCGAGGGGGTCTTGCTCCTGGATGCGGGCGGCAGGGTTGAAGGGTACAACCGCGCTTTCCGGGAGATGATCTCGGACCGCTACGGAGACGTCACGGGCAAGACCCTCATGGAGGCCTTCCGCAACATCGAACTCCAGAAACTCTACGAGGACTTCCTCAGGAACGGGGCGCCCCTGACGGGGGAACTGACCCTGGGAAAGGCGAACCCCCTGGTCCTGGACGTCAGCATCGACCCGGTCCGGACGGAGCCCGGGGAGGAGAAGGCGGTTTTCGTCTTCCACGACGTGACGCGCCTGAAGCGGCTGGAACAGATGCGCATCGACTTCGTGGCCAACATGGCCCACGAGATCCGGACGCCCCTGACGGCGATCCTGGGATTCGTGGAAACGCTCCGGAGCGGCGCCGTGGAGGACCGGGAGCAGGCCCGGCGCTTCCTCGGGATCATCGAGGAGCAGGCCCGCCGCCTGAACCGCCTCCTGGACGACCTCCTGACGCTGTCCAACATCGAGCTTGGCCAGACCCGGTTTGCCTTCGAGGAGATCTCCCTCGCCGACGCACTGAACCAGGTCCTGCCCGTCCTGGAGGACCGGATGAGGCAGAAGCGGCTCACCCTCCTCCGGGAGATCCCCCCCGACCTGCCCTCCCTGCGGGCCGACCGGGACCGGCTCGTCCAGGCGTTGCTCAACGTCCTGGACAACGCCGTGAAGTTCACCCCCGAGGAAGGCAAAATCGGCATTGCCGCGGAGACGGACGACACGGGCAATACCCTTGTCCGGATCAGCGACACCGGGATCGGCATCCCCGAGGGCGAACTCAACCGGATCGGCGAACGCTTCTACCGGGTGGACCGGACCCGCTCCCGGGAGGTGGGCGGAACGGGCCTGGGGCTCTCCATTGTCAAGCACATCATGGCGGCCCACGGAGGCGGCATGGTCATCGACAGCCGCCTGGGTCGGGGCACCACGGTCTCCCTGCGCTTCCCGCCGGCGCTGTACGTGTGAAATCCGGATCCATCCGGGACCGGGAAGGGGGGGACAGACATCAAATCTGTCCCCCCCTTTTCCGTGTCGCCTTGCAGGGCCTCAGATTGCCTCGATGGTGGAGGGCGGCTTCGTGGCAATGCTGTAGGTGATGCTGACCACCTCGGGCAGCGCCTTGAGGATGGCGCCGGCCATACCCTCCAGCGTCTCGAAGGGCAGGCGCGTGGGCTTCGCCGTCCGGGCGTCCAGGCTGTCCCAGCAGCGGATCTCGATCTGGCGCCCGAACTCCCGCTTCCCGTCCCGCATACCCGTGACACGGTCGTCGTGCAGGATGGCCATGTACTGGAAGGCCGGCACCCCGCCCAGGGCCTTCTCCACGATGACCGTGGCCTTGCGGACCAGGCGGACCTTCTCCGGCGTCACCTCGCCGATGACCCTCGCCGCCAGGGCCGGTCCCGGGAAGGGGATCCGGTTGAAGAGGGACTCGGGCAGGCTCAGGGCGCGGCCCAGTTTGCGGACGCCGTCCTTCCGCAGCGTCACCAGGGGCTCCAGGATCTTGTAGCCGAAGACCTTCTTCGGGTCGATTCCGAGCTGCTCGAAGACGTTGTGCTGGCGCTTGATTCCCGCCACCGTCTCGTCCACGTCGGTGAGGATCGTCCCCTGGAGGAGGACCTTGGCGCCGCTCTTGTCCACCAGGGTGCGGAACACGTCCTTGTAGAAGGTCTGGGTGATGGCTTCCCGCTTCTCCTCCGGGTCCGTCAGCCCCTGGAGGGCCTTGAAGAAGGCCTTCTGGGCGGGGATCACCTCCACGGGAATGCCGAGGGCGGCGAAGAGGTCCTGGACACGCTTCGCCTCGCCCTGACGCATCAGGCCGTTTTCGATGAAATAGGTCTTGAGCCGGTCGCCCAGGGCCCGGTGGGCCAGGGCCGTCACGACGGAGGAATCGACGCCGCCGGACAGGGTGTTGACGGCAAAGCCCTTCCCTACGGCCTTGCGGATCTCCTTCACCTGCTCCTGGATGAACTGGTCCGTGTTGAGCTTTGCCGCCGTGATCTCCTTACCCTTCATGGTCTGTTTTCCTCCCGGATGGTTTGATGGTGGGGCGATCCGTATATAGTGGTTTTCCGTGGCCGATTCAAGTTGAAAGGACAATATTGTTCCCCGGCCGCCTCTCCTTCATCAATCATCCGCGTTGCATTGCCCCGACGGCTTCGCTACAATGCGGCTCAATCCATGAACAAGCGGCCTGACATCTCCGTGATCGTCCCGGTTTTGGGCGAGGAGTCCGTCATCGGCGAGCGGATCCGCCGGATCCGGGCCGCCCTTGCCGGGGCAAACCCGGAAGTCATCGTCGTCGACGGAGACCCCGGGAAAAGCACGCTCCGGGTCCTGAACGATCCGGGCGTGATCAGCCTGGCGTCACCCAGGGGGCGGGCGGTCCAGATGAACCGGGGGGCCGAGGCGGCCTCGGGGGAGATCCTCCTCTTCCTCCACGCCGACACGGACCTGCCGGCGGGGGCCTGCACCCGGATCCACCGGGCCCTGGCGGATCCGTCCATCACAGCGGGAGCCTTCGACCTCGCCATCCGGTCGCCCCGGGCGGCCTTCCGGGTCATCGAGCGGGTCGCCTCGCGGCGCTCCCGGATCACCCGGATCCCCTACGGGGACCAAGGTATCTTCCTCCACCGAGCCTATTTCCAGGAGATCGGCGGTTACCGCGAAATCCCCCTCATGGAGGACGTGGACCTGATGCGGCGGATCAAGAAGCGCGGCGACCGGATCGCCTTCCTGGACGTCCCGGTCTCGACATCGGCCCGCCGCTGGGAGAAGGAGGGGATCCTCCGCTGCACCCTCCGGAACTGGATCCTCGTCAGCCTGTTCCTCCTGGGCGTGCCCGCCGAGCGGCTCGCCCGGTTTTATCCCTGACAAGAAAATCGGGGCTCCGTCCCCCCGTTTTGTGTGATGCCATGAACGCCTCGCCGCTTTTCCGCACCGCGCTGCTGACGGCCCTGGCCGGACTGATCGTCCTGGCCCTCGCCGCCGCGTCCGCCGCCGACCGGACCGTCCTCCTCCGGGAGGACTTCGCGACCCTCGACGCCTGGCGGCCCCTCACCTTCCCCAAGATCAAGGCCCACTCCCGCTACACCGTCGAGACCCGGGGGCGGGAAACAATACTCCGGGCCGAGAGCAGCGCCTCCGCCTCGGGGCTCCTCCTCCGCCGGGAGTTCAACGTCTACCAGTACCCGAAACTCCGGTGGCGCTGGACCGTCGGGAACGTCTACGCCCGGGGTGACCAGGAGGGGAAAACCGGCGACGACTACCCCATCCGGATCTACGTCGTGTTCCGGTACGACCCGGAGAAGGCCTCGGCCCTGGATCGGGCAACCTATGGCATCGCCAGGGCTCTCTACGGGGAGTACCCGCCCCACAGCACCCTGAACTACGTCTGGGCCAGCCGGGAGGACACGCCGTCCCTCTTCACCAGCCCTTACACGGACCGGGCCCGGATGATCGCCCTGGAGAAGGGTCCCCGCTTCGCGGGCCAGTGGCGGGAGGAGAGCGCCGACATCCTCCGGGACTACCGCCGGGCCTTCGGGACGGACCCGCCGGCCCAGGCGAGCCTGGGGATCATGAACGACTCGGACAACACGGGGGAGGCGTCCGTCTCCTGGGTGGACTTCATCGAGGTGTTCCGGGATGGCCCGTGACCGTTGCCTTCTCCTGATGGTCCGCCATCCCGGTTTCGTCCCCGTCAAATCGCGGCTCGCCGCCGCCATCGGCCCCGACGCGGCCCGCTCTCTCTACGAGGCCATGGTCTCGGATGCCCTGCGGTCCCTCCTGCCCGGGGACCACGACCTGGTCGTCCTCTGCGATCCCCCCGGGGCCGGAGAGGCCACGGCCCGGTGGCTTGGCCCGGGGCCCCTGTACCGTCCCCAGCGCGGGCGCGACCTGGGAGAGCGCATGGCCTCGGCCTTCGCGGAGGCCTTCGAGGCGGGCCATCGACAGGCGGTCCTCGTCGGCAGCGATATCCCCGGCGTGGACGGCACCCTCGCCGGGCAGGCCTTCACCGGCCTCGACAGCCGCGACGCCGTTTTGGGGCCCGCCCGGGACGGGGGGTATTATCTGATCGGCTTCAACCGGAACGCCTTCCTGCCGGAGGCGTTCCGCGACATCGCCTGGGGCTCGTCCGGGGTGCGGGAAAGAACCCTGGAGACGCTGGAGCGCCACGGGCGCCGGGTTCTCCTGCTGGAGGAACGGCGGGACGTCGACACGGCGGAGGACCTGGAGGAAATCGCCGCACAACCGCCGCCGGCAACCGGTCCGGCGGTCCGGACGTGGCTCTCCCCAAAAGGGGTCAGATTTATTTTTGCAATGCAACAAAACTACGATAACAATGATTGAATCTGCTTATTTTTATTGAGTAATACATTCTGACGCATTGCAAAAATAAATCTGACCCCTTTTGGGGTAACACCTTTTTGTGGAGAGCCTTCTGCGGGAAAAGGGGGAAAGGCATGACGGTGGAGAAAAAGGCGGGCATGCGGAGCAAGCTCGTTCTGGCGGCCCTCGTGGCCCTTGCCTTTCTCCTTATCAAGCTGACGGGCCTCTCGGAGATCCTGAACCTGGAGAGTCTCCAGGGGAACCGGGACCGCCTGCTCCTCTTCGTCGAAGCCAACGCCGCCGCCTCGGTCCTCCTGTACATTGCCGCCTACATCCTGGTGGCGGGCCTGTCCATCCCGGGGGCGACGATCCTGACCCTGGCGGGGGGATTCGCCTTCGGCGCGCTGCCGGCAGCCCTCTACGTGAACATCGGTGCCACCACCGGGGCGGCCTGGGCCTTCCTGATCACCCGCTACCTCGCGGGTCACCTGATCCAGAATCGCTACGGGGAAAGGCTCCGGGCCTTCAACGCCGAGATGGACCGCCACGGGCAGAACTACCTGCTCACGGTCCGCTTCATCCCCCTGTTTCCCTTCTTCCTCGTCAACATCGCCGCCGGGATGACCCGGATTCCGCTCTCCACCTTCCTGTGGACGACCTCCGTCGGCATTCTGCCGGGGGGGTTCGTCTACACCTACGCCGGCAGCCAGCTTGCCACGATCCGCTCCCCCGGGGACATCCTCTCGGGGGGGATCCTCGCCGCCTTCGCCCTCCTGGCCCTCTTCAGCCTCGGGCCGGTGATATACAGCCACTTCAGGGGCGCAAAAAAAGAGGGGCCCGCATGAGCCCCCCCGAAAAAGGTGTCCGATTTATTTGTGCACTGCAAAAATAAATCGGACACCTTTTTCAATTTTCGGCGTCAACCCCTGGCCGGCTTCGCCTGGGCCGCCGCCACCCGGTTTCCGCCTTCCATCATGGCCTGGGACAGGGCCTTGTCGGCGGCGCTCAGGATCTCGTCGCCCTGCTCCCCGTGATCCGGGTAAACCGCAACGCCCAGGGATGCCGTGATCTTCTCGAAGGGATACGGGTCCCTCCCGGTCACGATCACGAAGGATTGCAGCGCTTCCCGGATTTTCTCGGCCCTCTGGAGCGCCACGTCCAGGGATGCCTTCGGCAGGATCACGACGAATTCATCCTTCCCCTGCCGGCAGCAGATGTCGCCACTGCGGACCTGTCTCGCAATCAGGGTTCCGATCTCCTTGAGGAAGGCGTCTCCTTCCTCGTACCCGTAGACGGTATTGAATCGCTTGAACTGGTCGAGGTCCAGCATGACGAGGCCGACAGAACCTTGCTCTCGCCCTGCCCTGCGGATTTCGATCATCAGGGCCTCCTCCATGTAACCCCGGTTGAAGAGCCCCGTCAGGCAGTCCCGGATCGCCTTGGACTTCAGGCTTTCTACCATGGACAGATGGGACAGGGCGACGGCCATGCGATCGGCGACGACTTCCGCCCGTGCGGGGCCCTCCTGCCAGCCCGCCGACCCGGGAAACTCCAGGTGGAGAAGGTACGTCGCCCCCCCGGCGACCGAGACGGGCACCTCCAGGCAGTCCCGCGCGGAGTCCGGCTTCATGTGATGGCACACCAGGGCATCGCTTCCCGACCCGGAACGATGCACCTGTCCCCGGCGCAGAGCCCAGCAATCCCGGACGGCGAAGACCGTTTCGCTCTCCAGGTCCGGCCCCCAGGAGGCGACGGCCTCCACGTGGTTGAACTCGGGGTCCGGGGCATAGAGGGCGCCCGCCGTGCCGGGAATCAGAAGGGGACCAAATTCGTTGATGACGGCATGCCCGTCCTTGCGCGACTGGCATGCCCGGAGAAGCTCTCCCATTCTCGCCAGCAGCCCCAGCCAACCGGCGTCGCGCCGCTGTTCGTCCGCCGGCGGGCTCCCCCCTGTCCCGCCCCGATCGGCCGGCCGCTTCGCCGCCCCGGTTTTCAAGGTTCCCCGGGGAACCGCCTTTCCCTTCGTTCCCTTCGCAGGTTTCATCGCGACGCTCCCCTATTCATTCCTTCGTGGAGGAGGTGGCCTCTTTCTGCTTCCGCATTTTCATCTCCCTCTCCCTCTCCTCGTCCAGATCGACGTATCCTTCCTTCGGGGCCACCTCTTCTGCAACGATTTCCTGGGAGACGGGAGCGGCCGTCTTCTTCTTTTCCACGTTGATGCTTCGCCCCGCATACGTGACGATCCAGTTCTTCAGGTCCAGATTGATGTAGCGGACGAACTCGATGCGGGAGATTTCCCGGATCATCTGGTCGATGTTGGCGGCGTTGAATTCCCCCCTCTGGCTCTTTTGGAGTTCGCCGTAGAGGTACACCGTGTTGCCGATGAAGGAATAGTCGATCTTCGAGAGGTCCACGTCGTACCGGATCAGGATGGTCCGGATGCGCCGGTTGACTTCGTATCGATCGGGGGCGGCCATGACCGGGCTCCGCGTGAGGGGTTGCGGTTCATTCGCCTCA
>JBFYXW010000147.1:0-2520 GCA_041310335.1 Syntrophaceae bacterium | reverse complement strand
AGATCATCATCACCACCCTGAGCACCCGCGAGACGATCGCCCGGATCATCAAACAGCTCAACCGCCTGGTCGATGTGCTGGATGCCCGGAGACTCCGCCGTACCCAGGCGGTGTGGCGGGAAATGATCCTGGCCCGGGTCCCCCTGACCGACGAACGGAAGGTCTCGCTTCTCAAGCTACTGGATGTTCACGGCGGGAAGATGGTGGCCCTCGAACCGGGTTCCGCGGTGGTTGAATTCAGCGGGGATCAGCAGACCATCGGGGAGATCCTGGACCGCCTGGAAGGGCTGGACATGGAAGACCTGACGAGATCCGGCGCTGTCGCCCTGGAGCGGGTGAAACCCTGATTTAGTAGGAATCCTCCGGCGAAGGGCTCCCGTTCACAGCCGTTTCCGCGGCTGCGGGGGACGCGCCGCCGATGGTGCCCAGGCGGGCCTTCAGGGAGGGCCCCTCTCCTCCGGACAGGGCGGCGTAATAGACGGCGTTGACCATCACCTTCTTGACGTACTGGCGGGTTTCCGTGAACGGGATCGTCTCGATGTAGATCGCCCCCTCCAGCGGTTTCGCGTCGCGCCAGCGGCGCGCCCGGGCCGGCCCGGCGTTGTAGGCCGCCGTGGCCAGCACGGGATGGCCGTCCAGCTCGCCGAGCACATGCCGCAGATAGAAGGTGCCGAGCGCGGCGTTCACCTGCGGAAGGCTCAGGCGGGACGGATGATAGTCATTCATGCCGATTTTTCGGGCGACCCAACGGGCCGTCGCCGGCATCAGCTGCATGAGCCCGACGGCCCCCGCCGAGGAGCGGATGTCCCGGACAAAACGGCTCTCCTGGCGGACCAGCCCCAGGACCCACGATTCCTCCAGTTGCCGGGCTTTCGCCTCCTTCGAGAGCAACTCCCGGTAGGGCGCGCTGTAGCGCATGCCAAAATCGTGCTCCGCGGCCGTCCTTTCGGCCGTGTTGATGGCGCCATCCCAGATTCCATTGCGGCTGGCCAGTTCCGCCGCGGCCAGCAGCAACCGGTCGTTCATCGGGCGGAGGGCCCATCTCCATTCGAGCGAGGCCTCCTCTCTCAGACCGAGCCGGTAGAGCGCCAGCGCACGCTGGAGGCCGACCAGCGAGGCCGCCTTGTCCCGTTCTTCGCGGGTCGGAGGTTCGGCCCGCGACGGAATCAGCAGGGGGATGCCCAGCTCCTCGGCAGCCAGCCGACCGTAGTAGTGATGCTCGCCGGCGATCTGGACCCAAAGCGCCTCCGCCTCTTTTCGCACCCCGAGAGAAAGCAGCGAGCGCCCCAGCCAATAGATCCAGGTCGGATCATTTCTCGCTTCCGGAGACATCTGCTCGATCGCGCCTTTGAGTTCCCTCCAGTTTTCCTGCCGGAGCGCGGCGCGCGCGCGCCAGAAAAGCTGCCCGTCGGAAAGCGTCTTCTCTCCGGCCCGCCTGAACCATTCCACGGCCTCCGGAAGGTGGCGCCGCGCCCCCTGGACGGCCAGCACCGACCAGCCGTGTTGCCGATCCTCGGGCGAAAAGCGCTTCCCGATCCCCTGCTCCCAGTATTCGGCGGCTTTCCGGGGATCGTTTTCAGCCAGGCGGGTCAGCGCGACGAGCGTCAGCTCTCGTTCCGCAGCCGTCTTCGACTCCGCATCGGACCGCTCCAGAAAGGCAGCCGGGTTTTTGGCAACACTGTGGATTTGTCCTGCCAGTGGGGATTGCCCTGCAGGCAGTTTCTCCGAGAGCCGCCCCGCCTCCGCCAGGAGGCCGGCCTGGACGAGAATGCGGAACCGGTTGCGCGCCTCCCGGGGCGATAGCCCTCCGGAGGCCAGCATCGCCTCGGCGATCGGCACACACCCCTCGGGCAGCGCCCTCGGTTCATTCCAGAAGGTCTTGACGTCGGCGAAGGCCGAAGTGTCCTGCAGGAGCCAGCGCGCCTGGAGGGCATAACCGGCGACCTCCGGATCATCCCGGACCAGGGCGGGATGTTCTTCGAGAAACAGCGCCCATTGTCCGGTTCGGCCCAGAAGGCGCAGCCAGTCCTTCCGCAGCTGCTCTGCAAGGACAGTTCCCGCGTTTCGGGTCAGGAACTCTTTGATTTGAGCCGGATCGGCTTCCTCCAGCCGCAGGCGAAGCCGCCAGAATCCGACATAGGGTTCCAGGAGATGTCCCCGGGTCTTCTCCGCCTGGCGATCGAAACCGGTCCGGTCCCCCTTCAGAAAGGCCGCGTGCGCAATCATAATCGCCTCATCCCGGGGAACTGCCCGCTCCGCGGAACCCGCCATGGCGGCAGCTCCAGAAATGAGCAGGAGGAGGGAGAAAACCAGAGCGATCCTGGCTTCGCCTCGGCCGCCCCCCCGCGGGTTTGGCAGGACCGGCTCCCGGTTCCGTCCCCGTTGCCGTTTCACGATCATCCGATACCCCCGAAGTTCATCGGCTCCGGAAGCGGCCCCCGCATCTGGAGCTCGCGCCAACCGAATCCCGGACCCCTATACCACCAAAAGCCCCCCCGGTCCAATCCCGCCGACGGTGGA
>JBFYXW010000146.1:0-3613 GCA_041310335.1 Syntrophaceae bacterium | reverse complement strand
CCACGGGGAGGCCGAGAGGGTCCAGGAGGTCTTCCGGAGCAACTACCGCATGAAGCTCCGCTTCGTCCGGGCGGGCCGGGAGTTCCTGAAGAAGCTCAAGGGCGTGGAGGACCCGGAGCGGAAGCGGAAGATCATCGGCCGGACCTTCATCGAGGTCTTCAACCGGGAGGCAAAAAAGATCAAGGGAGCCGAGTTCCTCGCCCAGGGGACCCTCTACCCGGACCTGATCGAATCGCGGTCCGTCTTCGGCGGCCCCAGCGCCGTCATCAAGTCCCACCACAACGTGGGGGGCCTCCCGAAGCGGATGAAGCTGAAGCTCGTGGAACCCCTGAAGCACCTCTTCAAGGACGAGGTCCGTCTCCTGGGGAAGGAGCTGGGCCTCCCGGAGGAGATGATCTGGCGGATGCCCTTCCCGGGGCCGGGCCTGGCCATCCGCATCATCGGCGAGGTGACGGACCGCAACCTCGCCATCCTGCGGAAGTGCGACGTGATCTTCCTCGAGGAGATCCGGGCGGCGGGGCTCTACCGGCAGCTGTGGCAGTCCTTCACGGTCCTGCTCCCCATCAAGAGCGTCGGCATCATGGGGGACCAGCGGACCTACGAGAACATCCTCGCCCTCCGGGCCGTCACCAGCGACGACGCCATGACGGCCGACTGGGCCCGCCTGCCCCACGACCTCCTCGGGAAGGTCTCCAACCGGATCATCAACGAGGTGCGGGGCGTAAACCGGGTGGTCTACGACATCAGCTCCAAGCCCCCCAGCACCATCGAGTGGGAGTAGACGTGCCCAGGCGGACGGACATCCACAAAATCCTCATCATCGGCTCGGGGCCCATCATCATCAGCCAGGCCTGCGAGTTCGACTACTCGGGGACCCAGGCCTGCAAGGCCCTCAAGGAGGAGGGCTACGAGGTCGTCCTGATCAACTCGAATCCCGCCACGATCATGACGGATCCCGAGACGGCGGACCGGACCTACGTGGAGCCCATCACCCCGGAGGCGGTGGCGAAGATCATCGCCCGGGAGCGGCCCGATGCGCTGCTGCCCACCCTGGGGGGCCAGACGGGGCTGAACACGGCCGTGGCCGTGGCGGACATGGGGGTCCTCGAGCAGTACGGCGTGGAGATGATCGGCGCCACCCGGGAAGTGATCCACAAGGCGGAAGACCGGGAAAAGTTCCGCCACGCCATGGAGCGGATCGGCCTCCGGGTCCCCCGGAGCGGCTTCGCGAAATCCATGGAGGACGTCTTCCGCATCGCCCAGGAGATCGGCTACCCGATCATCATCCGGCCCTCCTTCACCCTGGGGGGAACCGGCAGCGGCGTCGCCTACAACCGGGAGGAGCTGGCCCGGATGGCCAAGGCGGGCCTCGACGCCAGCATGATCCACGAGATCATGCTGGAGGAGTCGGCCCTGGGCTGGAAGGAGTACGAACTGGAGGTGATGCGCGACCGGGCGGACAACTGCGTCATCATCTGCTCCATCGAGAACCTGGACCCCATGGGCATACACACCGGCGAGTCCATCACCGTCGCCCCCGCCCAGACCCTGACGGACCGGGAATACCAGGACATGAGGGACGCCGCCATCGCCATCATGCGGGAGATCGGCGTCGAGACGGGGGGCTCCAACGTCCAGTTTGCCGTCCATCCCCAGACGGGGGAGATGATCGTCATCGAGATGAATCCCCGGGTGTCCCGCTCCTCCGCCCTGGCCTCCAAGGCCACGGGCTTCCCCATCGCCAAGATCGCCGCGAAGCTCGCCGTGGGCTACACCCTCGACGAGATCCCCAACGACATCACCCGGGAGACGATGGCCTCCTTCGAGCCCACCATCGACTACTGCGTCGTGAAGATCCCCCGCTGGACCTTCGAGAAGTTCCCCGAGACGGAGGACTTCCTGACGACCTCCATGAAGTCCGTGGGGGAGACCATGTCCATCGGCCGGACCTTCAAGGAGGCCCTCCAGAAGGCGGTCCGCTCGCTGGAGACCGGGCGCTTCGGCCTCCTCCAGCCGATGCCGGCGGAGGTCCGGAACCCCCGGGAGTTTTTCGCCCCGAAGCTCCGGACCCCCAATTCCCTGCGCCTGTTCTGGATCGCAGCGGCCCTCCACCACGGCCTGACCGTCGAGGAGGTGCACGGGTTGACGCAGATCGACCCCTGGTTCCTCCACCCCATCCGGGAGATCGTCGAGGCGGAGCGGGAGCTGGCGGAGGCGGAGCGGACGCCGGAGGTCCTCCGGGAGGCGAAGCGCCTGGGCTTCTCCGACCGGCGGCTGGCGGAGTTGTGGGGCACCGACGAGACGGACATCCGGCAACGGCGACGGGAGGAGGGGATCCTCCCCATCTACAAGCTCGTGGACACGTGCGCCGCCGAGTTCGAGGCCTACACGCCCTACTTCTACTCGACCTACGAGACGGAGGACGAGACGCGGCGGTCCGCGAAGCCCCGGGTGATCATCCTGGGCGGGGGGCCCAACCGCATCGGCCAGGGCATCGAGTTCGACTACTGCTGCGTCCACGCCTCCTTCGCCCTCCGGGAGATGGGGATCGAGAGCGTCATGGTGAACTCCAACCCCGAGACGGTCAGCACCGACTACGACACCTCCGACCGGCTCTATTTCGAACCCCTCACCCTGGAGGACGTCCTCCACATCGTCCGGGCCGAAGACCCCCTGGGAGTCATCGTCCAATTCGGTGGCCAGACCCCCCTGAACCTGGCCCGGGGCTTGGAGGCGGCGGGGGTCCCCATTCTCGGCACCACCCCCGACGCCATCGACCGGGCGGAGGACCGGAAGCGCTTCCAGGAGATCGTCCACCGCCTGAACCTCCTCCAGCCCCGGAACGACACGGCCATGACGGCCGCGGAGGCCGCGGAGGCGGCGGAGCGCATCGGCTATCCCGTGGTGGTCCGGCCCTCCTACGTCCTGGGCGGCCGGTCCATGGAGATCGTCTACGACCGGCAGACCCTGGAGTCCTTCATGGAGCGGGCCGTCCACGTCTCCCCGGGGCACCCCATCCTCATCGACCAGTTCCTGGAGGACGCCGTCGAGGTGGACGTGGACGCCATCAGCGACGGGACCGACACGGTCCTGGGCGGCATCATGGAGCACATCGAGGAGGCGGGCATCCACTCCGGCGACAGCGCCTGCATCCTGCCCCCGCTGACGCTGTCCGCGGACATGCTGGCCAGGATCGGGGACCAGACCCGGATGATCGCCGCGGAGCTGGGCGTGGTGGGCCTCATGAACATCCAGTACGCCATCCAGGGGGGGAGGCTCTTCGTCCTCGAAGTGAACCCCCGGGCATCCCGGACGGTGCCCTTCGTCAGCAAGGCCATCGGCGTCCCCCTGGCCAAGCTGGCCACGAAGGTCATGCTGGGGAAGAGCCTGAAGGAACTGGGTTTCACCGGGGCCCTCCGGCCGGAGCACATCTCCGTCAAGGAGGCCGTCTTCCCCTTCAGCCGTTTCCCCGGCGTCGACGTGATCCTGGGACCGGAGATGAAGTCCACCGGCGAGGTGATGGGCATCGACTCGTCCTTCGGGATGGCCTTCGCCAAGTCCCAGCTGGCCGCGGGGTTCCGGCTCCCCCTTCAGGGCCGGGTCTTCATCAGCG
>JBFYXW010000143.1:0-2779 GCA_041310335.1 Syntrophaceae bacterium | reverse complement strand
CAGGGCCTCACCCACGAGGACCTGGGGAAGAAGATCATCGCCCGGAAGCTGGGACGGATGATCGGCCGGATCCGCCGGAGCCCCTCGGGGCCGTTTGCCCGGGGCGAGGCGCTCGACCCCGCGGCCGTCGCCTTCCTGATCCGGATGCCGGAGGAGGGGGATGGAAGCGCCCCCCGCTGGCTCCAGCTGCTGCGTCAGCTCTTTTCCGGGATCTACACGGTGGACAACCTCGATTACGTCCAGCGGGATGCCTATATGACCGGTTACTCGCTGGACATCGTGGACATCGACCGGCTCCGCCACTACAGCTTTTTCACCCGGGACGGCCTCGCCCTGCACCAGGCCGGCGTCTCGGCGCTCAGCCGCTTCCTGAACGCCCGGCTGAACCTTTACGCGAACGTCTATTTCCACCGGACCACGCGGGCGCTCGACCTGCACCTCGAGGAGATCTTCCGGGAAACGATGGGCGTGCTCCTGCCCGCGAACCCGGCCGAGGACCTCGACGCCTATCTCGCCTGCGACGAATGGCGCCTCTTCTCCGCGGTCCGCGGGTGGCTCGACAGCGGCGATCCGCGAAAACGGAGGCTCGGGCGGGAATGGGATAAGCTCCACCGCCGCGAGGTGAAGTGGAAAATGTCCTTCTCCGCGGAGCTCTCCGTCGATCAGATTCAGAAGGGGACCCGCTTCTCGGGGGCGGCGGACTACGAGCGGCAGATCCGCGCCTTTCTCCCGGCTTCCCTGCGGAACAAACCCTTCCGCGTCGATCTGGCGACGCAGGACCCGCGGCCGATCAACCCGATGGCCGAGTCGGAGAAGCGGGTGAACATCTTCAGCCCCGGCGCGGGAACCACCTCGCCCGAACCCCTCCGGGACATCTACCGCTTCATCCCGGCCCGGGTCGTCCATTTCCGGGTCTATTCCCTGAACCACGACCACGACGACGTCCTCGCCCACGCGGCGGAGCGGACCCTTGAAACCGTGGAAGGGTCTTCCAGGACGAATATCTGACGATGGCCATCGACCCGGAAACCACCGACATCACCCTTTTTGTCCGGACCTCCGACGAGGAGATCGCCCGCTGGGACCGCCGGCGCATCGCCGAGGCGCTGATCCGGGAGGCCGGGGTTGACGAGGGGACCGCCGAGGCGATCAGCCGGGAGGTGGAGAAGCAGATCGTCTCCTCCGGGATCGGCCTCTTAACGACGGCGCTCATCCGGGAGCTGGTGGACGCCAAGCTGATCGAACGGGGCATGGAGCAGGCCCGGCGCCTGCACGCCCGCCTCGGATTCCCCCTCTACGATGTCCGCCGCCTCATCTTTCACCGCAACAAGGAAAACGCCAACGTCCCCCACGCACCGGAGGGGACGGGGCTGGCCCTCGTGGAGGGGATCAAGCGGGAGTTCGCCCTCCACGACGTCTTTTCCCGGGAGGTGGGGGACGCCCACGTCTCGGGGGATCTCCACCTGCACGGCCTGGGCCACGTCGACCGGCCCTACAGCGCATTCCTGTCGCTCGAATACCTCAAACGGTTCGGTCTCAAGCTGCCCCATTCCGTCACCGTCGCCGGGCCCGCGCGGCACGCGGAGGTGCTCCTCGCCCACATGGTCCGTTTCGGCGCCTCCCTCCAGGGGCATTTCGCCGGGGTGATCGGCTGGGATGCCGTCAACCTCTCCTTTGCCCCCTTTCTTACGGGAATGGGGGAGAAGGAGGTCGAGCAGTTCGCCCAGATGCTGGTCTATGAGTTCTCCCAGCTCACCTCCGCGCGCGGGGGGCAGGCGATGTTCACCGACATCCACCTCTACTGGGAGGTTCCATCCCCGTTCGCGGATCTGCCCGCGGTCGGCCCCGGCGGAAAGCAGTCCGGCCGGACCTTCCGGGAATACGAGGGGGAGTCGCAGCGGCTGGCCCGGGCGCTGCTGGCCGTCTACCGCCGGGGGGACGCCTTGGGCAAGCCGTTCATCTTTCCCCGGCCGATCCTCCACATCACGGAGGCGTTCTTCCGGACGCCCGGCCACGGGGAATTCCTGGAGGAGGCCTGCGCGGCCGCGGCCGCGATGGGGAACCCCTGTTTCGTCCTGGATCGGGAGGAGGGCGCGCGGATCTTTCCCTGCGGATGCGCCGGTTTCGGAGAGGGTGCGGACGGCGCCGGGGAGCCGTGGAAAAGGCGGTGCGCGGCGATCCAGAACGTGACGCTCAACCTCCCGCGCCTCGGCTACCGGGCCGGCGGGGACGACGCGAAGCTCTTTGCCCTGCTGGATGAGACGATGGCCCTTGCGGCGAAGGCCCACATCCAGAAGCGAGACTTCATCGAAAGCCTCTTTTCCCTGGGGGACGCGGGCCCTCTGGCGATGCTCGCGATGAGCGGCGACGGCGTCCCTTTCCTCCGGATGGACGGGGCCTCCTACCTGATCGGGATGGTCGGCCTCGACGAACTGGTCCGGATCCGGAAGGGGAAATCGCTCCACGAAGCGGAGGACGCCCTGGCTTGGGGCCTCGATGTGATCCGGCACATGCGCAAAGAGTCGGACAATCTCCGCGACATCCACCGCATGCGTTTTGTCCTCGAGCAGACGCCGGCGGAGTCCACCTCCTACCGCTTCGCCCGCCTCGATCTGAAGCACTTCTCCCCCCTCCCGGGTCGGTACGTCCGCGGAGACCTGGCGCGCGGGGAGATCTACTACACGAATTCGACCCACCTGCCGGTGTCGGCCCCGGTCGATCCGCTGACCCGGGTGCGGACGGAGGGGCTCTTCCACCCCTTCTTCCAGGCGGGCGCCGT
>JBFYXW010000141.1:0-61510 GCA_041310335.1 Syntrophaceae bacterium | reverse complement strand
CTACACGACGATCTTCCGATCTGGTGTCACGGGGACCGCGTATCGGCAACTTCCGCCACCGGTGACCAGCGCCCACTGACTGAGTATTTGTCACTATTAGGAGATATCATCCGTGGAAGACGTTTTCAGTTATTTCGAGAAACCGAAGGATCCGATCAGATTTAACGCGATCAAGATGTCCATTGCCTCTCCGGAGAAGATCCTGTCGTGGTCGCATGGGGAGGTCAAGAAACCTGAGACGATCAACTACCGAACCTTCAAACCGGAGCGCGACGGGCTTTTCTGCGCGAAAATCTTCGGTCCCGTGAAGGACTACGAATGCCTCTGCGGCCGTTACAAGCGCATGAAGCATCGCGGCGTCGTGTGCGAAAAGTGCGGCGTCGAGGTCATCCAGTCCAAGGTTCGCCGGGAGCGGATGGGGCACATCACCCTGGCGACGCCGGTGGCGCACATCTGGTTTCTCAAGAGCCTTCCGAGCCGCATCGGCAACATCATGGACATGACGCTCAAGGAACTGGAAAAGGTCCTTTATTTCGAGTCCTGGATCGTCCTGGATCCGAAAAGCACGCCCCTCAAAAGGAAGGAACTCCTGGACGAGGAGGAGTATTTCCAGAAGCGGGAGGAATTCGGGGCGGACTCCTTCGTGGCGGGCATCGGCGCGGAGGCGGTCCGGAAACTCCTGCAGGAGATCGACCTGGAGCAGCTTTACGAGGACCTCCGGGACGAGTTGAAGACCTCCGTCTCCGACACGAAAAAGAAGAAGCTGGTCAAGCGGCTCAAGGTCGTGGAGGCCCTCCGCAAGTCCGAAAACAGGCCCGAGTGGATGGTCCTGACGGTCTTGCCGGTCATCCCGCCGGACCTGCGTCCCCTGGTGCCCCTCGACGGGGGCCGTTTTGCCACGTCGGACCTGAACGACCTGTACCGCCGGGTCATCAACCGGAACAACCGGCTGAAGCGCCTCCAGGAACTGAACGCCCCGGAGATCATCATCCGGAACGAGAAGCGGATGCTCCAGGAGGCCGTGGACGTCCTGTTCGACAATGGCCGCCGGGGCAGGGCGATCACGGGGACCAACAAGCGTCCCCTCCGCTCCCTCTCGGACATGCTCAAGGGAAAACAGGGCCGGTTCCGCCAGAACCTCCTGGGAAAGCGGGTCGACTACTCGGGCCGCTCGGTCATCACCGTCGGTCCGGACCTCCGGCTTCACCAGTGCGGGCTGCCCAAGAAGATGGCCCTGGAGCTGTTCAAGCCCTTCGTCTACAACCGGCTCATGGAGCGGGGGTACGTCACCACCGTCAAGAGCGCGAAAAAGATGGTGGAGCGCGAGTCCGCCGAGGTCTGGGACGCCCTGGACGAGGTGGTGCGTGAATATCCTGTCATGCTGAACCGGGCGCCCACCCTCCACCGGCTGGGCATCCAGGCCTTCGAGCCCGTCCTCATCGAGGGCAAGGCCATCCAGCTGCACCCCCTGGTCTGCACCGCCTTCAACGCCGACTTCGACGGGGACCAGATGGCCGTCCACGTGCCTCTTTCCATCGAGGCCCAGACGGAAGCCCGGGTCCTGATGATGTCGACGAACAACATCCTGTCGCCCGCCAACGGGAAGCCCATCATCATCCCCAGCCAGGACATCGTCCTGGGGATCTATTACCTGACGAGGGACCGGTCGGGCATCAAGGGCGAGGGGATGACCTTTGCCAACCCGGAGGAGGTCCGCTGCGCCCTCGACGCCGGCGAGGTGGACCTGCAGGCGAAGGTCCGGGTCCGCGTGGACGGAGCGCTCAAGGAGACCACGGTCGGGCGCATCCTTCTCTTCGAGATCATTCCGAAGGAAATCCCCTTCGACCTGATCAACAAGGTCATGAACAAGAAGGAGTTGGCGAACCTCATCGATCACTGTTACCGCACGCTGGGCGACAAGACGACGGTTCTCCTGGCGGACCGGCTGAAGGACCTGGGCTTCAAGTACGCCACCAGCTCGGGCTGCTCCATCGCCATTCACAACATGGCGATCCCCGCCAACAAGCGGGACATCGTGGCCAAGGCGGACAGAGAGGTCCTCAAGATCCAGAAGCAGTACATGGACGGCCTGATCACCGACGGGGAGCGCTATAACAAGGTCATCGACATCTGGGCCCAGGCTACGGAGAGGGTCGCCTCGGAAATGATGGGCGGGATCGAAAAGGAGATCCAGGACGGCCAGGAGGGGGCCCGGAAAAAGTCGGAGAGTTTCAACCCCATCTACATGATGGCCGATTCGGGCGCCCGGGGAAGCGCCGTCCAGATCCGGCAGCTTGCCGGAATGCGCGGCCTGATGGCCAAACCGTCCGGGGAGATCATCGAGACCCCGATCACGGCCAACTTCCGGGAGGGGCTGACGGTTCTCCAGTACTTCATCTCCACCCACGGCGCCCGGAAGGGGCTCGCCGACACGGCCCTCAAGACGGCCAACTCGGGCTACCTCACGCGGAGACTCGTGGACGTCGCCCAGGACTGCATCATCACGGAGAAGGACTGCGGGACCATCGACGGCATCTTCGTCTCCGCCCTGATGGAGGGAGGCGAGATCATCGAGACCGCCGGGGAACGCGTCTTGGGCCGGGTGGTCCTGGAAGAGGTCAAGGACCCCTTCACGGGGGAGGTGATCATTCCGGCCAACCAGGAGATTGACGAGGCCCTGGCCGAAAAGATCGACGCCGCGGGCATCGAGCGGGTCAACATCCGCTCCGTGCTGACCTGCAAGTCCGTCTACGGCGTCTGCGCCATGTGCTACGGCCGCGACCTGGCCCACGGGCACCTGGCCAACATCGGCGAGGCGGTGGGCATCATCGCCGCCCAGTCCATCGGGGAACCGGGGACGCAGTTGACCATGCGGACCTTCCACATCGGCGGGACGGCCAAGTTCGAGGAGCACTCCACCCTGGAGGCGAGGCACGACGGAACGATCAAGTTCGAGGGGCTCCACGTGGTGGACCCGGACCAGGGCGAGACCGTCAGCAAGGCCCGGCGCGCGGACCTGGTGGTCATGAACCGGAACGGGGAAATCCACGTCGTGGACGAGCAGGGAAGGGCCCGGGGCCGGTATCCCGTTCCCTACGGGGCGCACCTCAAGGTGCGGGAGGGCCAGAAGGTTTTCGGGCCCGGTAAGGATCCCAAGACGGGGCAGGAAAAGCAGTCCACCCTGATCGCCGAGTGGGACCCCTTCTCGATCCCGATCCTCGCGGAGGTGGAGGGGATCGTCAAGTTCGGCGACATCATCGAGGGGAAGACCATGCAGGAGCAGGTCGACGAGGTGACCGGCCTGTCCCGCAAGGTCATCGTCGAGGGCAGCAAGGGGCAGGACCTCCGGCCCCGCATCTCCATCAAGGACAAGAAGGGGAAGACGGCGAAGGTCCCGGGCACGAGCGCCGTGGCCCGCCACCTCCTCTCCGTGGGGGCGAACATCGTCGTCACTGAGGGGGATGTCGTCCGGGCCGGGGACATCCTGGCGTATATCCCCCGGGAGACCACCAAGACCAAGGACATCACCGGCGGTCTGCCCCGCGTGGCCGAACTGTTCGAGGCCCGCAAGCCCAAGGAGTACGCCGTCATCAGCGAGATCGACGGGGTGGTCGTCTACGGCAAGGACGCCAAGGGCAAGCGGAAGGTGATCATCACGCCCGACATCGGGGAGGAGAAGGAATACCTGATCCCGAAGGGCAAGCACGTCAGCGTCCAGGAGGGCGACCGGATCCGGGCCGGCGAGGCCCTGATGGACGGGGTCCAGAACCCCCACGACCTGCTCACGATCAAGGGAGAAAAGGAACTGGCCCGCTACCTGGTGGACGAGGTGCAGGAAGTGTACCGCCTCCAGGGCGTCAAGATCAACGACAAGCACATGGAGATCATCGTCCGCCAGATGCTGCGGCGGGTCCGCGTCAACGATCCGGGAGACACGGTTTTCATCGCCGACGAGCAGGTGGAGCGCTTCCGCTTCCAGGAGGAGAATGCCCGTGTCCTGGCGGAGGGCGGGCGGCCCGCCACCGGGGAGGCCCTGCTCCTGGGGATCACGAAGGCCTCCCTGTCCACCCAGAGCTTCATCTCGGCGGCGTCCTTCCAGGAAACGACCCGGGTCCTCACGGAGGCCGCGCTGGCCGGGAAAATCGATTACCTGAGGGGACTCAAGGAAAACGTGATCATGGGGCGGCTCATCCCGGCGGGCACCGGTCTCGGGATTTACCGGAAGCTCGGCATCCGGACCCTTGAGGAGCTGCCGCCGGCGGAAGACGAAGAGGGAGATGCCGCGGAAACGGAGAAAGTGCTTGACAGCGAGCCCGTCAATTGATATTGAGGCGATCTTTTTGAAAGGCCCGAAAAATAAGGGCCATCAACCATTCGAGAGGGAAGCATGCCGACCATCAACCAACTGATCCGGAAGGGCCGGACCGACCTGAAGAAAAAGTCGAATTCCCCCGCCCTCGCCGGCTCCCCGCAGCGTCGGGGGGTGTGTGTCCGGGTGTATACCACGACCCCGAAAAAGCCGAATTCCGCGCTTCGCAAGGTCGCGAGGGTTCGCCTGACGAGCGGCTATGAAGTGACGTCCTACATCCCCGGCGTTGGTCACAACCTGCAGGAGCATTCGGTGGTTCTGGTTCGGGGGGGGAGAGTCAAGGATCTTCCCGGCGTCCGCTATCATATCGTTCGGGGGACCCTGGATGCGGTGGGAGTTCAGGACCGCAGACAGAGCAGGTCGAAATACGGATCCAAGAAACCCAGCTAACACGGGGACCGTTCCATGCCGAGAAGAAGGGAAGTAACCAAGAGGGAGATCCTGCCGGATCCAAAATTCCACAACCGGCTGGTGGCGAAGTTCGTCAACAGCCTGATGAAGCGGGGCAAGAAAAGCACGGCGGAATCCATTCTCTACGGGGCGTTCGATATCATTGAGAAGCGCATCAAGGAGCCTCCGGTCGAGGTCTTCGAAAAGGCCGTGAACAACGTCAAGCCCATGATCGAGGTCAAATCGAGACGGGTAGGCGGCTCCACCTACCAGGTTCCCACGGAAGTGCCGGCCAACCGGCGTCTCGCGCTGGGAATTCGCTGGCTCATCGCCAATGCCAGGGACCGCGCCGAGAAGACCATGCGAGAGAAACTGGCGGGGGAACTGATCGACGCGGCGAACAACCGCGGCGCCGCCATCAAGAAGCGCGAGGCGGTCCACAAGATGGCCGAAGCCAACAAGGCCTTTGCCCATTACCGGTTCTGAGAAACAGCCGGGGGAATGGGGCCGGGCCACGAGGCGTGACGGGAAACAAAGAGCACAAAGGGCATCCGGAAAACAAATCGAACCATTCAGAGCATAAGGAGGTACAGCGAGATGGCTAAGAAGAAATTCGAGAGGACGAAACCGCACGTCAATGTTGGCACCATCGGACACGTTGACCACGGCAAGACGACCCTCACCGCGGCGATGACGAAGCACCTCGCGCGGAAGGGGTTTGCCGAATTTCGGTCCTTTGACTCCATCGACAGTGCCCCAGAAGAGAAAGAGCGGGGAGTGACCATCAACGTCGCCCACGTGGAGTACGAAACGGCGAAGCGGCACTATGCCCACGTCGACTGCCCCGGTCACGCCGACTACATCAAAAACATGATTTCCGGCGCCGCCCACATGGACGGGGCCATTCTCGTGGTTGCCGCCTCCGACGGCCCGATGCCCCAGACCCGGGAGCACATCCTCCTGGCCCGGCAGGTGCGCGTTCCCTGCATCGTCGTGTACCTGAACAAGGTCGACCTGGTGGACGACCCGGAGCTTCTGGACCTGGTCGAACTGGAATTGCGGGAGCTTCTTTCCAACTACGAGTTCCCCGGCGACGAGATTCCCATCATCCGCGGCTCCGCTCTGAAGGCCCTGGAATCGGACGACGTAGACTCCCCGGATGTCAAGTCGATCTGGGAGCTCATGGAAGCGGTGGACAACTACATTCCGGAGCCGACGCGCGATACGGACAAGCCCTTCCTGATGCCCATCGGCGACGTTTTCTCCATCTCCGGCCGCGGGACCGTCGTGACGGGCCGGGTTGATCGCGGCATCGTCCGGACCGGTGAGGAAGTCGAGATCGTCGGGATCCGCCCGACCTTCAAGACCGTCTGCACGGGTGTGGAAATGTTCCGCAAGACCTTGGACGAGGGGCGCGCCGGCGACGACATCGGCGTTCTCCTGAGAGGCACGAAGCGCGAGGACGTGGAGCGAGGGCAGGTTGTGGCAAAGCCCAACTCCATCACCCCCCACACCAAGTTCAACGCCGCGGTGTACGTCCTGACGAAGGAAGAAGGCGGCCGGCACACCCCGTTCTTCAGCGGGTACCGTCCCCAGTTCTACTTCCGCACCACCGACGTGACCGGCGTCGCCACCCTGCCGGAAGGCGTGGAGATGGTCATGCCCGGGGACAACGTCAACATCGAAGTTCAGTTGATCACCCCCATCGCCATGGAAGAGCAGCTCCGCTTCGCCATCCGGGAAGGCGGAAGGACGGTCGGCGCGGGTGTGGTGAGCAAGATCATCGAGTAGACCAGAGGTCATTGAGCGGCACATGAAAGACCAGAAGATTCGAATTCGACTGAAGGCGTACGACTACAAGCTGCTGGACCGGTCCGTCACAGACATCGTGGAGACGGCGAAGAGAACGGGCGCCCGGGTTGCGGGGCCGATCCCTCTCCCCACGGACATCCACAAGTTCTGCGTCAACCGGTCCCCCCACGTGGACAAGAAGTCGCGGGAGCAGTTCGAGATCCGGACGCACAAGCGGCTCATCGACATCATCGAGCCGACCCAGTCCACGGTGGACGCGCTCATGAAGCTGGACTTGTCCGCCGGTGTGGATGTGGAGATCAAACTGTAACGGTCCGGATCGGGAAGCGGTAACGGGCTTCGTTCCGGCAGCGGAAGACTGGGATGGACATGAGTGCGGGACTGATTGGTAAAAAGCTGGGGATGACCCAGATCTTCTCGGAGGACGGCGTTGCCGTTCCGGTGACGGTCATCGAGGTGGAGCCTTCCGTGGTCATTCAGAAGAAGACCGTGGAAAGAGACGGTTACGAGGCCGTCCAGCTCGGCTACGACCGGGTGAAGCAGAGCCGGCTGACCAAGCCCCTGCAAGGCCATTTCCGGGCGGCCGACCGGGGATGCTTCCGGGTTCTCCGGGAATTCCCGGCGCTCCCCGAGCCCTGCGAGGTCGGCGAGGAACGGAAAGTGGACCTGTTCGCCGCGGGTGACAAGGTGGACATCGTGGGGACCACGAAGGGAAAGGGGTTTGCCGGTGTCATGAAGCGACACGGGTTCGGCGGGGGACGGGCGACCCACGGGTCCATGTTCCACCGGGCTCCCGGCTCCATCGGCGCCAGTGCCTACCCGTCCCGCGTCTTCAAGGGGACCCGTCTTCCCGGCCGCATGGGTGGCGACCGGAAGACCGTTCAGAACCTGGTCGTCGTGGCGGTCCGGTCGGACAGGAACCTCCTCCTGGTCAAGGGGCCGGTTCCGGGATGCCGGCAGAGTTACGTCCTGATCACAAAATCGAAAAAGAAGGCGAGTTAGCCTCTCCGGGGTGAATCCATGCCGCTGGTGAATGTGTACGATATCGACTTTCAAAAGGTCTCGGAGATCGAGCTGAGCGACGCCGTGTTCGGGTCGGATGTCAACGAGTCCCTGCTTCACGAAATGGTGAGAATGCAGATGGCGGCCCGGCGGAGCGGCACCGCGTCCACCAAGGAGCGCAGCGACGTGCAGGGAAGCAATCGCAAGGTCTGGCGCCAGAAGGGAACCGGCCGGGCCCGGGTGGGAAACATCCGCTCCCCCCTGTGGCGCAAGGGCGGCGTGATTTTCGGCCCCCATCCCCGGGATTACTCCTTCAAGATGCCTCGGAAGATGCGCCGCAGCGCGCTGCGCTCCGCCCTGAGCCTCAAGACCCGGGAGGAAAAGATTCTGGTGCTCCGGGACTTCCCCATGGAGGAGATCAAGACGAAGAAGTTCCAGGCCGTCGTGGAGCGGCTGGGCCTGAAGACGGCCCTGTTCGTTCTGGACCAGCCGAACGTCGTTCTCGAAAAATCGTCCCGGAACATCCGGTCCGTCAAGATGATCCGCTCGGAAGGCCTCAATGTGTACGACATCATGAAGTACCAGCACCTGGTCCTCCTGGAGCCATCGGTCAAGAAGATAGAGGGGGCGCTGCTGTCATAATGGAACTCTACGGAATCGTGAAAAAGGCCATCCTGACGGAGAAGAGCACCGTCGTCAAGGACGAGGCCAACAAGTATGTCTTTGAAGTGGACCCGCGAGCGAACAAGATCGAGATCGCCCAGGCCGTCGAAAAGCTGTTCAAGGTGAAAGTCCTGGACGTGAACGTGATGCATGTCGAGGGGAAGAAGAAGCGCATGGGAAAGGTCCTCGGTCGCCGCAAGTCCTGGAAGAAGGCGGTCGTTACCCTGGCCCCGGGCAGCCGCATCGAACTGTACGAAGGGGTGTAGGGGGAGAGGAGCGGAAAAATGGGAATCGTCAAATACAAACCCACGTCGCCTGGCAGGAGATTCCAGACCTGTGCGGACTTCCAGGAGATCACCGCTTCGGAGCCGGACAAGTCGCTCGTGAAGGCGCTGCCCAGGACGGGCGGGCGGAACAACCGCGGCCGCATGACCAGCCGGAACACGGGAGGCCGCCACAAGAGGCGGTATCGCCTGGTCGATTTCCGGCGGGACAAGATGGACGTCCCCGCCAAGGTGGCCACCATCGAATACGATCCGAACCGCTCCTCGCGCATTGCCCTCCTGAAGTATGTCGACGGCGAGAAGCGATACATTCTCGCCCCCGACAAGCTCCAGGTGGGAGACACCATCGTCAGCAGCGAGCGGGCGGACGTCAAGCCGGGAAACGCCATTCCCCTGAAAAACATTCCCCTGGGTTCCCTGATCCACAACATCGAGCTGAAGGTCGGGCGCGGGGGGCAGCTCATCCGCTCCGCCGGAACCTACGGCCAGCTGATGGCGAAAGAGGGGGGATATGCGCAGGTTCGCCTGCCCTCCGGCGAGGTTCGGAAGGTCCGCCTGGAGTGCCGGGCGACCATCGGACAGGTGGGAAACACCGATCACGAGAACATCAGCATCGGCAAGGCGGGTCGTTCCCGCTGGCTCGGCCGGCGCCCCCACACCCGCGGCGTGGTGATGAATCCCATCGATCATCCCATGGGCGGCGGCGAGGGGAGGTCCTCCGGAGGGCGGCATCCCTGCACTCCCTGGGGCATTCCCACGAAGGGGCACAAGACGAGGAAGAACAAGCGGTCCGACAAGTACATCGTCAAGAGAAGGGGTTAGCGAGCGGTGGCACGTTCAATCAAGAAGGGTCCTTACGTCGAAGAGAGTCTGATCCGCAAGGTTCGGCAAGTCGAAACCTCGGGCAGCAAGGCCGTCATCAAGACATGGTCCCGCCGGTCCACGATTACGCCGGAATTCATTGGCCAGACCTTCGCCGTCCACAACGGAAAGAAGTTCATCCCCATCTTCGTGACGGAGAACATGGTGGGACACAAGCTGGGCGAGTTCGCGCCGAGCCGGACATTCTTCAACCATGCCGGGGACCGGAAATCGAAGGTCAAGAAGTGAACGCCGCCGGTCGAGGCCGGTTGTCGGGAGTGATCAGCATATGGAAGTGAAGGCATCTGCAAAATACGTTCGTATATCGCCTCAGAAGGCACGGCTGGTAGTGGACCTGGTCCGGGGAAAGTCCGTGGAAGAGGCACGGGGAATCCTGAAGTTCACGCGGAAAAATGCCGCCGGCATGGTCGACAAGGTGCTCAAGTCCGCCTTTGCAAATGCCAAGCAGAACCCGAACATCGACGAGAACGTCCTGTACGTGAAGAAGATCTTCGTGGACCAGGGACCTTCCCTGAAGCGATGGCGGGCCCGGGCTCAAGGCCGGGCGGCGGGGATCAAGAAACGGATGAGCCATATTACCGTCGTCCTGGACGAGCGATAAACATCTAAGGAGGTGACCCGTTGGGGCAGAAGGTTAACCCGATCGGCTTCAGGCTGGGAGGAATCAAGACGTGGCGCTCGCAGTGGTACGCCGACAAGAACTACCATGACCTCCTTCACGAGGATATCCGGATCCGGACCTTCCTGAAGAAGAAGCTCTACCAGGCCGGCGTCTCGCGCATTGAGATCGAGCGCGCCGCCAACAAGGCCAAGGTCAACATCTTCGCGGCCCGTCCCGGCATCATCATCGGCAAGAAGGGCTCCGAGGTCGAGAAGTTGAAGAAGGATCTGCAGCAGCTCTCCAAGAGCGAGGTCATCGTCAACATCCTCGAGGTGCGCAAGCCCGAAGTGGATGCCCAGCTCGTGGCGGAAAACATCGCCATGCAGCTCGAGCGCCGCGTCGCGTTCCGGCGGGCCATGAAGAAGTGCGTTACGGGGGCCCTGAAGTTCGGCGCCAAGGGGATCCGGGTCATGTGCGCAGGCCGGCTCGGGGGAGCGGAGATGTCCCGCTCCGAGTGGTACCGGGAAGGAAGGGTGCCCCTGCACACCTTGCGGGCCGACATCGACTGGGGATTCGCCGAGGCCCGGACGGCCTATGGGCAGATCGGCGTGAAGGTTCTGATTTTCAACGGGGAAGTGCTGCCGGGCAAGAGGGAGCAGGTCCGGAGTTAGGACCCGTTCGTCCGGATAGATCCGGTTCCCCCCGCGGGATAGCAAGACGGGCAGGACAGGGAGAAGACAGCGATGTTAATGCCGAAACGGGTAAAATACAGAAAACTTCAGCGCGGTCGCATGTCCGGCAAGGCGACCCGGGGCAATTTTGTGGCCTTTGGAGAATTCGGTCTCCAGGCAACCGAGTGCGGATGGATCACGGCTCGCCAGATCGAGTCCGCCCGTGTCGCCATGACCCGCCACGTCAAGAGGGGCGGCAAGATCTGGATCCGGATATTCCCCCACAAGTCGATCACCAAGAAGCCCGCGGAAACCCGCATGGGAAAAGGGAAGGGAGCTCCCGAGGATTGGGTGGCAGTTGTCAAGCCCGGAACGGTGCTCTACGAAATGGAAGGCGTGGCCACCGAAGTGGCCAAGGAGGCGTTCCGCCTGGCCGCCCACAAGCTTCCCATCAGCACGCGGTTCCTGACAAGGGAGTTGGCCAGTGAAGACTAAAGAGATCAAGGACCTGTCACAGGAAGAACTGAAGCAGAAGGAAAAGGACCTCCGGGAGGAACTGTTCCGCCTTCGGATGCGCCATGCGGCCGGCCAGCTCGAGTCGCCTGCCTCGCTGGTACACGTCCGGAGGGATATCGCCCGGGTCAAGACGGTGCTGAGAGAGAAGGAGGCGCGCGGATAGCATGGGGGAGCGGGGTAACAAGAGGACCATTCAGGGGGTCGTCGTCAGCAACAAGATGGACAAGACGATCGTCGTCCGTTCCGACAGGCTGGTCAAACATCCAGTCTTTCAGAAGTACGTTCGGAAGCATGCCCGCTACATGGCCCACGACGAGCAGAACGAGTGCGGCATCGGGGACAAGGTGCTGCTGGTGGAGTCCAAGCCGCTGAGCCGGAGAAAGCGGTGGCGCATGCGGGAGATCCTTGAAAAGGCCAAGTAGTTGAGACCGGCAGGAAGCGGCAGGAAGCAGAGCGGGGTGAAGTCATGATTCAGATGCAGACAGTCCTCAACGTCGCCGACAATTCGGGAGCCAAAAAGGTTGCCTGCGTGAAGGTGCTTGGAGGCTCGCGGAGAAGATATGCCCGGGTGGGGGACGTCATCGTCGTGTCCGTGAAAGAGGCCCTTCCGAACTCCAAGGTGAAGAAGGGCGACGTCATGAAGGCGGTGGTGGTCAGGACCGTGAAGGAAGTTCGGCGGCAGGACGGTTCCTATTTGAAATTCGACGACAACTCCGCCGTGCTGATTTCGAACCAGATGGAGCCCATCGGCACCCGTATTTTCGGGCCCGTGGCGCGGGAACTCAGGGCCAAGCAGTTCATGAAGATCATCTCGCTGGCGCCGGAAGTTCTCTGAACCCGGTTACACACGCAAACTCTGGAGATCGATCCATGCAGGATATGGCGTTGAAAAAGGGCGACACGGTGAAGGTCATTGCCGGCAAGGAGAAGGGAAAGACCGGCAAGATTCTCAAGACGATGAGCGAAAAGAGCCGGGTCGTCGTCGAGAAGGTCAATGTCGTCAAGAAGCACAAGAGACCGGATGCGAAGGGCAAGGGCGGAATCCTGGAAAAAGAGAGTTCCATTCATGCCTCCAACGTGATGCTCATCTGCGGCAAGTGCAACGCGGGTGCCCGGATCGGGCACCGGATCCTGGAGGATGGGAAGAAGGTCCGCGTCTGCCGGAAATGCGGCGAAATTCTGGATGCATAGGGTCAATGTCATGGCGAGACTGAAGGCATATTACGACAAGGAAGTGATCCCCGCGCTCATGAAGGAGTTCGGGTATCGAAACCGCATGCAGGTTCCGCGGATCGAGAAGATCATCGTCAACATGGGACTGGGCGAGGCCATCCAGAACGTGAAGATCCTGGAGAGCGCCTCGGCGGAGATCGCTCTCATCACCGGACAGAAGCCCATCATCACGAAGGCCAGAAAGTCCATCGCCACCTTCAAGCTCCGGGAGGGGATGTCCATCGGGTGCTGCGTCACCCTGCGAGCCGAGCGGATGTACGAGTTCTTCGACCGGCTCGTCAACGTGGCGCTTCCCCGGGTGCGCGACTTCCGCGGGATTTCCCCGAAGTCCTTCGACGGCAGGGGAAACTTTGCCATGGGGCTGAAAGAGCAGATCATTTTCCCCGAAATCGATTACGACAAGATCGACAAGATCAAGGGGATGAATGTGGTCATCGTGACGAACGCGAAGACCGACGACGAGGCCAGGTACCTGTTGAAGCTCATGGGAATGCCCTTCAGAAACTGAGAGAAACAAAACGAGGTGTTCGGGAGGATCGGGCGTGGCGAAGAAGTCCCTGCTTGCCAAGGCAAAACGGAAGTTGAAATTCTCGGTTCGGCAGTATAACCGTTGTCCGCTGTGCGGAAGGCCGCGGGCGTACTACCGCAAGTTTGACATGTGCCGGATTTGCCTCCGGAACCTTTCCCTGCGGGGGGATGTTCCCGGGGTTATCAAATCCAGCTGGTAACCCAATATTGGAGGAGTCTTCAGGATGGGGATGACGGATCCGATTTCGGATATGCTGACCCGGATCAGGAATGCCAACCGGGTTCATTTCAAGAGCGTGGATGTGCGGCTCAGCCGGATCAACCTGGACATCGCGAAGGTGTTGAAACGGTCCGGGTACATCGGCGGATTCGACGTCAAGAAGGATTCCCGGGGAATGGAAATCCTTCGCGTGTACCTTCGCTACCCGGACACCCGCAAGACGGTCATCACCGGCATTCAGAGGGTGAGCAAGCCGGGCAGAAGGGTCTATGTGGGCTGTGAAAAGATCCCGAAGGTGCTCAAC
Organism: Syntrophaceae bacterium; assembly: GCA_041310335.1. Classification (GTDB taxonomy): domain Bacteria; phylum Desulfobacterota; class Syntrophia; order Syntrophales; family PHBD01; genus PHBD01. The sequence continues at coordinate 48,035 of JBFYXW010000141.1, read as the reverse complement.
GGGTACGGGATCGCCGTCCTGTCGACGTCCAAGGGCGTCATGACGGATCGGGAGGCGAGAGACCAGAACGTGGGTGGCGAAGTCCTCTGCAGTGTCTGGTAAGACGGCGGGAAGATTGGTGCAGGAGAACGGATTCCATGTCCAGGATTGGTAAGAAACCGATAGCGCTCCCCGACGGAGTACAGGTTCAGCAGGAGGGGGATGCCGTGCGGGTGAAGGGGCCGAAGGGGGTCCTTTCGGCGTCGATTCCCAAGGGAATTTCGATGATCGTGGAAGACAGGCTGGTCACGATCAAGCGGCTGACCGACAACCGGTTCGACCGGTCCTTTCACGGGTTGACGAGAACCCTGGTCGCCAACATGGTGACCGGCGTCAGCACCGGCTTCGAGAAGGGCCTGGAGATCGCCGGAGTTGGATACCGGGCGGAACTCCTCGGAGGAAACCGTCTGAAGCTCGTTGTCGGCTACTCCAGTCCCCTGGAATATGCCATTCCGGAAGGGATCAGCGTCCGGATCGACAAGCAGGTCAACCTGCTCGTTTCCGGTATTGACAAGCAGCTTGTGGGCCGGGTGGCCGCCGAGATCCGGTCGCTCCGGAAGCCGGAGCCCTACAAGGGAAAAGGGATCCGGTACACGGGAGAGAGGGTACGCAGAAAGGTCGGGAAATCCATCGGCTCCAAGTAGGAAGCCCGAGTCGTTGCGACGGAGAGGTGAACCATTGTCGTCCAAGAGGATTCAACGGGTAAGGAATAAACGGAAGAAGCGGGTGCGGGGGAAGATTTTCGGCACTGGAGAGAGACCCCGGCTTTCCGTCTTCCGGAGTTCGAAGCACATTTACGTGCAGGCCATCAGCGATCAGGAAGGCAGGACACTGGCGGAGGCGTCCACGCTGCAGGCGGACCTTCGCGGCCGGGTTACGGACCTGAAAAAGCAGGATGCGGCCAAGGAGGTTGGAAAACTCCTGGCAAGCCGTCTGCTGGATCTGGGCGTCCGGAAGGCCATCTTCGATCGAGGGCCCTATCTCTTTCACGGCCGGGTGAAAGCCCTGGCCGATGCGGCACGGGAGGCCGGTCTGGATTTCTGATATGAGCCGAGACTTTGCAGGAAGGAAGGGATCCTTTGAGAAGAAGGGCCCAGAGGAGATGGATCTTCTGGACCGGGTCATCACGATCAACCGCACGGCGAAGGTTGTCAAGGGCGGCAGGAGATTCCGCTTCAGCGCCATCGTCGTGGTCGGAGACGGCAAGGGATCCGTGGGGGCAGGCCTGGGCAAGGCGCACGAGGTTCCGGAAGCCATCCGCAAGGGCATGGAGCAGGCCAAGAAGAGCATGGCTCCCGTGGCGGTCATCCAGGGGACCATCCCCTACGAGGTCATCGGAGCGTACGGAGCGGGGCGGGTCCTTCTGAAGCCCGCGTCTCCGGGCACCGGACTGATCGCCGGCGGCGCCGTGCGGGCCGTTCTGGAGTGCGCCGGGGTTCACAACATCCTGACGAAATGCCTGGGGTCCCACAATCCTCACAACCTGGTGAAGGCGACCCTGGAAGGCCTTGGCCAGTTGCGGAGGCCGGAGGACATTGCGGCCCTGCGGGGAAAATCCTGAAGAGCCGGGAGATGCAGCCGTGGACAAGAAACTGAAAATCACGCAGGTGAAGAGCTATATCGGGCGGCCGGAAGCGCACCGCAAGGTCCTGAAGGGTATGGGGCTGGGCAAGATCAACCGGGCCGTCATCCTGGAGGATACACCGGCCATTCGGGGCATGGTGCAGAAGGTCATCCACCTGGTGGCGGTGGAAGAAATCGAGGTCCGTAGCACATGAATCTGGGATCCTTGAAGCCCGCAGAGGGCTCGCGAAAGAAAAGGAAACGCGTCGGCCGGGGAGAAGGGTCCGGTCATGGCGGAACGTCCTGCCGTGGCCACAAGGGGCAGAACGCCCGCTCCGGAAGCAGCCGGAATCCCGGGTTTGAAGGCGGCCAAATGCCCCTGTACCGGAGGCTTCCCAAGCGGGGTTTCCGGAACCCGTTCCGCAAGGACATCGTCATTGTCAACGTCAGCCAGTTGAACCGCTTCCCCGAGGGAACCCTTGTGGACGAGGTGCTGCTGGTCCAGTCCGGGCTCGTCCGCCGGCTGGGGGACGGAGTCAAGGTCCTGGGCAAGGGAGTGCTCGACCGGCCTCTGTCGGTAAAGCTGGAAATGGTCAGCCGGGGAGCCAGGGAGAAGATCCTGGCCGTTGGCGGCTCCGTGGTTGAGGGGGCCTGAACTTGCTCGGCGGATTGTCCAACATTCCGAAGATTCCGGAACTCCAGAAACGGATCTTGATTACCTTTCTTTTGTTGTCGGTTTACCGGATCGGGGCCCATGTCCCGACGCCGGGGATCGACTCCTTGGCACTTGCCGCCTTTTTTGAACAGGCCAGGGGATCGCTCCTGGGGCTCTTTGACATGTTTGCGGGAGGAGCGCTCAGCAACTTCTCCGTGTTTTCGCTGGGCATCATGCCCTACATCAGCGCGTCCATCATCCTGCAACTTCTGACGATCGCCATTCCCCACCTGGAGAGGCTGTCCAAGGAAGGCGAGGCGGGTAGAAGGAAGATCACCCAGTACACCCGCTACGGAACCGTTCTGCTGAGCGTGATCCAGGGCTTCGGGATTTCGGTGGGGCTGGAGAGCATGGCCGGTCCGACGGGCGCTTCCATCGTCCTCGAACCCGGCTGGGGATTCCGCCTCATGACGATGCTCACCCTGACGGCGGGAACGGCGTTCATCATGTGGCTGGGAGAGCAGATCACCGAGCGGGGAATCGGCAACGGGATCTCGCTGATCATCTTCGCCGGCATCGTCTGCCGGGCGCCCGCGGCGATCTTCAACACCTTCCGGCTCCTCTCCAGCGGCGAAATGGGGATTTTCTTCATTCTTTTCCTGTCTGCCATGATGATCGGCGTGGTGGCGGTCATCGTGTACGTCGAGAGCGCGCAGCGACGGATTCCGATCCAGTACGCGAAGCGGGTCGTGGGCAGGAAGGTTTACGGGGGGCAGACGACCCACCTGCCGCTCAAGGTGAACACGGCGGGTGTCATTCCACCGATCTTCGCCTCCTCCATCATCATGTTTCCCGCGACGCTGGCCAACTTCATCAGCCATCCCTGGATGAAGGTTGTTTCCGACGCCCTGGTCCCGGGTAAGATAGCGTACGAGTCGCTCTACGTGGGTTTCATTGTCTTCTTCTGCTACTTCTATACGGCGGTGGTCTTTAATCCCGTGGACGTGGCGGACAACATCAAGAAATACGGCGGCTACATTCCCGGGATCCGGCCGGGTAAGAAGACGGCCGAGTACATCGACGAGGTGCTCTCGAGGCTGACCTTCGGCGGAGCGATTTACGTCTCGGCCGTGTGTGTCCTGCCGAGCATCCTGATCAGCAATTTCAACGTTCCGTTCTATTTCGGCGGGACGGCTCTTCTGATCGTGGTGGGGGTGGCTCTGGATACGGCGGGCCAGATCGAGACGCACCTGCTGACAAGGCAATACGAGGGATTCCTGAAGAAGGGCCGCCTGGCCAGAAGACGCTGACGTCGGGCTGTCCTGAAAACGGTCATGGTTATCCTGAAATCACCGGCTGAAATCGACCTTATCCGTGTCGCCAACCGCATCGTGGCGGAGGTCCTCGGCGAACTGGAAGCAACGATCAAGCCGGGGATCACGACCCTGGAGCTGGATCGCCGGGCGGAAACGCTGGCCCGGAAGAGGGGCGCGAAACCGGCCTTCAAGGGATACCGGGGCTACCCTTTCTCTCTTTGCGCCTCCGTCAATGCGGAGGTTGTCCACGGGATGCCCTCGGACCGGGTGCTCAAGGACGGCGACATCATCGGACTGGATTTTGGAGCCCTCTACCAGGGCTACTACGGAGATGCCGCCATCACCGTGCCGGTCGGGCAGGTCACCGAGGAAGCGAAGAGACTCATGTGCGTCACCGAGGAGTGCCTGTACAAGGGAATCGAGCAGGCCAGAAGCGGCCAGCGACTGGGGGACATCTCGGCGGCCATCCAGAGGCATGTGGAGGGTGCCGGGTTTTCGGTGGTGAGGGATTTTGTCGGCCACGGAATCGGCAAGACCCTTCACGAGGAGCCCCAGATCCCGAACTACGGGATGGAAAAGCGCGGGATCGAGTTGAAGGCGGGAATGGTGCTGGCTATCGAGCCCATGGTCAACCAGGGCGGGTGGCGGGTCCGGGTGCTGAACGACGGGTGGACGGTGGTGACGGCCGACGGCCGGCTTTCGGCCCACTTCGAGCACTCCGTGGCCATCACGAAAAATGGACCGGAGATTTTAAGCCGCGTTTCCTGAGAACAGGGGAACCTGTCGCGGGGAACCAGAGGAGCCGGTACGGGATCATGGCAAAGGAAGAGTCTATCGAGGTGGAAGGCAGGGTGGTGGAACCCTTGCCAAACGCCATGTTCCGGGTGGAACTGGAGAACGGACACCGTGTCCTGGCCCACATATCCGGAAAGATGCGCATGCATTTCATCAAGATTCTGCCGGGGGACCGGGTCACCGTGGAGCTTTCCCCTTATGACCTGACCCGGGGCCGGATCATTTATCGGGCAAAATGACAGGCCGGAGGGTTTCGCCGGACCGGAAGGGCCGGCGGGATTGGAAGGCAGGGAGGGTGTAACGTGAAAGTACGGTCTTCCGTGAAGAAAATCTGCGACAAGTGCAAGATCGTCAAGAGGCGTGGCGTGCTCAGGGTCATCTGTGAGAATCCGAAGCATAAGCAGCGTCAGGGATAATTCGTACCAGGAGGTTTTCAGTGGCGCGCATTGCCGGAGTTGATTTGCCGAAGAACAAGCGGATGGAGATCGCCTTGACCTACATCTACGGCATCGGTCGGACCCGATCCCTGCAGATCCTGAAGGAAGCGGGGATCCCCCCCGAGACCAAGACGGATGTCCTTGCGGACGCCGAGATCACGGCCATCCGCAACATCATCGACCGGGAACACAAGGTGGAAGGGGATCTGCGCCGGGACGTGTCCATGGCCATCAAGCGGTTGATGGACCTGGGATCCTACCGCGGACTCCGGCATCGGAAGGGACTGCCCGTAAGAGGACAGCGAACCCGAACCAACGCCCGGAGCCGAAAGGGTCCCCGACGAGGCGTCGGAGCCAAGAAGAAATAGCCGAAGGGCGCTCACGGAGGAATCATGGCAAGGCCAGCGCGAAAGACGGGCAAAAAAAAGGAAAAGAAGAACATCACGGAAGGGGTTGCCCATATCCAGTCGACGTTCAACAATACCATCATCACCATCACGGACTTGAGCGGAAACGTCATCGCCTGGTCCTCCGCGGGGATCCAGGGATTCAAGGGCTCCCGGAAGAGCACCCCTTTCGCGGCCCAGATGGCGGCGGAAGACGCAGTCAAGAAGGCGAAGGAACACGGGATGCGGTCCGTCCAGGTGTACGTGCGGGGGCCCGGCGCGGGACGCGAGTCGGCCCTCCGGGCCCTCCAGGTGGCCGGTTTGAACATCAGCCTGATCCGGGACGTCACCCCGATTCCCCATAACGGGTGCCGTCCGCCCAAGAGGCGGCGGGTGTAAGACCCGGATGCGATCCGTCCGGGCACAATCACGATAACATCACGAGACGAGCAGAGGGAGGAACCGTTGGCGAGATACACGGAATCCGCATGCAGGCTGTGCCGGAGAGAGGGATTGAAGCTTTTCCTCAAGGGCGACCGTTGCTACAGCGAAAAGTGCGCCTATGAGCGGCGCGGCTATGCACCCGGAGAGCACGGACAGATCCGGAAGAAGTTCTCCGATTACGGTGTCCAGCTCCGGGAGAAGCAGAAGTTGAAGAGGATGTACGGAATCCTGGAAAAGCAGTTCCGCGGATATTTCGCGATGGCGGACCGGCAGCGAGGCATCACCGGCACGAACCTGCTGGTTCTCCTGGAGCGAAGACTGGACAACATGGTTTTTCGGATGGGATTTGCCAATTCCCGTACGGAAGCCCGCCAGCTGGTCCGGCACAACCATTTCCTGGTGAATTCCAGACCGGTCAACATTCCCTCGTACCTGGTCAAGGCCGGGGACTCGATCGAGATCCGGGAAGGCAGCCGCAAGGTGGAACGGATTGTCGAGGCCATGGAAACAGTGGCCAGGCGGGGCGTTCCCTCCTGGCTGGATCTGGACAAGGAGAACTTCCGGGGAGCCGTCAAGGCGCTTCCAAGCCGTGAAGAACTCACCATGCCCGTTCAGGAACAGCTGGTCGTCGAGCTGTATTCGAAATAACAGCCGATTGTCCGGCTTGAGAATGGCGGAAAGGAAATAACGTCTATGCAAAGCAACTGGCGCAGTCTGATACGGCCCAAGCGTATCGAGTGCGATGAGGGCACGCATACCCGTTTCTATGGAGAGTTCACCGCACAACCCCTGGAAAGAGGGTTCGGCATCACGCTGGGCAATGCCCTGCGAAGGATCCTGCTGTCGTCCATCCAGGGAGCGGCGGTTGTATCCGTAAAGTTTGACGGTGTCCTTCATGAGTTTGACACGATTCCGGGCGTGAAGGAGGATGTGACAGACATCATCCTCAACATCAAGGGCGTCCGTTTCAAGATGCACGGCGAGGGGTCCCGGAACGTGACCATCGACCGCGGCAAGGGCGGGGTCATCACGGCGGCCGACATCATCACCGACGGGACGGTGGAAGTACTCAACCCCGAGCACTACATCGCCACCCTCTCCGGAGAGGCGCCGTTCAAGGCCACCATGGTCGTGAAGATGGGCAAGGGATACGTCCCGGCAAAGCGGGAGCGGGATCCCGATCAGCCCGAGGGGACGATCAACATCGACGCCATCTTCTCTCCCATGAAGAAGATCAACTACACCGTGACCTACGCCCGCGTGGGCCAGGTGGCGGACTACGACAAGCTGATCCTGGAAGTCTGGACCGACGGGAGCGTTCTGCCCGAGGATGCCGTGGCCTATGCCGCGAAGATCATCAAGGACCAGTTGGACTCCTTCATCAACTTCGACGAGGTGGAGGAGGCGGAGGCCCCCCCGCAGGAACAGGAGCGGGACGTGAACGAAATGCTGCTCCGCAGCGTGGACGACATGGAGCTCTCCGTGCGCTCCGCCAACTGCCTGAAGAACGCGGGCATCAAGCTCATCGGCGAACTCGTTCAAAAGACCGAGGCGGAAATGCTGAAGACCAAGAATTTCGGACGGAAATCGCTCAACGAGATCAAGACGATTCTGGACGAGATGGGCTTGTATTTCGGGATGAAGCTCGAATTCCAGCCCTGGAACCGGGCCGCCGATGCAGAAGAGCACGGCGGTGGCCGTGACAGTTAATCATCCGTCGGGGAAAGGACTGTACTCATGCGTCACCGGAAACTGACCGCGAAACTCGGAAGGACATCCAGCCACCGGAAAGCCATGTTCCGCAACATGGTCACGTCCTTCCTGCGATACGAGAAGATCGAGACGACCGATACCAAGGCGAAGGAACTCCGGCGCATCGCCGAGAAGATGATCACCCTGGGCAAGCGGGGCGATCTCCATGCCCGCCGGCAGGCCCTGGCTTATGTCCGGGACCGGGACGTGGTGGAGAAGCTCTTCGAGCAGATTTCCTCCCGCTTCAAGGAGCGGAAGGGTGGTTACACGCGAATCGTCAAGACCGGCTTCCGGGTGGGTGACAACGCGCCCATGGCCCTGATCGAGATGGTCGGGGACGAAAAGGAGAAGGCCCAGAAGGCCAAGAAGGCCTCCAAGGGCAAGCAGAAGGCGGCGTGACGAGCCGGGCCGGACAACCGGTCCCGCACCCCGTGATCCGACAAGGGGCAGGCCTGAAACGGGCCTGCCCTTCTTTTTTCTTGTCTTTTTCACGGTTCGGAGATACGTATCCACGAAACCGAAGCGGGATTCATCCCGCAAACGATAGCCGACGAAAGGAGGTACCATGGCGGATATCAAGATCGGAGAAGTGGTCAAGTTTTTCGCGAAGCCCAGCGTCGCCGCCGTCAAGATCATGGAAGGCGAAGTCAAGGTCGGGGAATCCATCAAGTTCTTCGGCCACACCACGGACTTCACGCTGGTGATCGACTCCATGGAGGTCAACAACGCGAAGGTGGAAAAGGCCGTGGCGGGCGACTACATCGGCATCCAGGTTCCCGACCGGGTGCGCCCCGGCGACGAGGTTTTCAAGGTCGAATAGGCCGGCCAGCCATTTTCCCGTTTCCGGAAGGCCATGAATGGGCGTGATGTTTCCGCTGTGTTCATGGCCTTTGTTTTGTCGGCGGATTGACACTTCGACAGCACCATGTCCTATCGGGAAGCCCTTCACTATCTCTCGACCATCGGCGTGACAAACATCCGGCTCGGCCTGGAGCGGTTGCGCAGCGTCCTGGAGCGTCTGGGCAGGCCCCAGGACGCCTGCCCGGCGGTTCTCATCGCCGGCACCAACGGCAAGGGCTCCGTGGCGGCCATCCTGACCTCCGTTCTCCAGGCCGCGGGTCTTCGGGCCGGCCTGTACACATCCCCTCACCTGGTGGACCTGCGAGAGCGCATCCAGGTCGCCGGACGCTGGATCGGCAAGGAGGCCTTTGCCCGCCACATCCGGGATGTCCGCGGGTCGCTGGCCGGAGAATCCCTGACCTATTTCGAGTTTCTCACCGCCGTGGCGTTTCTCGAATTCCGCCGGGCCCGGGCCGACGTCGCCGTCCTGGAGGCGGGCCTGGGGGGGCGTCTGGACGCCACCAACCTGGTGACCGCCCCGGCCGTTTCCGTGATCACGACCATCGGACTGGAGCACACGGCCTACCTGGGCCGGACGATCCGCGCCATCGCCGCGGAAAAGGCCGGCATCATCCGGGAAGGCGGGGCCTGCGTCACGGCGGTTCGCCAGGCGAGTGCGCTCCGGGTGCTGGAGGACGCCTGCAGCCGGACCGGCTCGGTCCTGTTTCGCCTCGGCCGCGAGTTCCGGGTCCGTTCCCGGGGAGCGGGTCGCTTTTCCTACCGGGGGCTGCTCTGGGAGGAGCGAACCCTGCCGTGCCCGCTCCCGGGGCGGCACCAGGTCGACAATGCCGCCGTGGCGCTGGCGGCCCTGGAAGTCCTTGCCCGGCGGGGTTTCCCCGTCGGCCCGCCGGCGGTCCGCGCCGGCCTGGCTGCGACCCGCTGGGAGGGGCGGATGGAAACGATTCCCGGGTCCCCCCCGGTGATCCTGGACGGCGCCCACAACCCGGCGGCCATGTCCGTCCTCTGCCGGGCCCTAAAACGGGAAGCGGCGGAGCGGAAGATTGTCGTTCTCTTCGGCGCGCTGGGAGACAAGGATGCCACGGGCATGTTCCGGAAGCTCCGCGGCATCGCCTCGGCCCTCATCCTCACGGACGTTCCGTCCGAACGGGGCCGCCCCGCGGCATCGCTTCGGCGCCTCGCGTCTCCGCTTCTCCCGATTCCGATGGAGGTCTGTCCAAGCCCGGGGAAAGGCCTGCAGAGGGCCCGCGAGATCGCCGGAGGGGCGGGGCTGGTCTGCGTGACCGGCTCCCTTTATCTGGTGGGGGCCGTGAAAAAGCTGTTCCTTCCCGGGGCGGAATATGATACGGATACTGATCCGTAAATGCAGGAATGTACTACGATATCCGCTTCTCATCGGAAACAGGGGCCATGGGTTCAGGCAGATCCAGACGCATCATCCCGCTTTTCTTCTTGCTTTTCCTCCTTTGCCTCCCTTCCTGCCCCGGGGAGGCAGCCGCTTCCGGGGCGAATCCGGCCGTGGATGCGGGATCGTCCCCCGTTCCCGCGCCGCCCTCCGGTCCCGGGAAGGAAATCGGAAGCAGCCCGCCGAACCTGAAACCGGAAGACGCGGCAGCCGAACCCCGGGAAGCGGAGGGCGCCGGGTCGGCCGCCGTCCCGTTCTCCGCGATGGTTACGGACCCCTTCGGGGCTCCCCTGGCCGGCGCCTGGGCGGAACTCGTTCACAGGCCCGGGGTCCGGGTCCGGACCGGCGACGACGGCCGTTTCTCCATCCCGATTCCCCCGGGGGAACCCGGTCTCCTCCGGATCACCCGGGACGGCTACCTGCCCCTCTTCCTTTCCCTGCCGGGCGACGGGGTTCCCGGCGTCGCGGGGCCGGACCGGCACGTTCTGTATCCGGACCCGGAAAGCATCCCCCGGAGCGCCGGGAAGGCCGGGCCGATCCAGGTCGAGGCGAACCGTTTCGGCTACGTCCAGGATCCCGAGGCGTATCTGGCCCTGGGCAATGTCCTGGTCACCTATGACAGCGCGGTCCTCGTGGCCGAGACGGTCCGGATCGACCGGAACACCGACGAGGCCTCGGCGGAAGGGCACGTGCTGGTGCTCAGCGACGGCGACGTCCTGGAGGGCGACCGGGGAACGCTCCAGATGCAGGCCAAAACGGGCGTCGTTTACAACGGCCGCCTGTTCCTGGCGAAGAATCATTTTCACGTCCAGGGAGACCGGATCGAAAAGCGGGCCGAGGCCACGTACCGGGTGGAAAATGCCGCGGCCACGCCCTGCGACGGGGAAACGCCGGACTGGCGGTTCACCGGGCAGGAACTCGACGTCACCATCGACGGGTACGGCACGATGAAGCACGGGCGCTTCGAGGTGCGGAACCTGCCCGTGATGTATACCCCGTTCCTGCTGTTCCCGGTGAAGACCACCCGGCAGACGGGCTTCCTGCTCCCGTACCTTTCCTATTCGCGGGACAAGCTGGGCGCGGACGTGGAGGTGCCTTTCTACTGGGCCGCGGCGAAGAACATCGACGCCACTCTCTACACGCGCTTCATGAGCCAGCGGGGGGTCCAGGAAGGGCTGGAGGCGCGGTACGTCACGGCGGGCGGCTCCTTCGGCACGATCTACGGCGACTACCTCGACGACCGCAAGCGGGTCATCGAAAACCTCGGTTTCATGAGCCGCGACTGGCAGCCGGGACAGCGGCGCTGGGCCCTCTGGTGGAACCACGAGACCCGGTTCGACGCCCAGAGCTACCTGCGGGCCGACATCGCCAAGGTTTCCGATGCCTGGTATTTCCGGGATTTCTCGTCCCACAACTACTTTTTGAGCTCCTATTCCAGCACCCAGGCGGACCGCTTCCGCCGGGTCCCCTTCGTGGCCAACGAATCCCTGCCCCAGCTGGATTCCACCGTCCGCTACGTGCGGGACTGGAGCAACGCCAACCTGACCGCCGCCGTCCGCTACAGCGACGACTTCATGAAGGCGACCAACGCCGCGACCCTCCAGCGTTACCCGGAGGTCACCTTCACCTCCATGAAGCAGCGGCTCCTGACCTCGCCGCTGTATTACGAGTTCGGCAGCGTCTACGATTACTTCTACCGGAACACCGGACAAAAGGGGCATTACCTGGACGTGCACCCGGTGATCTCCCTGCCCATGACCCTGTTCCGGACGATCCAGTTCAACCCTTCCGTGGGCTGGCAGGGGACGTTCTGGAGCCGCGACGACAACGTGGCCCTCACCCTGGACACGCGCCGGGGAGAGCGTCAACTCTTCCAGGCCGGGGCCTCGTTCTCCACAGAGGTCCAGAAGATCTTCACCCTCAACTGGGCCGGGGTGGAAAAGGTCCGGCATGCCGTGAAGCCCGAAGTCACCTACACCTACGTCCCGAACGCGTACCAGGACGACCTGCCCGATTTCGCAACCCGGATCGGCGAGCAGCACGGAGTCACGTACGCCGTGACGAACACCCTGACGGCCCGCCGCAGGGACAAGAGCGGAAAGGTGTACTACCAGGAATGGGCCCGCCTCAAGCTGTTGCAGACCTACAATGTCCTGGAGGCGAAGCGAACGGTGGAGCCGGGAGGCTCGTCAAGCCGGCCTTTCGGGGACCTGGACGTGGAACTCGACCTGACGCCGGTGTCGTACCTGAACTTTGCGGCCCGGAACAAGTTCGACGTCAACGGCGGCGGATGGCGGCAGGCGAACTATGACCTGAATCTCTCGGACGGCCGGGGAGACACCGCGACAATCGGCTACCGGTACACCCGGGACACCCTGGAGGAGCTGAACCTGATGCTGAAGGCCGCCGTGACGCCCTCCCTCGACGTGATGTATTTCCATCGCCGGAACCGCCTGGACAACAAGGACGTGGAGCGGACCTACAGCGTCCATTATCGCCGACAGTGCTGGGAAATCCAGGTGAGCTTCTCCGACAACGTGACCTACCTGGCCAACGGGGAGGAGGAGCCGGACCGGACCTACGCGGTCCGGCTCTCTCTCTACGGACTCTAGAGCCGGAGCGGACCCGGCGGACCCTCACCGCACCGCCGTCCGGGGTGAGGAAAGGCTGTTCCGAATACGGATTTTCCCTTGACAAACCGGGCCGGATTGCGTAGGTTCCACCTTTCAATTTTACGTGGCTGGTGAGCAATCGATGAAAACATACAGCGCCAGGAAAGAAGACGTGCAGCGCGACTGGTACGTCGTGGACGCCGAGGGAAAGACGCTGGGCCGGCTAGCCAGCGTGATCGCGTCGCGACTCCGGGGCAAGCACAAGCCCATCTATACGCCCCACGTGGACACGGGTGATTTCGTCATCGTGGTGAACGTGGGCAAGGTGGTCCTCACGGGCCGGAAGCTGGACGACAAGATGTACCACCATCATTCCGGTTACCCCGGCGGACTGAAGTCCATCTCCGCGGGGAAGCTCCTTCAGCTCAGGCCGGAAGACGTGCTCCGCCACGCCGTCCAGGGCATGCTCCCGAAGAACACCCTGGGCAGGCAGATGCTGAGAAAGCTCAAGATGTACAAGGGCAGCACCCACTCCCATGAGGCCCAGTGCCCCAGGACCCTCGAACTGTAGAGAACAGCCGGCAAGATTCAGTCTGGAGAGAGATATGGAAAAGCGCTTCTACGCAACGGGCAAGCGAAAAACGGCCATTGCCAGGGTTTACATGAAGGAAGGCAGCGGCCTGATGACGATCAACAAGCGGAACTTCGACGATTACTTTACCCGGGACAGCCTGAAGATGCTCATCCAGCAGCCCCTGGAGATCACGGGCAAGAAGGGCCTGTTCGATTTTTACATCAACGTGAACGGCGGCGGCAGCGCCGGCCAGGCCGGGGCCGTCAAGCACGGGATCGCGAAGGCGCTCATCGACTTCGACGTCGATCTTCGCTCCGTTCTGAAGCGGGCAGGGTTCCTCACCCGCGACTCCCGCATCAAGGAACGAAAAAAGTACGGCCAGCCGGGGGCCAGGAAGCGATTCCAGTTCTCCAAGCGCTAACAGGGAGGGGGGCTTTCGGGCCTCCCTTTTTTTTCGCCTCCCCCCGGGCGGCATCATCCCTCCAGGGGCCGCCCTGAACCCGGAACCCATCAGCGGTGGACTCATGAACGTCGGTATCTACGGAGCAAGCGGGTACACGGGCCAGGAACTGCTCAGGATCCTTCTCAGCCATCCCCACGTGAGCGTTACGGCCGTCACGTCCCGACAGTACAAGGGGATGGCCGTTTCCGACCTCTACCCGGTCTTCACGGACCGGACGGACCTGGTCTTCATCGACGCCTCGCCGGAGGAAGTGGCCGAGGCGGCGGATTTCGTCTTCCTGGCCCTGCCGCACGGCGGGGCGATGCGGGTGGCTTCCCACTTCCTGGAGGCCGGCAAGAAAGTCGTCGACCTGAGCGCCGACTTCCGTCTCCGGAACGTGGCGACCTTCGAGGCCTGGTACCAGAAGCACGGGGCCCCGGACCTGATCCGGGAGGCGGTGTACGGCTTGCCGGAACTGTACCGGGAAGCGATCCGGGCGGCCCGGTTCGTCGCCAACCCGGGCTGCTACCCCACCAGCGTCATCCTGGGGTTTGCGCCGCTTTTGAAAGAGGGCTGGATCGACCCGGAGACCCTCATCGCCGATTCCAAGTCCGGCGTGAGCGGCGCCGGGCGGGAGGCGGTGATCGGCTCCCTGTTCTGCGAGGTCGACGAGGGCTTCAAGGCCTACAAGGTGGGCCAGCACCGGCACACGCCGGAGATCGAGCAGGAACTGGGCGTCCTGGCCGGCCGGGAGGTCCTTCTTTCCTTCACCCCCCACCTGCTGCCGGTGAACCGGGGGATCCTGAGCACCCTCTATGCCCGCCTGACACATACCGCTGCCACGGCGGACGTCCTGGACCTGTACCGCCGCTTCTACCGGGAAGAGCCCTTCGTCCGGGTTTACCGGGAAGGCAGCGTGCCCAACATCTCGTCCGTCCGGGGGACCAACTTCTGCGACCTCGGCGTCGTCTCCGACCGGCGGACGGGGCGGGTCGTCGTGCTGGCGGCCATCGACAACCTCGTGAAGGGGGCGTCGGGGCAGGCCGTGCAGAACATGAACCTGATGTGCGGATTCCCCGAGGACGCGGGCCTCGGGATGCTGTCCGTATTCCCCTGAGGGGTGCCGGGCGCGGGTCCGTCCCCGTCCGCTGTGGCGGACGGTCCGGCGCTGCGGACAACCCGGCCCGCGGAGGACCTGTTTCGCGGTCCGCCACGGGCGGGCGCCCGGGGATGATCGACCGATCCGGAGGAGGTTTCCATGCCCCTGAAGCTCTACAACACCCTGACGAGACGAAAAGAGGAGTTCCAGCCCCTGGTCCCGGGGAAGGTGGGGATGTACGTCTGCGGGATCACCGCCTACGACCTCTGCCACATCGGCCACGCCCGCTCCGCCGTGGTCTTCGACGTCATCACCCGCTACTTCCGGTACGCCGGCTTCGACGTCACCTTCGTCAAGAACTTCACCGACGTGGACGACAAGATCATCGACCGGGCCAACCGGGAACAAACGACGATCGGAGATGTCTCGGAGCGTTTCATCGCCCGGCACAACGAGGACATGGCCGCCCTCGGCATCGAGCCGCCCACGGAGACCCCGAAGGCGACGGAGCACATCGACGGCATGATCCGCCTCATCCGGACCCTGGAGGAGAAGGGGCTGGCCTACGCCATGGACGGCGACGTGTATTACGCCGTGGAGGGGTTCCGGGGCTACGGGAAGCTTTCGGGGCGCAACCTGGAGGACATGATGGCAGGCGCCCGGGTGGACGTGAACGAGCGGAAGCGGAACCCCCTCGACTTTGCCCTCTGGAAGGCCAGCAAGGAGGGGGAACCCTGGTGGGACAGCCCCTGGGGACCCGGCCGGCCGGGGTGGCACATCGAGTGCTCCGTCATGAGCCAGCGCTTTCTCGGGGAGACCTTCGACATCCATGGCGGGGGCGAGGACCTGGTCTTCCCCCACCACGAGAACGAGATCGCCCAGTCCGAGGGCGCCTACGAAAAGCCCTTCGCCAACTACTGGCTTCACAACGGCTTCGTCCGGGTTAACTCGGAGAAGATGTCCAAGTCCCTGGGGAACTTCTTCACCATCGAGGAGATGCTCAAGCGCTTCGCCCCGGAGGTCCTGCGCTTCTTCATGCTCCAGAGCCACTACCGGAGCCCCGTGGACTTTTCCGAGGATTCCCTGGCAGAGGCCCGGCAGGGCATGGACCGGTGTTACAGCACCTTGAAGGCGCTCCAGGACGCATGGAAGGCGGGAGAGGGGGCGCAGGCGGCGGACCCGGCGGAACGGTCGGGGAAGGAGAAGGATCTGGCGGAGGTCCTGTCGCGGCTGCCGGAGCGGTTCTCCGAGGCCATGAACGACGACTTCAACACCGCCCGGGCGCTGGGCCACGTCTTCGATGGGATCCGCCACCTGAACGGCTACCTCCTGGACAAGGGCTTTCGCGTCGGCCCCGCTTCCGTGGCGGTCCTGCGCCAGGCCCGGGAGACCCTGGGCGGGATCGGCCGTGTCCTCGGCCTCTTCCTCGTGGACCCGGACCGCTATCTCGCGGAGGACCGGGAGCGGGAGGCGGCCAAGCGGGGGCTCGACGTGGCGGAGATCGAGCGCCTCATCACCGGGCGCCGGGAGGCCCGAGCGAACAAGGACTGGCAGAAGGCCGACGAGATCCGGAAGGCCCTGGCGGACCGGCAGGTGGTCCTCAAGGACGGGCCTGCGGGGACGACCTGGAGCATCCAGTAGGACAACCGAATCGGACATCGAAAAGGGGACAGGAACGGGGTCTTCGCGGCCGTCGGTTCCCGTCCCCTTTTACGCATCCTGCCGCCCCGTCCAGGACGGCCTGGCACAGCCCGGCCCCGGTCCGTTCTTCCTCCGGATGATCCGGGGGCCGGGAAAGACTCCATGCCGGTCCGCTTCAGGGAAGGCTCCAGGGCCGCCTCCTCTTCCGGTACTCCTCCCCCGGCAGCTGGATCAGGACCGGCTGCGCCTCCGGTTCCAGCCAGCGGAGGACCCGCTCCAGGTCCTCCGCTGCCAGTGCCGTGCAACCCTCCGTGGGCGCTGTGGGACTCCACCAGAGGTGGAGGAAGACGCAGGAGCCGGCCCCCGGCAGAACGGGGTCGGAGTTGTGCCCGATGACGGCGCCGAGGCGGTAGAGCCCGTCCTCCCGGAGCATCGCCTCGCGGCTCTGCCAGTCCGGGTTGGCGACCGGGCCGTCGATGATGCGGTTGTAGGAAGCCGAGGCGGGATCGTCGATGCAGAGCGTTCCCGGGGTGACCTGCCGGTAGGGGAGCCGGATCCACGGGGCGTCCCCCGGCGGTGCGTACCCGAAGGCCTGCCGGAGACGGAAGATCCCCGCCGGCGCTTTCCCGTCGCCCTCCCGCTTCACGGGCTGCTCCGCCTCCGTCGGGGGATGGATGCCCCGACCCCAGGCGAGGCCGCTTCTTCCCAGGACGATGGGGATCTCCCCCGCTTCTGGCCGCCAGGGACTCCTGCCGTCCCGGCGGGCGAACAGCCGCAGCGTGCCGGCCGTCGCCTCCCAGCCGGAGGCCCGGACCACCAGGGCCTGCAGGCATTTCCCCGGCCAGGCGTCTCCGAGACGCTCCATCTCCAGGCAGGAAGGGAAGCCGTTGTCAGCCATGCGGTGTCTTTCCTTCGGAAACGGATTTTTTCGCCTGCACCCCGACCTTCCGGGCGGGAGCGGTTCGGGAGGGACGTTGCCGTCCTTCCCCGCCGACCCCAGGGAGGCCATGAATTGAAGCAGCAAGGCATGTTCCTGTCAAGAATCCATCCCGGTTCTTCCAAACGGCCGCCGTTTGTGCGATAAGGGGCCTGCCGGTGGCGTCCCGTCCCGGCCGTCGGAAAGGAAGACCCGGTCATGAGCGCGGAGCGGAGAAAACCCGTCATCGAGTACCCCTGTCGGTGGGTCTACAAGATCATCGGTCCCGACGAGGAGGCTCTCCGGGAGGCGGTGATCCAGGTAGTCCAGAACATCCCGCACACCGTAACCCTGTCCAACACGAGCGCCACAGGGAGGTACCGCTGCCTGAACGTGGAGATGACCGTGCCCGACGAAGGGGTCCGGACGACCCTCTACGAGATGCTGAAAAACCATCCCGCCGTCCGGTTCGTCCTCTGAGCCGGCGCTGTCTTCCGGCCCCGCCCGTTCCCGTCCGGGGAGCGGGCAGAGCCCATCCGAAGGAGCCGTCATGAATCCGGACCAATCGCCGCGAGGCACCGTCAGGATTCGCCTCCGCAATGCACTCGTCCTGGTCCTCGCTCCGCTCGTTTCGTTTTTTCTCCTCTGCCCGCAGGCGTCCGCCGCCGGCCCGCCCCTCGCCCTGACGATCCTCCACGTCAACGACACCCACGGGCACATCCTCCCCGGCATCGTCAGGACCATCGACCCGGAGCGGCCTGTTGCCGGCGCCGCCTGGCTGGTCCCGATGATCGCCGCCGAGCGGGCGAAGAACCCGGACGGGACGCTGCTCCTGTCCGGGGGCGACATGTTCCAGGGGACGGCCATCTCCAACGTCTTCCGCGGGGAGCCCGTGACGCAGATCATGAACGCCCTGCGGTTCGATGCCATGGCCGTGGGGAACCACGAATTCGACTGGGGCGGGGAGGCCTTCGAAAAAATGCGCTCCGGGGCCCGCACCCCCTGGCTTGCCGCGAACATTGTCGACGGGCGGGGCGCGCCGCTACCGGGCGTCAGGCCCTGGCTCCTCCTGGAGCGAAAGGGGATCCGGATCGCCGTCATCGGGATCACGACCCCCGAGACGGCCTGGACGACGAAGCCCGGAAACGTGAAGGGCCTGACCTTCCGGGAGCCCCGGGACGTCCTGCCGGGGGTCATCCGGGACGTGAGGGCGGCGGGGGCGCGCCTGGTCGTCGTCCTCTCCCACAGCGGAATTGATGCGGACCGAAGGATGGCGGGGGAGGTGGAGGGCATCGACGTCATCGTTGGCGGCCACAGCCACACGGCCGTCCAGAACCCCGTCGTGGTCGGTCGGACCGTCATCGTCCAGGCCGGGTGCTACGGCGTGTACCTGGGCGTCCTGGAACTGGAGGTGGACCCGAAGAGCGGCCGGATCGAGCGGTTCACGGGGAAGGGGGAACTCCGGGTCGTCTATTCCGGTGCGGCGGATCCGTTCGATCCGGAGATTGCCCGGCTCGCCGCCTCCTTTGAGGACCGGATCCAGGATCGATTCGCCGCCGCGGCCGGCGCAACCCAGGTCGACCTGACGCGCAACTCCCGGGGGGAGTCGAACCTGGGCAACCTGGTCGCCGACGCCATGCGGGATGCTGCCGGGGCCGATGTAGCCCTCATGAACAGCGGTGGCATCCGGACGGACATTCCCCGGGGAACCGTCACCCTGGAGCAGCTGTACGCCCTCCTCCCCTTCGACAACGTCCTCGTCTCCATGGACCTGACGGGCCGCCAGGTTTTCCAGGCCCTGGAGGAGGGCGCCCGGGGGCTCCACGGGATCCTCCAGGTCTCGGGTCTCCGGGTGACGGGCGATCCGGGCCGGCCCGCGGGCCGGCGGATCGCGAGCGTCGAGATCGGCGGTCAGCCGCTCGCGCCGGACCGGGTGTACCGGGTCGTGACCAACGATTTCCTGGCCGCCGGCGGCGACGAGTACACGGCTTTCCGGGACGGAACGAACGTCCGCTATGGCGACGACCTCCGGGACGTCGTGTCCGCCTACATGAAGCGCCATTCCCCCGTCCGGCCCCGGATCGAAGGCCGCATCACCGTCCTGCCGTGACGGGCAACGCGGGGCCGCGGCCCCGTTTCCGGAAAGGGAAGACGGCGGCGGGAGACCCGTCATTCCGGAGGCTTCAGCCATCGAGGAAGCCGCGCCGCAGGGGAGAATCCCCATGGAAAAAGAGCGGATCCGGGTGTTCGTGAACGACCGGCCCGTCACCCTCTACCGGGGCCTGTCGGTGAAGCACGCCCTGATCGCCGCCGGGGGCGCCCTCTGCCGGGCGGCACTGGCGGGGGAAGTCCCGGTACGGGACGAACTCGGCTTCACCGTCGGCCTGGAGGGGGCCCTCCACGACGGGGCGCGGCTGCGCGTGGCGGTGCCGGAGCGGGAATAACGGTCTCTCCGTCGAATTGGCCGGCTCTTGAGAAGCAGGGCCGTTTCGTGTAGGGTTCCCGCGTCCGGGACGACCCGGAGGAAAGAGGTTTTCCCGTCATGAGCGAAGTGCAAACATCCAAGCAGCTTCTGGATCACTACGCCGGTCAGGTTTACGCCGATGCCGCGGCGGCCAAGGCCGCCGGGACGCCCGTCGGCTGGTCCACCGCCATCGCGCCCCAGGAGTTCTTCGAGACCATGGGGCTCCCCCTTGTCTACCCGGAGAACCACTCGGCGGTCATCTCGGCCCGGAAGCGGGCCCTCGGGTTCCTGGAGCGGGCCGAGGCCTACGGGTACCACGCCGACATCTGCGGGTACATGCGGGTCAACTTCGGCTACCTCCTCGAGGGGGCGAAGGGGGACGCCGACGTCCCCCCGGCGCCGGTTCCGGATTTCGTGGTCTGCTGCAACAACTACTGCACCATGATCGTCAAGTGGTACGAGAACCTGGCGAAGGAGCTGGGGATTCCCGTCTTCATGATCGACATGCCCTACAATCCCGAGGGCGTCGTGGACGAACCCCGGGTGCGGTACATCCGGGCCCAGTTCGACCGCCTGGTGGGGCAGCTGGAGGACCTGACGGGACGCCCCTTCGATCGGGACCGGTTCCGGGAGGTCATGGAGGTATCCCGGGAAAACGTGCGGCTGTGGAAGCGCGCGTTCGAGATCGTCAGCCACGTGCCGTCCCCGGCGAACGGCTTTGACTTCTACAACTACCTGACCCTGATGGTCTTCATGCGGGGCCGCCCGGAGACGACGGAGGTCCTCCGCCTCTGGATCCGGGAGATGGAGGGAAAGATCGCCCGGGGCGAGGGGCCTTTCCGGGATGCACAAGAGCGGTTCCGGGTCATGTTCGACGGCATCGCCTGCTGGCCCCAGCTGGCCCACACGGCGAAGGTCTTCCGCTCCCACGGCATCAACATCACCGGCTCCAACTACCCCGACGGCTGGGCCGTCCAGTACGAGACGGGGGACCTGGAAGGCATGGCCCGGGCCTACGCATCCGTGGCCAACAACATGAGCCTGGAACGGCAGGTGGCCAAGCGGGTGGAGATCATCCGGCAGGGTCGCTGTGACGGCGCCGTCTACCACATGAACCGGAGCTGCAAGGTCATGGACTTTCTCACCTACGAGGCCCAGCGCCGGGTCTTCGAAGAGACCGGGGCGCCCTACATCACCTTCGACGGGGACCAGGCGGACCCGCGGGTCTTCGTGGCCGCCCAGTTCGACACGCGGGTCCAGGCCCTCGTGGAGATGATGGAAGCCCGGAAGGGGGATGGACGATGACGGAGCGGATGCGGATTGAGGCCATCCTGCGGGAGTTGTTCGAGGTTGCCGCCCGCCCCGGTGTTTCCGTCGCGAAACGGGCGAAAAGGGGAAAACCCCTGGTCGGCGTCCTGCCCTATTACGCCCCCGAGGAAATCGTCCACGCCACCGGGATGCTCCCCGTCGGCGTCTGGGGCGGAACCGCGGACATTTCGAAAGCGAACCACTACTTTCCCCCTTTTGCCTGTCCCCTCGTGAAGTCCGCCCTGGAACTGGCGATCCGGGGCGTCTACGACGGCCTCGCCGCGATGATGGTCCCGTGCCTCTGCGAGAGCCTGACCTTCTTCGGCCAGAACTTCCGGGCCGCCCGGCCGGACATCCCCTTCGTGCCGGTGGTCCACCCGCAGAACCGCCGGAGCCCCGAGGGGGTCGCCTACCTCCGGGCGGAGTATCAGAAGGTGCAGGCCCGGCTGGAGGCGATCGCGGGGCGGAAGATCGCGCCGGGGGACCTGGACTCGGCGATCGGGATCTTCAACGATCACCGGCGGGCCCTCCGGGCCTTTCTCGAGGAGGCGCCCCGGCACCCGTCCCTTGTCTTGCCCGGGGTTCGCCACGCCGTCGTGAAGAGTTCCTATTTCATGGACCGGGCCGAACACGCGGCCCTCGTCGGCGAACTGACGAGACACCTGAAGGGGATTCCCGAGGGGGAATCCGGCCGGGGGAAGAAGGTCGTCGTCACGGGGATCATGGCGGAACCGGAGGGCCTCATGGGACTCTTCGAGGATGTCGGCCTGGACGTCGTCGCCGATGATCTGGCCCAGGAATCCCGGGCCTTCCGGACCGACGTGCCCGACGGGGGCGATCCCCTGGAGCGCCTCGCCCGCCGCTGGTCCCTTGTCGAGGGCTGCTCCCTCGCCTTCGACCCGGGGAAGGAGCGGAACCGGATCCTGCTGGAGTTGGTCCGCCGCTCCGGCGCCCGGGGCCTCGTGGTTCTCATGATGCAGTTCTGCGACCCCGAGGAGATGGACTATCCCCTTTACCGGAAAGACTTCGACGCCGCGGGCATCCCCGTCCTTCACCTGGAGACGGAGCCCCGGATGTCCCTCGAACAGGCCCGGACGCGCCTCCAGTCCTTCGCGGAGATGATCTGACGCATGTATGCCCTGGGAGTCGACATCGGTTCCGCCTCGTCCAAGGCCGTCGTCCTGAACGGAGGCGGGGAGGTGGCCGGACAGGCCGTCATCCCCGTGGGAACGGGCACAACGGGGCCGGAGCGGGCGCTCCGGGAGGCCCTCGAGCAGGCGGGAATCCGCCGGGAGGAGGTGTCGCGGACCGTGGCCACCGGCTACGGGCGGGTCACCTTTGTCGGCGCGGACCGGCAGGTGAGCGAGATCACCTGCCACGCCCGGGGGGTGCTCCACCTGGTGCCGGAAGCCCGGACGATCATCGACATCGGGGGTCAGGACGTGAAGGTCATCCAGGCGGAGCCCCCGGGGCTGGTGCGGAACTTCGTCATGAACGACAAGTGCGCCGCCGGGACGGGGCGCTTCCTGGAGGTCATGGCCCGGGTCCTGGGCCTGGAGGTCGAGCAGCTGGCGGGCGTTGCGGAGACGAGCGCCCGGACGGTCTCCATCAGCAGCATCTGCACCGTCTTTGCCGAGTCGGAGGTGATCTCCCACCTGTCCCGGGGGGAGCCCATGCCGGACGTCCTGGCGGGGATCCACCAGTCCGTGGCGAAACGCGTGGCCGGGCTGGTCTCGCGCCTCGGCGCCCGCCCTCCCCTGGTCCTCACCGGCGGCGTGGCGAAGAACGGGGGCGTCGTCCGGGCCCTGGAGAAGGAGCTTCGGCTGGAAATCCGGATCGCCCCCTCCTGCCAGCTCACCGGCGCCCTCGGGGCGGCGCTCATCGCCCGGGAAGACCTGTCCAGAATCTAGGGACACATCCCTCCCTTTTCCGGAAGACCTTTCCCGATCATCCGGGAACGCTGCACCATTTGCGGTCCGGGACGTTCACGGATCCTTCCCCGCCACGCTCATCCATGTCCATCCGCTGGAAGTTTCGGAGAACGGGCGATGCGCTGTTCGTCATTCGCAGGGGACGGCCGCGTCCCTCAATCGGCATCGACACCCCAGTGCCGGTAGCGCAGGAGCAGGAGCAGCCCCGGGACGGCCAGGAGGGTGCAGATGGCAAAGAAGGCAGGCCAGCCCACGGCGGCGGCCAGGAAGCCCGTGGGCGCTCCGGTTACGTAGCGGCTCACGGCCATCAGGCTGCTCAGGAGGGCGTACTGGGTGGCGGTGAAGCGGGTGTTGCAAAGGCCCATCAGGAGGGCCGTGTAGGCCGCGGTTCCCATGCCGCCGGTGACGTTCTCGATCCCGATCACCAGTCCCAGGGCCCAGACCTGGCGGCCCGTGAACTCCAGCAGGATGAAGGAGAGGGTCGAGATCCCCTGGAGGACGCCGAAGACGAACAGGGACCGCCGGAGGCTCCAGCGGATCATCAGGGCCCCGCCGGCGAGGGAGCCGATGATGGTGGCCGCCATGCCGAGGCCCTTGAAGACGGCCCCCAGCTCGGTGCGCGAAAAGCCGATGTGCTGCAAAATGAAGGGCGTCGTCATCTGGGCCGCCGCCACGTCGCCGATCTTGTAGAGAATGACGAAGAGGAGGATCTCCGGCGAGCCGGGCCTCCGGAGGAACTCCACCAGGGGGAGGACCACCGCGTCCCGGAGGCTCCGGGGCGGCTCCACGGCCCGGCCCGCCGCATCCTCCTTCCGGGGCTCCGGGGCGAGGAGCGTGGCGATGCAGCCCACGGTCATGAGGCCCCCCATGAGGATGTAGACGGTCCGCCAAGGGAGGTGGTCCGAGAGGACCAGGGCCGCCGCGCCACTGACCAGGAGGGCGAGCCGGTAGCCCATGATCCAGACGCCGGCGCCGGCGCCCCGCTCCCGCGGGGACAGGTACTCCGTCCGGTAGGCGTCCAGGACGATGTCCTGGCTGGCGCTGAAGAAGGCGATGGCCACGGAGAGGAGGGCCACCAGGGGCAGGTACGACGAAGGGTTGAAGAAGCCCAGGGTGGAGAGGGATACCACCAGGAGGATCTGGGTGACCAGCATCCAGCCCCGTCGGCGGCCCAGGAACGGCGGCACGTAGCGGTCCATCAGGGGGGACCAGAGGAACTTCAGGGCGTAGGGGAGGCCCGTCAGGGAGAAGATGCCGATGGTCCGGATGTCGATCCCCTCCGCCACCATCCAGGCCGTGAGCGTCCCCCCCGAGAGGGCCAGGGGCATCCCCGACGCGAAGCCCAGGACCAGCATCAGGAGCATCCGGCGGGAGAAATAGACCTGGACGATGCGGAGTTGGTTCATCATGGAAGGGGTCGTGTCTCCCGGGGGTTGTCTTTCTTCTGCCGGTATCGGGCGAGGGCCTTCCTACCGGCCGCCGCGCATTCCGCCCCGCCGGCGGCGGGCCGCTTCCACGAGGGCTTCGAAGAGACGCCGGTGGGGCCCCTCTTCCCGCATCCGCTCCGGGTGCCACTGGACGCCCAGGACGAAGCGGCCCGACCGGTGCCAGTCCGTGTCCGGGTCGGCCTCCACGGCCTCCACGACGCCGTCCCCGGACCGTCCCGACACGGCCAGGCGGAGGGCCTGGCGGGCCAGGTCGGCCGCCTGGTGGTGAAACGAGTTGGTCTCCAGCCGACCGCCGGGGATGCTCCCCGTGCTCGTGGCGGCGAGGCTGCCCGGGGCCAGGAGGACCTCGTGGCGGAACCGGTCCGGGCCGCCCCCGCTCCGGTCCTTGCCCGCGTGGGGCAGGGGAGGGCTGCCGCCGGGGCCGGCCCACTCGGTCCGAATGTCCTGGACGAGACCGCCCCCGCAGGCGATCCAGAGGAGCTGGCAGCCGCCGCAGATCCCCAGAACGGGGAGGTCCGTTCCCTCGAGGACCCGCCGGGCCAGCGCCAGGTCAAAGCGGTGCCGGCGCAGGGAGACGAGTTCCTCCTCCGGCTGGGGATGCCCCCCGTAGTGCTCGGGCCGGTAGTCCGCGCCGCCGACGAAGAGGACTCCGTCGAGGAGGGGCAGGATCTCCGCGAGATCGTCCGGATCTTCCGCCGGAGGAAGGCACAGGGGCGAGCCCCCGGCGTCGGCGACGGCGTCCGGGTAGTCCAGGTGGAGACGCAGGACCTCCGCGCCCTCCTGGAGGAGATGGGACATGTTGAGGCCGATGACGGGTCTGATCGCCATAACGAGTTCCTTCAGGGGGCATTGGAAAGCCCCCGGCCACGCCCCCGCGGCTGTTCGGGTGCTCCGGGGCGCGGGGGCTGTCACGGAGGTTCCCGCCGTCGCGGAAGCGTTTCCGCGGTGAGCCGTTCCGGAGCGCATCGCCGTCCGTGTGGAAACGCTTCCCAATGGCTCCTCTGGGAATCCCCGGCCGCGCCCCCGCGGCTGTTCGGGTGTACCGGGGCGCGGGGCTGTCACGGGGGTTCCCGCCGTCGGCCCTGCTCCGGATGGCCGGCCTGCCGAAGGCCCGCGTTTCTTATAGTTTATCGCCGGCGATGCGTCCAGCCCATTTCCAGCCTTGACGGACCTGCAAAAAGTCCCTAGTCTGCGTCTCGCCGCACTCCCGCGGCGGCCCGCGAAGGAAGCGAACCATGACCCGGATGGAACCCACGATCGCCGTCGGCATCCTGGACCGCGCGGAAGCGGTGAACGGGGTCTTCCAGGAGGTCGTCTCCGTGAACGGACGGGATTTCCCGGCCGGTCCGTTCCGGGCCGTCCCGGCAGGGAAAAGGGAAGCCCTTCTGGAGAGTCACGGCAGTTCCATCCTCTCCCCCCGCCTCCACTGCCGGATTCCCGGCGGCACCCCCTTCGTGCTCCGGGACGTGGTCATCGGCGTCGCCTTTCACTGGGAGCGCAAGAGGGAGCAGCTGTTCCGGGGGGACCTTGCCCTGGAGTGCCGGGAGGGCCTTCTCTCTGCCGTCAACGAGATTCCCCTGGAGGCGTACCTGGAGAGCGTCGTCTCCTCGGAGATGAGTCCCACCGCTCCCCCGGAGTTTCTCAGGGCCCACGCGATCCTGTCCCGAAGCTGGCTCCTGGCCATGCTGGAGCGGAAGGCCGGCCGGGCCGCGGGCGTTGCCGGAGAGAAGAAAACCGTCAGCGGGGCTGGAACGGATGGACTGGCCACGGAAGGCGGCACCATCGAAATCCGGCGCTGGTACGGCCGGGAGGACCATGAGCGGTTCGACGTCTGTGCCGACGACCACTGCCAGCGCTACCAGGGGATCGCCTTCGTGACGGAGCGGGCGAGGCAGGCCGTGGCGGCGACCCGGGGGCAGGTCCTGACCTGGCGGGGCGAGGTCTGCGATGCCCGCTACTCCAAGTGCTGCGGCGGCCGGACGGAGCGCTTCGAGAGCGCCTGGGAGGACGTGACCGTTCCCTACCTCGTTTCCGTGTCCGATGGTCCGGAGACCTTTCCGACCGCATCCGGCGAGGTGGAGGCGGCCCGCTGGATCGGCTCCGAGCCCGATGCGTACTGCCGGGTCCGGGATCCGGAGATCCTGAAGCTTGTTTTGCCCGATTTCGACCGGGAAACGCCGGATTTCTTCCGCTGGAAGGTCGAGTACCACCGGGAGGAACTGGAGGCGATCCTGAAGGAAAAATCAGGACTGGATTTCGGGGATCTCCGGGATCTCGTTCCCCTCGAGAGGGGGCCCTCGGGGCGGATCGTCCGCCTGCGGGTCCAGGGTTCCCGAATGACCGCCGTGGTGGGGAAGGAACTGGAGATCCGGCGCTGGCTCTCCCGGAGCCATCTCCTGAGCAGCGCCTTTGTCGTCGAGACGGGAGGCCCGCCGGGGAAGCCGCCGGAGCGGTTCGTCCTCCGCGGCGCCGGCTGGGGCCACGGGGTGGGGCTTTGCCAGATCGGCGCCGCCGCCATGGCCTGCCGGGGGTTCAAGGCGGCGGAGATCCTGGCCCACTATTTCCCGGGGACGACCCTGGAGAGGCGCTATGCCTGACCGGCCGGCCATCCGGACCGCCTTCATCCTGGGCGCCGGGCTGGGGACGCGCCTCCGGCCCCTGACGGAGGAATGCCCGAAGCCGCTCCTGCCCCTGGGGGGGAGGCCGATCATCACCCGGGCCATGGACCACCTCCGGGCGGCCGGCATCGGCCGCTTCATCGTCAACACCCACCACCGGGCCGGGACGTACACCAGGGCCTTTCCGGAGGGACGCTGGCGGGGAACCCCGATCCTGTTCCGCCACGAGCCGGTCCTCCTGGACACTGCCGGGGGGTTGAAGAACATCGAGGACCTCCTTACGGACGCCGACGAGGCGATCCTGGTCTACAACGGGGACGTGGTGAGCGACCTGCCCCTGGAGAAGCTCCTGGAAGCCCACTTCCGGGGGCGCCCGGAGGCGACGCTGGCGCTCCGCTCCGACGGCGGCCTCCGCAACGTCAGCGTCGACGGGGACGGGCGGATCTGCGACCTCCGGGGGCTCCTGGGGAACCCGGGGGTGCGGAGCTGCCTCTTCACCGGGATCTACGTGGTGGAGCGGGCCTTTTTCAACCGTCTCGAAGCGGGGCGGATCGAGTCGGTGGTCCCCGTCTTCGCGGAGATGATCCGTCGCCGGCCCGGGTCCGTCGGCTCGGTGATCGTCGACGAGGGCTCCTGGCACGACATCGGGACCGTCGAGGAGTACGACCGCCTGAACGCGGCGTTTTCCGCGCCTGCTGCCGAGGGGCCGGGCCGGAACGGAGCGGGGGGGGCGGGGGGCGGGACCCGGCGCGGCGCCCCGATCGGGTCGGGTCACGCCCCATCCGGGCAAGACAGGCAGGTTTCCGAGGCAATGACGACCCCTCCCGAATACGCGGTTGACTGGCTGCGGGAGGTCCTGCCCCCGGGGACGGACGAGCCCGTTGCGCTTGCGCTCCTGGCGGGCGGCGGGTCGGACCGGTCCTTTCACCGGGTGACCCGGGGGGGCGAATCCACGGCGGTCCTGATGCAGTACGAGCCGGGCGGCAGGGAAAACGGGCTGTACACGCCGGTGGCCCGGTTTCTCCGCGGGCTCGGCGTCCCGGTGCCGAAAATCCATGCCGAAGACCGCCGGCGCGGCCTCGTCCTCATCGAGGACGCGGGGGACACGGACCTCTGGTCCTTCCGCGACGCCCCCTGGGAGGTCCGCCGCCCCCTCTACCGGAAGGTCCTGGAGGCGGTGCGCACACTCCACGCATACCCACGGTCCGAGGAGGCCGCGAACGAACTGGGCCTCCTCCCTTCCTTCGGAACGGATCTCTACCGGTGGGAGCGGGAATATTTCCTCGAGTCCTTCGTCCACGCCGCCTGCGGCATCCGGCCGGAGGCGGAGGAAAAGGGGGCCCTGGAAGACGAACTGTGCGCGCTGGCGGACCGGCTCGGGGCGGCCCCGCCCCGCCTCGTCCACCGGGACTTCCAGTCGAAGAACGTCATGATCCTCCGCGGAGAGCCGGTGCTGATCGACTTCCAGGGGATGCGCCTCGGGAACCCCCTCTACGACCTGGGATCCCTGCTCTATGATCCCTACGTCGCATTGCGCGAGGAGGAGCGGATGGAGATGCTGTCCTGGTACGGAAGCCCACAGGGAGCGGACGATCGCGCGCCCCTCGATGCGGCGGCCCCCTTCCGGGAGGCGGCGGTCCAGCGGCTCCTCCAGGCCCTGGGGGCCTACGGATTCCTGGGGCTCCGGAAGGGGAAGCGGGAGTTCCTGGGCCACATCCCCCGGGGGCTCCTGAACCTCTCCGATGCGGCCCGGCGCCACGGAGGCTTCCCCCGGCTGGAGAGACTGATCGACCGCTGCCGGGAGTCCCTGGCGGAAAGGGGGATCCATGGGCCCGCCTGAACCGGTTTTGCTGGTCTACAACCTCGACGGCTCCTGGGAGAAGGAGGCCCGGGAGGAGGTCCTCCGGGAGACCCGGAAACTGGCGTCCGCCCTGGCGGGGGAAGGCCACCGGGTGCGAGAGGTGCCCGTTGGGGGGGAAGCGGACCTGGATTCCCTGTCGTCCCTGGATCCCGCCGGGTGGATCGCCTTCAACTGGTGCGAGGCCATCCCCGGCCTGCCCCGAAGCGAGGCCGAGGCGGCCCGGCGGATCGGGGCGGCGGGCTTTGCCTACACCGGCGCGACGCCGGAGACCCTGGCCTTCTGCGAGGACAAGGGCCGCGTCCGGGACACGTTGAAGCGGACGGGTGTCCCCGTTCCCGAGGGGGCCGTGTTCGAGGCGCCCGAGCGGGGACGCTGGAGCCGCTATCCGGCCATCGTGAAGGCCCTCCGGGAGCACTGCAGCGCCGGCATCACCGCCGAGTCCGTCGTCCTGGACGAACAGGAACTCCTGGACCGGGTGGCCTTCATCGTGTCGACATGGCGGCAGCCCGCGCTGGTGGAGGAGTTCATCGACGGCCGGGAGTTCCGGGCCGTCCTGTGGGGAAACGGCCCCGTGGAGATGCTCCCCGTCGTGGAGATGGACTACGCGGACATCCACCGCCTCCAGGAGCGGCTCTGCACCCACGAGGCCAAGTTCGTCCCCGGGTCCTACCACTACCAGGCCATCCGGACCCTCCTGCCGGCGCCGCTGAAGGGCGGGGAAAGACGCATCCTGGAGGAAGTCTCGGCGGCGGCGTACCGGGCCACGGGGTGCCGCGACTACGCCCGGATCGACCTGCGCCTCCGGGACGGCGTCTTTTTCGTCCTGGACGTGAACCCCAACGCCGACCTCAGTTCCGACGCCAGCGTGGCCTGCTCCGCCGAATTCGCCGGGTACTCCTACGGCGCCCTGGGGAGCCGCATCGTATCCTTCGCCGCGGCCCGGCACCCGCTGTCGGGGGAGCGCTGAAGTGGCGGGGAGAGATTCCATGAACGGAGTGACCGTCGCCTTGCCTCATGGCCGCCCGTCCGGCTTCCGCCGGATGGCCAAGGCCTTTTCCGCGGAGCCGGGGGTCGCGCGGGTCCTCGTCCTGTACGAGGGCGGGCGGCCGCCGGGACCGCGGGGTGCCGATTTCCTGCGGGTCGAATCCCTGCACGCCGGCGGGACCTGGAACCGCCTCATCGGGGCGGTCCGGACAGAGGGGCTTCTCGTGGTCCTCGACCCGGCCGCGGAGGTCCTGCCGCTTCCGGGGGGCCTGGCGGCGCTCCGCAAGGCCCTGCACCGGGCGGGGACCGGGATGGCCTACGGCGCGTACCGGGATGCCGGCGGTGGAGGTCCGGTGGCGGACCATCCGGTGAACGCGTACCAGGAGGGGAGCATCCGGGAGGGATTCGATTTCGGTCCCGCCGTCCTCCTGTCCCTCTCCGCCTGCCGGTCGGCCCTTGCGAAATGGGGGGCCGTGCCGGATTTCCGCTTCGCCGGCTTCTACGACCTGCGGCTGAAGCTGTCCCTGGAAAGCCCTTTGCGCCGCGTGGGCCGTCCTCTCTTCTCCCGCACGCAAGCGGCCCCGGACGAGGCCCCGCCCGCCGGGACGCCGGAGCGGCACTTCGACTACGTCGATCCCCGGAACCGGGAGGCCCAGCGGGAATTCGAGGCGGCGGCGACGGCCCACCTGAAGCGCCTCGGGGCGCACCTCCCGCCGCTCTTCCGGCCGGTCCCCCGGAGCCGCGCCGGTTTCCCCGTCGAGGCCAGCGTGATCATCCCGGTCCGGAACCGGAGGGGCACCGTGGCGGATGCCGTCCGGAGCGCCCTGGGGCAGGAAGCGGATTTCCCCTTCAATGTGCTGGTCGTGGACAACCACTCCACCGACGGGACGACGGGGATCCTGGCGGACCTGGCCCTGAGGGACCGGAAGGTCCTCCACATCGTCCCGGAGCGGCGGGACCTCTCCATCGGCGGCTGCTGGAACGAGGCGGTCCGCTCCCCCCTCTGCGGGCGTTATGCCGTCCAGCTCGACTCGGACGACCTGTACGAGGGAAGGGACGCGCTCCGGCGGATCGTGGGTCTCCTCCGGGAGGGGCCCTACGCCATGGTCGTCGGCTCCTACCGGCTGGTGAACGAGCGGCTCGAGGAGATCCCCCCGGGGCTCGTCGATCACCGGGAGTGGACGCCCGACAACGGGCGGAACAACGCCCTCCGGATCAACGGCCTGGGGGCGCCCCGGGCCTTCGACACGGCGGTGATCCGCCGCGTCGGGTTCCCGAATGTGGGCTACGGGGAGGACTACGCCGCGGCCCTGCGGATTTCCCGGGACTACCGGATCGGCCGGATCTACGAATCCCTCTACCTCTGCCGCCGGTGGAGCGGCAACACCGACGCCGACCTCCCGGTGGAGGCGGCGAACCGGAACGATGCCTACAAGGACCGGCTCCGGACCCTCGAAATCAGGGCCCGCCGGAGGAAAAACCGGCGGGCCGGGGAAAGGCGGACGACGACACGATGAGCAAGCGAATGGACCGGGGAAAGGAAATGGCCGCCTATCCGGGGGAAGGCGGCGGGGAATCGCTCCCGGAGCTGTGCCTCCGCCTCCACTCCGGGCAGATGCTGAACTGGCGCCTTTTGGCGGAGAACACGGTGGCCCTGGCCAGTGTCTGGGAGCGGTCGATCGAGCTGGACGGAGGCGCGGTCCGGATCGTCTTCAATCCGGGCCGGATCCGGAGCAGCGGGGTGGACACGGACCCGGATGCCGTGGCCCGGCGGCCCTGCTTCCTCTGCCCGGAAAACCGGCCCCCGGAGCAGGAGAGCGTCCTGTACGAAGAAGACTGGCAGATCCTCTGCAACCCCTACCCGATCTTTCCCCGCCACCTGACGGTGGTGCACCGGGAGCACCGGCCCCAGGACATCCGGGCGGTCCTGGGGATGCTGCCGGGCCTGGCCCGCCGGCTGTCCCCGGTGTGGTCCGTTTTCTACAACGGCCCCTCCTCGGGGGCCTCCGCGCCGGATCACCTCCATCTCCAGGCCGTTCCGTCGGGGGCGCTTCCCCTGGAGGCGGATTCACCGGAACCCTGGAACCGGAGAACCGTTCACGAGCGGGAGGACGCGGTCCTGTCTTTCGGGACCCACGCCGGCAGGACCCTCCTGCTCCTCGAGGGGGCCCGCGAGGGAACCCTGGCCACGGTGCTGGCCGAACTCGTCGATGCCTTCCGGCGCCTTGGCCCCGAGCCGCAGGAGCCCATGCTGAATCTGCTGTGCCGGTTCCGGGTGGGGCGGTGGAGCTTCTTCCTGTTTCCCCGGCGGCGGGGCCGGCCGGACGCCTATTTCCGGGCAGAGGAGGAGCGGATCCTGGTGAGCCCCGGTACCGTGGAAATGGCGGGGACCGTCGTGACGCCCCGGGAGGGGGACTGCCTGCGGATGAACGCGGCGCTGGTCCGGGAGATCTACCGGGACGTGTCGGCCGACGCCGAAACCGTGGAGAAGGCCCTGGAATCCTTTCGGGAGGCGTACGTGTCCCGGATTTCCTGCGCCGGGGGGTACCTGGGGGGAGAATGATGCGGGAAGGCTCCGGGAATGCGGGTTTCGTCGTGGACAGCGCCCTGACGTTCCGGGAGGCCGTGGCGGGAACGGCGGCGCCGCGGGACGTTCTCGGGAGCCTGCGCCTGCTGGAAGTCGAGTACCTCGGGTTCGACGGCCTTCGTCACCGGGGCCAGCTGGTCGTCCACGAAGCCCTGGAGGCGGAGGTGGGGGACCTGTTCCGGCTCCTGGAGCGCCTCCGCTTCCCCGTCGCCCGGGTCGTTCCGATCGTGCGCTACGGCTGGTCCGACGACGCCTCCATGGCGGACAACAACTCCTCCGCCTTCAACTACCGCGTCGTGGAAGGGACGGACCGGCTCTCCCGGCACGCCTTCGGCCGGGCCGTCGACATCAACCCCTTCCTGAATCCCGTGGTCTACCGGGACGGGCGGGTGAGCCCCCCCGGCGCGTCCTGGCGGCCGGAGCGTCCGGGCACGCTTTCCGAGGGCCACCCCGTTGTCCTGGCCTTCCTGGAGCGGGGCTGGCGCTGGGGCGCCCGCTTCGAGGCCTGCGCCGACTACCATCACTTCGACAAATAAATATAGGGACACTTCCCCTATTTTCTGGTGAAAATAGGGGAAGTGTCCCTATATTTATTTCCCCGCCAGGCGGAAGGCCCGCTCGGTCCACTCCTGCGGGAGAAGCATCGTTTTCATCTGCTCCGTCAACTCCGGCATGGCCATGAACTGGCCCGATGCGGCCGCCACGGGCTCCAGCCCGCCGTCGGACCGGACGGCGGCGGCGCCGCCGGAGGCCCAGAAGAGCATGCGGGAAGGGGAAGATCCCCGCACGCGGTCTCCGCGGCCCAGGACCACCAGGGGCTCGCCGGCGCGGACGGCGCGGAGGAACGTGAAGCGGATACGGACCGTGACGGCGCCCTGGCCGGAAAGCATGAATCCGCCCCAGCCCAGGATTTCGTCCAGGAGGGCCAGCAGCGCCACCGGGTGAAGGGTTCCGCCTTCCTGGAAGCGGAGGATGCTCTGTGCGTCTTCCGCATCGAAGCCGGCCCCGGCGAAGACGAAATTCCCCGCCGGAGCGGGAAAGTGGAAGAACCGCCGCTTCAGGCCGGGGATGTCTCTCTCCATTCCGCAGACGAGGCAGTCCCGGTGGCTGGGGAGGGGGATGCCGTTTCGCCCGGGATCCGGGACGGTCGCAGGCAGGAGGGCGCGAAAGGCCGCGAGGGCATCCTCGTCGGTCTCTCCGCGGCGCAGGTTGCCCGTCATGTAGGGTGCGGCGTGGGGCGGCACGGTGACGGAGCCCGCGGCGCCGCGCTCCGTGGTGAGGACCTCCACACGGGCATGGTCGCCCCTCCGCAGCGGCGCCCCGCCCAGGCGGAATTCCACCGTCCAGGGCTCCCGTAGGGAGGAGAACGATTCGCCCATGGCCCGAACGGCCAGTTCGGCAAAGACGCCCATGGCGAACCCGCCGTGGGGGATCCCGTTCCAGCCCTCCGTCTGCCGGTCCGTCCGCAGGACCGCCTGCAGCCAGGACCCCTCCGGACGGGGGCCCGTCCCCAGGAGAAACTGCATCAGGAAAGATTCCTCTCGCGTCATGCCGTCCTTCCCTCCGTGCTCGGATTCCGGCGAAATGCCCGGCCGCGGAGCACGCTTCGCCCCTTTCCAGCCGAAACGCGCCATGGCGTGCCGAGAATGTCCGCGATCAGGATCCATACCTGTCCCCTCCGGCCCTTCCTGTCAAGGGACAAACGCCCCCCGGACGCCGGGCCTGAGGTGCGAGCCCGGAATGCGGACCCGTCTCGAAACACGACTGTTTTGGATTTGACATAAATTCGTGCAACAGCATGATCATGTGTGAGAATTTACCGTCAGGTCAAGCGGAATGAGTTGCGCATGAGGTTTTCTGGATGAATCGATGAGATCGTAATTGTGTTGTTGAGTTTCACTAAATGATCAATATCAGCCAATATTTTGCTTGACAAAACTCAATCGTCTTCCTATTCTGCAACTTCTCGAACTGCAAATCCATGAACAGGGGGTGTGAGTATGGGCGGAAACTACAGGATCAAATTCAACCCTTCCACCATGGAAATCGAAATTGAGGGAAGTCAGGCATTCGTCGAGACGTATTTCGACAAAATCCAGAGCCTCATTCTTTCCGTGGCGGAGGAAGTGCGCGAGAAGCCCGCGGTGAAGAAGGCCCGGACGCCGAAAAAAGCGAAGGCCGCCAAGGCCGCGAAGCGCGGGAAGGCCGTCCGGGGAGCCAAGGCCGAAAAGGCGCGCAAGGCCGCGTCGGGACGGAAGCGGGATGGAGGCAGGCGGGTCCGGGGGGCGTCCAACACCGACAAGGTGCTGGAGTTGATTCGGGAAAACCCGGACGGAATCGGGACGTCGGAACTGAAGGAGAAGTCGGGTCTCTCGGAGCAGCAGATCTGGGGCGTCATTTACGCCGCGGAGAAGCGGGGGAAGGTCCGCAAGGTGAAGCGGGGCGTCTACACCGCGGCTCCCGCCGCGGCCGGGGCGGAAGTGGTGGAATGACGGCTGGGGAAACACCCGTGCCCGCCACCCTCTCGCCGCTCCGTCCGTCCTGAGGCCGGCTTTCTCCGGTCCCCGGGACCGACGGCAGCGCCGTCATCCAAACCACTCCCCCACCTTTCACCCTGCCTGCAGGCCGCCCATGCCCTTCCCGTGCGGATGGGTCGCCCGCGGGTCTTTCAACCGTCCCGCGACGATGCCTGCCGCGTCCCGGCGCCCCGCCACGTAACGGCACAGGGGCTCCTCCGTCAGCACGACCCCTCCGGCGGGACGGGAAGCGTGGAGGAGATGGACCCGCCCGTCTTTCCTCACCGCCAGGCCCGCGTGGATCACATCGAGCCCCGGCCGGGCGGCGGCAATTCCGATGATGTCTCCCTCCCGGAAGAGCGTTTCCGTTTCCCCCAGCATGTCCGACGGAAGGCGGTAGCGGAGCCGGCGCGAGAGATTGCGTTCTGCCCGGCGCACCTCCGCGCGCTGGGCGGCGTCGGCCAGGGGCGGGTACATCCCCGGGTGGTCCGTCATGAAGCGGACCGCCCGCCGATCGGGCAGACCGCCCAGCTCCCGGGTCACGTCGCGGAGGACCCCCAGGCGCCTGTTGTCTCCCAGCCAGTCGGTGAAGTAATGGAGACGGGAAGCGTAGCCCCGCCGGATCCCCCGGCGGTAGCGAAGGCGCTCCAGCCATCCCGCAAAGGCGTCGCAGGACGCGCCGCCGGAGCGGACCGCCAGGGCCAGGGCCGTCATGGACTCCACGAACGTGAAGCAGTCGAAGGCCCGGAGGTTGATCACCAGGGGTTCGCCGGGTCCCTTTTCCTCCAGGGTCGCCGCCTCGTAAGGAGCGCCGAGGAACCGCAGGCCCAGGCGAGCCAGGAGTCTCCCTCCATCCGGGCGCGATTCCCCTCCCTCCCGGGCGGCGAGGGTGCGCTCCAGGATCCGCCGGTCTTCGGGCGTGCTCAGCCGGTCCGTTGCGTGCATAATCCTCTCCGGCGGATCCGCGGGCGGGGGCCGGGATTCCGTCGCTTGGGCCCTGCCGTCAGGGCCGCGGGGTGTCCGGGGGCGTTCCCGGGGTGTTCTCCTCCGGCCGGCCGTCGCGGAACACCTCCATGACGGCCTCGGCCATGTACCGGTAGCCCTCGGTGGTGGGATGGACGAAATCGAACTGGACGAGAGACCGCCAGTCCACTCCTTCCTCAACCTTCCGTTTCCAGTGCTCGTGGACCCGCGCGACGGGGATCCCTTCCTCCGCCCCGAGGTCCGATAGCTGCCGGTAATACTCTTCCACGATGCCGTTCTCGCGGTTGTCGCCGATGAAGCTCGACGTGACGAGGACGATTTCCGCCTGGCCGGAGCGGCGGATCTTCTCCACGATGTCCCGGATGGTCCGCTTGAACTGGCCTGTCGTGAAGCCCAAGGATGCGTCGTTGATGGCGTACTGCACGAGGACGCAGTCCGGGTTCGCGTCCAGGATGTCCGTCTCGAGGCGGTACAGCCCGCAGTCCGCCGTGTCGCCGGGGATGCCCTCGTTGACGATCCGGAGGCGCGAGCCCGGGTACTCCCGGTGAAGCATGTCCTCCAGGTAGTCGAGGTAGCCCTTCCGGACCAGCCAGCC
This sequence comes from Syntrophaceae bacterium, assembly GCA_041310335.1. Taxonomy (GTDB): domain Bacteria; phylum Desulfobacterota; class Syntrophia; order Syntrophales; family PHBD01; genus PHBD01. The sequence continues at coordinate 11,805 of JBFYXW010000141.1, read as the reverse complement.
CCGGGTCATGGAATCGCCCAGGGCGGCCAGGGTCACGGGCCCGCCCGACCGGAGGAGGCCGATGGTTCGTTCCGCTTTCATGGGCTCACGGGAATGCACGACTCGCAGGGGACGCCCGCCTGGCAGAGGCCGCAGCCGTAACTCTCGAATCCGAAGCGCTCCCTCGTCCGGACAAAGAGCGGGTCCGTACCGGCGGCGAATCCGACCAGCGGGTCCTGCCAGGCCTTTTCGCCGCTTTTGTTCCGGAGCGATTTATCGGGTCGGTTGCGGACGAAGTCCCGGATCCGTTCCGTGAGCCAGGGGACTATTTCCATCAGCGAATCCTTTCTCGAAGGTTGAAAGAGAAAAAAGCAGAAGTCGTATGGTAAGTCAAGGAGCGCCGTTGTTCATGGGGGCGCGACCGAAAATTCCGGGAGGGAGCAGGGGCGACGCAGGCCTTCCCCGTGCTACCGAGCCTTCCGTTGACGGGGCCGGGTGAACGCCTTGTGACAGACCGAACTGCGGTACTGAAACGGGGCCGGCAGCTTCCCGCCGGCCCCGTTCGTTATGGGCAAATCCGGATGCCCGGTCTCAGTAGAAGTTTTTCCCGAAGAGCTTCTTGCTCACGCCCGTGAGGTCCGCCCACTTCATGGGGCCGCCCTTGTCGGGCGGGAATCCCATGCCCCAGATCATGCCGACGTCGATCATCCGCACGTCGTCCACGATCTTCCGGTCCAAAAGATCTTTGCCGACCTTCACCATGGCTTCCAGGATGCCTTCCTGGATTTCCTCGTCGCTGCGCTCGCGCTGCGTGGCCGCCTTGGCGATGAGGGGCAGGACCGTCGGGTCCACGGAACCGTCCTTCACGAAGAAGCCCTTCCCGTTCTTCTTCAGGCCCCAGCGGCCGTCGGCCACGACGGCCTCCAGCGTCTTCTGGTTCACGCCCATGCCCTTCAAGACCTTGGCGGGCACGTCGATGCCGACCTCGTCGGTCAGCCGGATGGGTCCCACCGGCACGCCGAACTTCACGATGGCCCCGTCCACCTTCTCGATGGAGTTGCCTTCCTCCACATACTGGAAGGCGTTGAGGATGTAGGGGAAGATCAGGGCGTTGACCACGAAGCCCGGGTTGTCCTTGCAGGTGATGGGGCGCTTGCGGATGAGGGCCACGAAGTTCAGGAGGTTGTCCACGGTTTCCCGGGTCGTCTTCGCGCCCTGGATGACCTCCACGAGCTGCATCATCCAGACGGGGGAGAAGAAGTGGAGGCCCCCGAAGCGCTCCGGGTTGGTGACATAGGGGGCCATCTTGTCGAGGGCCAGCGAGGAGGTGTTGCTGGCGATGACACAGTCCGCCGCGACGACGGGGCAGAGCTCCTTGTAGACCTGCTCCTTGACCCCGATGTCCTCGAAGACGGCCTCGACGACGATGTCCACGTCCTTGAAGTCCGCCGTGTAGTCGGAAACCGCGATGATACGGCCCATCAGGGCTTCCACAGGTTCCTTGAGGCGTTTCTTTTCCGCCATGCCGCCGAGGATCTTCTGCAGGAAGTCCTTCCCCGGCTGGAGGGCCGCTTCGACGTCCTTCACGACCACGGTCATCTGGGTGTTCCGGAGGATCTCGATGACGATGCCCCGGCCCATGGTCCCGAAGCCCAGGACGGCGGCCTTCTTGAGGGTTTTGGGCTGGAAGCCCTTGGACATCATGTTTTTCGGCTTGTCCGTGAGCCCCTTGATGAAGAAGGTGTTGATGCTGCCCTTGGACTGGGGCGCCATGACCACCTTCACGAAGTTGGCCTTCTCGATCTCCAGGCCCTCGTCGAGGGATACCTTGAGGCCCTTGTGCATGGAATCCAGGGCCAGCATGGGGCCCGGGATCTCGCGGCCCTTGGTGGCCTTGAGGATGCCCTGCTTCGCCATGTCCGCCACGGCGTCGACCTGGGAGAAGTCCTGGGCCGGCCGCTTGAGGTCCGCCGTTCCCGCGGCGATCTCCGCCAGGAACTTCTTGGCCTCCGCCAGGAGGTCCCCGCCGGCGGGGATCAGCCGGTCGACGATGCCCATCTCGAAGGCCTTGGCCGCCGGCAGCATGGTCCCCTTGAGGATCAGCTCGAAGGCCCCGTAGCCGATGAGGCGGGGCAGCCGCTGGGTCCCGCCGCCGCCGGGGAAGAGGCCGACGTTGCATTCCGGCAGGCCGATGACGGTGTTCTTGCCTTCCTTGGCGATCCGGGCCGTGCAGGCCAGGGCGAACTCGAGGCCGCCGCCCAGGCAGTGGCCGTGAATGGCCGCCACGATGGGGATCCCCAGGGCGTTCATTTTCCCGAAGGCGCCGTGGAACGTGTCCAGGACCTCCCGGACCTCCTCGGGCTTCTCCAACTCCGAGATCATCTTGAGGTTCGCCCCGGAGAGGAAGTTTTCCGGCTTCCCGGAGATGAAGATGATGCCCTTGAGCCCCTTTTCATTTAGCACCTCGCCCATGAGGGCAAAGTAGTCCTTGAACGCCTGCTCCGTCCAGGTGTTCATGGCATCGCCTGCCACGTCGAAGGTGACGATACCGATGCCGTCCTCCACCTTCAGTTGAAAAATGTTTCCCATGCCTTACCTCCTTTGAGATGAATGGATCAACACGGCGGAACCCTGCGACGCTTTTCCCAGTCCGCATCTCCCGGGGGAGAGGGGACGCGTTTCTGTAGCACAGATCCCCGCCGGGAACCACGAAAATCCTTGCCGGTCCCCGAAGGGGCACAGGGTCCGCGGGGACCGGCAAGGCCGGTTCTTCCGGCCGCGAGGGCGGGCGCTCCGCATCCGGCCAGAGGCGGGGAAAAGAAACCCGTTGACACGCCGCCGCCGCCCTGTTATTTAGCACACGAAACAACAGAGGCAACCCTATGAATCTCCCTTACGAAGACTGCATCCTGTTCCTCCTCTCCAAGGCCTACCAGAGGGCCCACGGCAAGTTCAAGAAGCACCTCCAGGGTTACGGACTGACGCCGCCGCAGAGCCTGGTCATCCTGGCCCTGAACGAGGGAGACGGGATTTCCGCGGGGGAACTGGCCCGGCGCCTGACCCTCGACTACGCGACCCTGTCGGGGCTGCTGGACCGCCTCGCCGAGGCCGGGTGGATCCTCAAGGAGACCGCCGACGACGACCGGCGGACCCTCCGGATCTCCCTGACGGGCAAGGCGAGGGAAGCGGCAGGTTCGCTGATCGCCGAGCGGGACGCCGCCAACGACGAGATCATGGCCTGCCTCCGGCTGGAGGAGCGCCTGCTCCTGAAGCGCATGCTCCGGGACCTGCAGGCCTGAAAAAAATTTGCCCGTATATTTCGTACGCGAAATTCAAGGAGGTTCCATGAACAAGGATGAAATCAGGAAATACGGCCTGGAACTGGGAGCCGACGCCATCGGCTTCGCCGCCGCCGGGGATTACAAGTCCCCCCGGACGCCGGCGCTGGAATCCATCCTGCCCGGGGTGAAGTCCCTGGTCGTCCTGGGCTACCGGGAGGTGGACGGGTCCCTGGACTCCCCGGTCGCCCGGATCAGCATGACGGAGCGCCTCGGCGTCATGGACCTGGCCCAGCGGAATCATTACCTGATGGCCCGCTGGCTGGAGGACCGTTTCCGGGCAAAGGCGGCGGCGGTGTCCCCGTCGTATCCCCTGAACATGGGGGCGCCGTATTTCGGCCTCGTGGCCGACGTATCGCTCCGCCATGCTGCCGTAGCCGCGGGGCTGGGCGTTTTCGGCCGCCACAACCTGGTGATCCACCCGAAGTTCGGATCCAGGATCGTCTTCTCGGCGGTCCTGACGGATTTGCCCCTGCCTTCGGACCCGCCGGTGACGGAAGACTTCTGCAACGACTGCGGCCTCTGCGTCGAGATCTGCCCCGCGAAGGCCCTCGAAACGGAGGGGAAGACGGAGGACATGAAATGCCTGCGGGTTTCCCAGCCCAACGGCATCGGATCCGCCATCGGCTTTTTCCGGAAGATGGCCGGGGCGACGCCGGAGGAGCAGAAGGCCCTGTTCATGGACCCGAAGTTCCTGAGCCTCTACCAGGCGTCCTTCATCGGCTTCCAGTACGAGTGCTTCCGCTGCATGGCCGTCTGCCCCGCCTGCCGGTGACGGCCGGGTTGTCCGGAAAGGAGGAAAAGAAATGACGGAGAAGATGAGCCGCTTTGTCATGGATTACGCGATGAAGGACGGGGCCTGCGCCGCGGGCATCGCGACCGTCGAGACCCTCCGGGGCGGCCCGCCCTCGACGGACCTCTCCTACGTTCTGCCGGGCGCGAAGTCGGCCATCTGCTTCGCCCTTCCCCTGGAGCAGGCCCTCATCGAGCCCTACCTGGCCAAGAAGGACCGCCTCTCCCACGAGCGGGACAACTTCCGGACGAACAACCAGGCCGGGGGCATCGCCCTGGGGCTGGCGAAGAACCTGACCCAGAAGGGATTCCCCTCCGTCCCCGTGGCGCCCAACGAGGTCTACCGCCCGGACGCGGGCCGGGGGGCCATCGACATGCATCCCGACGTCTCGCTCCGCTACCTGGCGGTCCGCTCCGGCGTCGGTTTCTTCGGCCTCTCGGGGAATGTGCTCCACCCGGAGCGGGGTGGCGCCGTCATCCTCGGGGCCGTCGTGACCACCCTGGAACTGGAGCCGACGGAGCCCCTCCCCAAGGAGAAGCAGTACTGCGACCGTTGCCGCCTCTGTCTGGCCCTGTGCGCCTCCGGCATGATGGACCCGGAGGAGGAGACGACGGTCACCCTGGGCGGACGCGCCTTCACCTATGCGAAGCGGCGCAACTACCTGCGCTGCGAGTACGTCTGCGGCGGCTTCACGGGACTCCACCCCTCGGGGAAGTGGTCCACCTGGTCTCCCGGCCGTCTCCCGGTCCCGGAGAGGGACGACGACTACCTCCCCGCCATCGTCACGGCCATGAAGAAATACGGCCGCTGGCCCAGGATGGAGGGCGGCCACTACCACCTCCTCATGCGGGACCCCCTGTACCTGACCTGCGGCCACTGCCAGATCGCCTGCCACCCCGACCGGGAGGTGAGGAAGCGCCGCCACCGGATGGTCGTGAAAAGCGGCTGCGTCGTCCAGAACCCCGACGGGTCGCTTACGGCCCTGCCGCCGGCGAAGGCCCGGGAGCGCGTCGCCTCGATGCCGCCGGAGGTCCGGGCCCTCTACGAGGACCCGGGCACGGCCGGGTAGCGGCCGCCGGGATTTATGTTGACAGATTCGGCGGTTCTCCGCTACAAGCGGGATACTTCCAGCAAGGAGGATCGCAATCATGTCGAAATTCAAAGCGCTTTTCGCAATCGCACTCCTGGTCCTGTTCGTCGCGGCGCCCGTCCGGGCCGCCCAGGACACCGTCAAGATCGGCGCCGCCTTCGCCCTGTCGGGCAGCATCGCCGTCTATGGCGAGGGGTTCAAGAAGTGCGTGGACCTGGCGGTGACGGAGATCAACGCCAAGGGAGGGATCAAGGGCAAGAAGATCGAGATCGTCTACGAGGACAACAAGAGCACCCCCAAGGACTGCGTGATGGCGGTCCGGAAACTCATCACGGTCGACAAGGTTCCGGTCCTCTTCGGGCCCGCCGGGAGTTCCAACTTCATGGCGGCCGCGCCGGTGGCGCAGGAGAGCAAGGTGGTCATGATCTCCGCCCAGGGGACGGCGGAGAAACTGACCCAGGCGGGGGAATACATCTTCCGCATCATCCCCTCCAACGCCAGGCAGGGGGAGCGGCTGGCCAAGCTGGCCTTTGACATGGGCTACAAGAAACTGCCCGTCATGTACGTCAATAACGACTGGGGGCTGGATCTGAAGGACGGATTCGTGAACAGCTTCCAGAAGATGGGCGGCGTTGTGACGGACATCATCCCCTTCGACGAGAAGAAGACGGACTACCGGACGGAACTCCTTCGGGCGAACAAGGGCAACCCCCGCGCCATCGTCAACCTGACCTACATCAACGAGGGGGCCGTCCAGTTCAAGCAGGCCTATGAAATGAGCATCAAGACCCAGTGGCTCTGCGGCTCCGCCGCCCGGGCCCCGAAGATGGTGGAACTGGCCGGCAAGGCCGCCGAGGGCGTCATCGGGACCTATCCCTCCGTTTCCCAGGACACGAAACAGTACAAGGCCTTCAAGAACGCCTACAAGAAGAAATACGGCGACGACAAGATCCCCATCTTCGGCGACTACAACTACGACATGGTGTACCTGGCCGCGAAGGCCATCGAGAAGGGCGGCTACACGGCCGAGGGCATCCGGAAGGCCCTGCCTGCCGTGGCCAAGGGGTACAAGGGGGTCACGGGAGACAAGACCTTCGACGCGAAGCGGGGGATGCAGAACGCCGACATGGGCATCTGGACCGTCAAGGACGGAAAGATCGTCGACTACAAGAAGTAACGGCGGACTGCAACGGCCTGAGGCCTGAGCTTTCCGGGCGCGTCGGGCATTGTGGTCGCAACAGGCGGAAAGAGGCGGACGAACAGGTTCCGGAGCCCGGGGGGCGCCGGAACCTGCTTTTTTTGAGTACCTCATGGACATTCTCCTTCAATCCATCGTCAACGGCATCCTCGCGGGGTGCATCTACGCCCTCTTCGCCATGGGGCTGACCCTGATCTACGGGGTCCTCAACTTCGTCAACTTCGCCCACGGCGAACTGATCATGTGGGGGGCCTACTTCCTCTACCTGTTCGTCTCGGAGCCCTTCTCCCTGCCGCTGGTCGTCGCCGTCGCCCCGGCGATCCTCTGCACCATCGGCCTGGGGATCGTCATGGACTTCGCCGTCTTCCGGCCCCTCCGGAAGGCGGACCGCCTGACGCTCCTCATCGCCGCCATGGGGCTGTCGTTCCTCCTGCGCAATGCCGCCCAGTTCTTCTGGGGCGCCGAGGTGCGGACCTACGGCCTCGAGATCGCCCGGGGCTACCCGTTCTTCGGGGTCAGCCTGACGGCACAGCAGATCCTCATCATCGCGGCGACGGTGGTCTGCGTGTTTGGGGTATACCTGCTCTTCTTCCGGACCAGCCTGGGCAAGTCCATGCGGGCCGTCTCGGACAACCTGGACCTGGCCCGGGTGGTCGGGATCAACGCCCGCCTTTCCATCCGGGCGGCCTGGATCGTCTCGGCGGCTCTCGCCGGCGTCGGGGGCATCCTCCTGGCCCTGGACACGAACCTCCATCCCGAGATGGGGGTCATCAACCTGATCAAAGCCTTTGCCGCCACCCTCATCGGCGGAGTCGGCAACATCTGGGGCGCGCTCATGGGAGGACTCCTCATCGGCCTGGCGGAGAACCTCAGCGTCTTGGTGATTTCGCCGGGCTACAAGGATGCCGTGGCCTTCGCGATCATGGTGGGGATCCTTTTGACCAGGCCTTACCTGATAACGGGCAGGAGGGAAGACTGATGGATCTGTTCCTCCACCTGTGCATCGTCATCGCCATCTACTCGATCTTCGCCATGAGCCTCAACCTGGAGGTGGGCTACACGGGCCTGTTCAATTTCGGCCACGTGGCCTTTCTCGGCGTCGGCGCGTACACGTCGGCCCTCCTCAGCCTGGCGGGGGTTCCCTTTGCCTTGGCCCTGGCGGCGGCCCTGGCGGCCGCCGGCCTGACGGGGTTCCTCCTCAGCATCCCGGCCCTGCGACTCCAGGGGGACTACTTCGGCATCGCCACCCTGGGCTTCGGGGAAATCCTTCGCCTGGTCTTCCAGAACGAGGTGTGGCTCACCAAGGGCCCCATGGGGCTCCCGGGGATCCCGAAGCCGGAGTTCTTCAGCGTCCGGTTCGAGAGCCTCCCGGAATACCTCGGCCTGGCGTCGGTGGCGGCCCTTCTGACCTACCTGATCCTGGGGGCCGTGACGGAGAGCCCCTTCGGCCGGGCCCTCCGGGCCGTCCGGGACGACGAGACGGCGGCGGAAATCCTCGGGAAGAACGCCTTCGCCTTCAAGACCCGCTCCTTCGTCCTCGGCTCCGTCTTCGCCGGGCTGGCGGGGGTGCTCTGGGCCCATTACACCTCCTTCATCAGCCCGTCGGACTTCACCCTCAACGAGACGATCCTGGTGCTCCTCATCGTGGTCCTCGGCGGCAAGGGGACCCGCCCGGGTCCCGTGGCGGGGGCCGTCGCCCTCATCTTTCTCCAGGAATCCCTGCGGTTCCTGCGGCTGCCGCCGGAGTGGACGCGGTACCTGGGGCCCATGCAGCAGATGGCCTTCGGGGCGCTGCTGGTTGTCCTGATGGTCTTCCGTCCGGGGGGCCTCATCCGGGAGAAGGGGGGCAAGTGATGCTGGAGGTGCGCGGCGTCATCAAGTCCTTCGGCGGCATCCGGGCCGTGGCGGATGTGAGCCTGAACCTCCAGGGGCTCGCCGTGGCGGGATTGATCGGGCCCAACGGGAGCGGCAAGACGACCCTCTTCAACCTGATCTCCGGCCTGCTCCGGCCCGACGCGGGACAGATCCTCTTCGACGGCGTCCGCATCGACGGCCGCCTGCCCCACGAGATGGCGCGCCTGGGGCTGATCCGCACGTTTCAGCTATCCCGGGTCTTCCCGGGCATGACCGCCCTGGACAACCTGCTCCTGGCCCCCCGCGGGCAGGACGGCGAGTCCCTCCGGTCCCTCGCCTGGAGGCGGACCTCGATCCGGAGGCAGGAGGCCCGGAACCGGCAGCGGGCCGAGGAGACGCTGGAGATCCTGGGAATCGCCCGCCTGCGGGACGAGTTCGCCGGGAACCTCTCCTACGGACAGCAGAAGCTCCTGGAGCTGGGGCGGGCCTTCATGGCGGAACCGAAACGGATCCTGCTGGACGAGCCGGCGGCGGGCATCAATCCCTCCATGATCCGGACGATGATGGACACGATCGTGCGGATGAAGGAGGCGGGGACCCGGTTTTTCATCATCGAGCACAACATGGACGTGGTCGTCGAACTGTGCGAGAGGATCTTCGTCCTGGACCACGGGGAGAAGATCGCCGAGGGTGCGCCCGCGGAGATCCAGCGGGACCCGAAGGTGATCGAGGCCTATCTCGGAGGATGAGCGTGTCGCAAGGGGAGAGCCTTCCGGCGGCCCTGCTGGAAGTGGACGGCGTCTTTGCCGGCTACGGGAAGATCGAGATTCTGCACGGGACGTCCATCCGCGTGGAGGAGGGGGAGATCGTCTGCGTCATCGGCCCCAACGGATCCGGGAAATCGACCCTCCTGAAGACGATCTTCGGCCTCCTCAAACCCGCGCGGGGTTCCGTGCGCTTTGCCGGGGCCGAGGTCGGATCTCTCGACCCACAGGCCAAGGTCCGTCTCGGCATGGCCTACATCCCCCAGGGGAGAAACGTGTTTCCGTCCCTGTCGGTCCTGGAGAACCTGGAGATGGGCGGCGTTTCCCTGGGCAGCGCGGCCGCCGTCAGGAGTGCGGTGGAGGCGGTCCTGGAGGAGTATCCCATCCTGCGGGAGCGCGCGCGGCAGCAGGCGGGAAACCTCTCCGGCGGGGAGAAGCAGATCCTGGCCCTGGCCCGGGCGGTCATGACGCGGCCGCGGCTCATCCTCCTGGACGAGCCCTCCATCGGCCTGGCGCCGAAAATCATCGAGGACATCTACGAGCGCCTCGAGGAGATCAACGGCGGCGGAATCGGCCTGGCCATCGTGGAGCAGAACGCCCGGAAGGCCCTCTCCTTCGCCCACCGGGGCTACGTGCTGGACCTGGGGGTCACCCGCATGGAGGACACGGGGGAGCGGCTCCTGGACAACGAGGAGGTCCGGAGGCTCTATCTCGGGGAGAAGGGGAACGGCGCCGAGCCGGTTTCTCAGGAGGGAGATTCCCGCCGGTAGGCCTGGATGGCCCCCTCGACGAGGACGAGAAAATACTCCAGGTCCTCCAGGGCGTTCCGGCCCTGCCGCTCCGTGATGGCGTCGGGGTGATCCCGGAGGAACCGCTCCACCAGCTGCCCGTATTCCCGCCGGGCCTCCGGAAAACCCGCCCCGTCGCCCCGCATGAGCCGTTCCTGCAGGTAAAGGGCGGCGAACCGGATCTCTTCCGCCGATTCCAGCCGCTCCTGCCGCTTCGCCTTTTCCATGCCCCTCGGTCCTCTTCCCCCCCCCGGACGCCGGTCCGGTATTTTCCGGCATATCTACCGGATGCTTTACAGGAAGGCAAGAAATTGCCTAGAATGGCAGGAAACCGGAGGACTTCCCGCGCCATGTTCCGAGCCGTTCCCGTCAACGATCCCTTCGAGGATCCCGCCGTCTACCTGGACAGCAAGTACCGCCGCGACGGGATCCTCTTCGACCTGGGAGACCTCCGGAACCTCGTCCCCCGGAATATCCTCAAGGTCCGCCACGTCTTCGTCTCCCACGCCCACATGGACCATTTCATCGGGTTCGACCACCTGCTCCGGGTCCGCCTGGGGCGGGAACTGCCCCTGCACCTGTACGGCCCGCCCGGGTTCCTCCTGCGGATCGAGAACAAGCTCCAGGCCTACACCTGGAACCTGGTGGAAAACTATGCGACCGACTTCGTGCTCATCGCCACGGAGATCGGCCCGGAGGAGCGGACCACCCGCCGCTACCGGTGCCGGACCGGGTTCCGGGCCGAGGGGGGGGAGGAGACGGGCCGCTTCGACGGACTCCTCGTGGAGGAGCGGCTTTTTTCAGTGCGGGCGGATTTCCTGGATCACGGGATTCCCTGCCTGGCCTTCCGCTTCGAGGAGAAGAACCGGATCAACTTCAAGCGGAACGTCCTGGAGGAGATGGAACTGCCGACGGGACCGTGGCTGATGGACCTGAGACAGCGGATCCTGGCCGGGGACCCCGACGATGTACCCGTGCGTGCCTGGTGGAAGGACGGGCAGGGGGGGACGGCGGAGCGGATCCTGCCGCTGGGCCTCTTCCGCGAACGGGCTGTCAAGGTTTCCCCGGGGATGGTCATCTCCTACGTGACCGACGCCGCCTTCACCGGGGAAAACGTCCGCCGCATCGAGGCCATCGCCGGCGGGGCGGACCTCCTGTTCATCGAGGCCACCTTTCTCCACGCCGAGCGGGACAAGGCCTTCTGGAAGCGCCACCTGACGGCCCGCCAGGCCGGTTGGCTGGCTCGGCGGGCGGGGGCCAAGCGCGTGGTCCTGTTTCACTTTTCCCCGAAGTACCGGGGCCTGGAGGGGGAGATTCTCGCGGAGGCGGAGGCGGCGTTTCGCGGGGAGGAAGTGCCGGAGCCGGCCGTCGAGGGACCGGCGGAGAACCGGTCGGCCTGAAGAGGGGGTACCGTCACGACGCCAGGAAGCGCTCCAGCGCCCCCAGGGCCTCGGCGATCCGTCCGGCGGGGTCTGCTCCCGGGTCCGCGGGACCCGCTTTTGTGGCTGCGGGCCCGAGCGCGAAGACGTGGCACGAAACGGGGGCCCGGAACACCTCCTCCAGGCGGGTCACGGTCTCATCCCGCCGCCGGAGAACCCGTTCCGGCTCCCCGTAGGCGTCCCCCGCCGGTTCGTTGCCCCCGAAGTCGTCCACCAGGAGGATCCCTTTCAGCACCGGGTTTTGCAGGTCCAGACGGAGGCTCTCCCAGAATTCCCGGCTCGCCTTGGCGACGCCCAGGTCTGCCGAATTGGCCACCCGGATGGCCCCCGGCGACGGAGACGGGGGCGTCCCGGTCCCGGCGAAGGAGTCGGCCGGAAGCGAAAAACCCGCCAGGGATCCGAGGATGGCGTCTGTCGCCTCGGCGTAGTGGTCCGTGGCGATGACGACGGCCAGGCCGGGACGCCCGGCGCAGGCCCGGAGGAAAGGGGCCCAGAGGGGATCGATGGTGCAGGTCCGGAAGTACCGGTCGGCGAACCGGGAGACCGCCGGGGCGATCGCGTC
>JBFYXW010000140.1:0-8700 GCA_041310335.1 Syntrophaceae bacterium | reverse complement strand
CTACCAGGAACGTGTTCCGGATGCCCAGCTCCATTTCCTGGAGATGGACGGGGCCGAGTATGTCCCGGAGACCTCACAGAGCTTTGATCTGGCGGCCTGCATCGGTGCGAGCTGGATTTTTGGCGGGCATCGAGGGACGTTGAAAGCACTGCAGAAGATGGCAGCCCCGGAAAGTTGGATCGTTGTGGGAGAGCCGTACTGGAGTCATGAACAGGAACGAGAGTATTTGGAAGCGATCGAAATGGCACGGAACGACCTCGGAACACATGATCAGAATGCAGAGGCCGGACGAGAGCTCGGATTGGAGTTGGTCTACACACTCGTAAGCAGCCAGGATGACTGGGATAGATATGAAGGGTTGCAGTGGTATGCTGCGGAAACCTGGGCGAGTGATCATCGGGATGATCCGGATGTGGAGACTGTGCTGAAGCGAGTGCGCAAGAGTAAGACAGCGTATCTGAGGTGGGGACGAGAAACGCTGGGGTGGGCGATTTATGTGTTCAAGAAAGGGGGCGTATAGCACATTTCCAGTTGGCTGACGCGCCTGATTGGGCATGCCCATGACACCTATACTCCAACCCGTCAACAGCAGTATCTTATGAATAATCGGACCAAAGAGGAAAAATTAATAAAATGGAGGAGACTGTAGAATGAACTATTCTTTCTTCACGAAGAATGCAGAAAAAGTCAGGCAAGCGATGCAGAAAGAGGGAATCGATGTGTTGATCCTGACGCATCAGCAAAAGTACTCCTATGTCGCCGGAACGTTCCACAACGACTTCAACCTTGGGAACTGCCTGTTCGTGTGGGCAAAGGAAGAGCCCACGCTCCTCGTCTCGCTTGCGGAAATGGGAAGACTCATGACGGAGGGGTACATCAGGGACATTCGTTTCTGGATGCCCGCGTATGCCGGCATCGAGCCCATCAGCTTTCTGGACACGGTTGTCACGATCCTTCGTGAGCGCGAATGCGACAATAAGGTGATTGCCGTGGAAATGCCGTCCATTGCATACCTGATGTACGACCACCTTGCCAAAAGCCTGCCCGACGCAACTCTCGTGGACGGCGAAAAGATGATCAACAACGTCATGATGAAAAAGGATGAAGAGGAGTTGGCGCTGATTCGCCGCGCCTGCGGCATCGCCGATGCGGGCACCAGCAAAATCCTTGAAAACGTGCGGGTCGGAGTTACCGAGGCGGAACTGATCGGCCATGCCGAGCTTGAAATGCGGAGGCTTGGCGCCTCCTATTACTACACGCCGAATCAATGCCTCTTTACATCCCAGATGGGCTACGGCGATCACCTGCCGACCGACAGGATTCTCGTTAACGGAGACCGGATCTATTACGACCTGCATCCCGTTTGGGATGAATACCGTACGGACAGCTTCCGGACGCTTGCGTTTGGGAAACAGTCAAAGGATTACATGAAGATGGTCGATTTTATCAGGCCGGTCATAGAGGAATTGAACACGATGTTTGTTCCCGGTGCGAGTACCAAGGAAATTGAGAAATGGTATATCAGCCGTCTTGCAGAGGGCGGCTACCCGGATTTCGGATCCGTTCCACTCGGGCACGGTATCGGCACAGGCCATCTGCCCCCGACATTTTGCCACGACGACGACTATATCCTTGAGGAAAATGTCATGATCGTTCCCTGTGCGCACATTTACGATTTCAAGACCAATTGCGGTGTATTCGCTCTGGAATACGTCGTCTGCGTGAAACCCGGAAAAGCGGAGGTCTTTACGAAATACCCACTTGATTTGATTACCATCGAATAGAAATATTCAGCCTCAACAGCCGATATTAGGCAATTCACTTTTATGGTTTATCCACAGCCATTCCCTGGACCGGGTGCCCCGTTTCGCACTCTCCCGGAACACCCGGCGTGGGAGAGATGAATTTTCACACCCGCAGGGGGCGTGTGCTTACAGTCCCATCATCCGACCGACGATCACCTTCATGACCTCCGTCGTTCCGGCGAAGATGGGGATGACGCGCACGTCCCGGGCGAAGCGGCAGATGGGGTATTCCTCCATGTAGCCGTATCCGCCGTGGAGCTGGACGCAGTCGTAGGCCACCCGGTTGGCCATCTCCGAGATCCAGTACTTGGCCATGGAGACCTGCTTCACGATGTCCTTCTTCGCGATGTAGTCGGCGATCAGGGAGTTCAGGAAGGTCCGGCCGATCTCGATCTCCGTGGCCATCTCCACGATCTTGAAGGTGTTGTGCTGGAACGAGCCGACGGGCTTCCCGAAGATCGTCCGCTCCTTGCAGTACTTGACCGTCATGTCCAGCATCGCCTCGGCCATGGCCTGGGCCATGATGCTCACCACCAGCCGCTCTCCCTGGAGTTTCTGCATCAGGTAGTAGAACCCCTGCCCTTCCGCTCCCAGGATGTTCGAGACGGGGACGCGGCAGTCCTCGAAGTTCAGCTCCGCCGTGTCCTGGCTGTGGAAGCCCATCTTTTTCAGTTTCCGGCCCCGGGTGAAGCCGGGGGTCCCGTCCTCCACGCAGATCAGGCTGATGCCCTTGAAGGCGGGGCTGGCCTTCGGATCCGTCTTGGCCGCCACGATGACGAGGTCCGAGTGGATCCCGATGGAGATGAAGGTCTTCGCCCCGTTGATGACGTATTGGTCCCCGTCCCGGACGGCGGTGGTGCGAATCGCCGCCAGGTCCGAGCCCGTGCCCGGCTCGGTCATCGCGACGGCGGTGATGATGTCGCCGGAGGCGCAGCCGGGGAGCCATTTTTTCTTCTGCTCCTCGCTGCCGAAGGTGTGGATGTAGGGGACGATGATGTCGCTGTGGAGCCCCGCCAGGAGGCCGTGGGCGCCGATGTAGGACAGCTCCTCGTTGACGATGACGGAGTATTCGAACCCGCCGCCGGCGCCGCCGTACTCCTCCTCGAGCCAGGGGCAGAGAAAGCCGTTCTCGCCCATCTTCCTCCACGCCGCCTTGGGGACGATGCCATCTTCCTCCCATTCCTCCAAGTGCGGAATCACTTCCTTCGCCAGGAACTTCTTGAAGGTGTCCCGGAAAATCTCGTGCTCTTCCTGAAAAATCGCCTGCCCCATGCGTTTCCCCTTTCCTTGACCGAATTCTTTCATTTCGCGGGATTCCCGGATCCGTCGAAAGCCTCCCCACGACCGTGTTATTGAGACAACAAGCCCCTACTTCCCGAAGACGGTCTTCAGGATGTCCGTCACCCTCGCCGCCGGGTCGGTCCGGATCTTCTTCTCCTCCTCCCCCACCATGACGAAGAGGCCGTCCAGCGCCTTGCTCGTCACGTAGTGGTCCAGATCCAGGGACTGTTTGGACGCCAGGGGGAGGGCTTCGTAGGGCGCCACCATGTCCTTGTAAGCCTTCGCCACGCCCACCCTGTTCATGCTGGACGAAACGACGGGCTTGAAGGCGTCGTAGAGCTGCTTCGAAGTCTTGTCCTTGAAGAAATCGGTGGCCGCCGTGTCTCCTCCCTGGAGAATCTTCCGGGCATCGTCGAAGGACATGCGCCGGATGCTGTCCACGAACAGGTCCGTCGCCGCCGGCGCCGCCGCCTCGGCCGCGCGGTTCATGCTGAGGATGAAACGATCCACCTCTTTCTGGAATCCCAGCCTGGCCGCCGCGTCGGCAACCATCTGGATATTTTCGGGAAGCAGGATCTTCACCATCCTGTTGCCGAAGTAGCCGTCCTTTCCGGACACCGCTTTCACGGCGTTTTTCGTGCCGATGGACAGGGCCTCCTTCAGACCGGAAACGGCCGTCCTCTCGTCCGGACCGGACCGGGAGACCCCGCCTTTCGCCGCGGAAAACGGCTCGAGGATGTCGTCGAGGAGCCCCGCCCCGGCGGGACAGGCGAAACCCGTCGCCCAGAGCATCACAAGCATCCAGATGATTTTTTTCACGGTGCATCCTCCTTTCGGGTCAGGGATGAGGTCCGGTTCCGCGATGCGATCCGTCCGGGCCTGCCCGGACGGGCGGGTTCGTTCGCCGCACCTGGTTCACAACAGGACGGTAGAGAAACAGGTTGTTGCGGATGAAACTGGCGTCGCTTTCATAATCCTGAAAAGAATTGCACACATATGTGACGATCAGGTTGTCTCCCCGGGTGAATTCCCGCTGTTCCTTGCCGGCATAGCAGAAGTTGTTCTGGTCGTAGAGGGGGCTCTTGCGGTCGACCTCGGGGATGGGACCGAGCAGGATCACGGGGTCGCTCCAGGGGCCCTCCGGCGCTTCCGCCGTCTGGTAGAGCATCCGGTCGCCCCTGTTTTGGAGGGACAGGTGCACGGCGACCCATTTGCCGATCTCCGGGTGGTGCCGCACGCTCATCTCCGATGCGGCGGCGTCGAGAACCACCTTGACGTTTGCGGGGTCCGGATCCTTTTCCCAACGGCCGGCCCGGGTCCAATACTCGACGGCCCGGGCCGGATCGTCGAGCCGGTCCACGGGAATGCGGGCCAGGATGTTCCCCAGGACCACCACTTCGCCCGCATCCAGACCGTAGAGCGGGTAAAAATACACGTGGTCCCGGAAGACGGCGGAGGTGGCGGCGAAGGCCTTGATACCCGGCAGCACCCCCGGGGTCAGGTCCAGGAGGTCGTGGGTCCAGCGGTTCGGGTCCGGACCCGAGAAATCCCGGATCCGGGCGATTTTGTGTCCCGCGACCTCGAACTTGAAGGGCCCCTCCATCTCCGGCCTGGACTGGATGGAAACGAGGGGGACATACAGCGTGCCTCCCGCGAGAAAGGGGTCCTGAGGCCACAGCCATTCTCCATTGCCGAAGGACGAGACGAATTCTCCGTTTTTCCTTTTCAGGAAATAGCGGATCCGGAACCCGGACTCGGCGGTGCAGGTGGAAATCGCCAGGGTCGTCCCCAGGACCACCTTCATCCCCCTCCGGTCCCGCCGGCCCTCCTGCTTCGCCACGAAGGTGTCCCCGAACAGCCACAGGACGCGCCGGTCGTCCAGTCGGATCGAGTACGCCCCGTCGCCACCGTACCATCCGTCCCGGTCGGGAAAGGCGGGTATGCACCGTGTCGGGGATGAAAGCGATCCGGAAAGCACCTCCGGACCGGAGGCGCACGAGGCGACGAGGAGGCAGAACAGGAGTGCGAGCGAGATCAGCCGGCGGAGGGCGAGCAAGTTTCCCTTTGTCATTTTTCTCTGCCTCATGCTATGGAATCCGAACCAGGCAACGCGACTCACGTTTCCGGATACGGCCTTTGCACAGGGCCCGCTCCCCCGGCCGATACGCACACCGCTTACAGGAAAAGGAAGGGACCATGGCGATCAAGACCCAGGAATATTTCAATTTTTATTCACACCTGGTGGGCGTCGTCGCGGCGGTCGTCGGCACCGTGTTCCTGGCGCTGGTGGCCAGCTATTCGACGTCGGCGCTCGTCACCGCCCTGATCTACGGGCTGTCGGTCGTCTTTCTCTTCGCGGCCAGCTCACTGTACCACGCCTTCAAGAAAGAAGAAAACGAGCTTTCCTTCTGGCGAAAGATGGACCGCTTCGCCATCTTCTGCATGATCGCCGGCACATACACCCCCATCTGCTACATCTACCTGGACGGCCCCTGGCGCTGGTCCATGATGGCCATCCAATGGGGACTCGTGATCTTCGGGCTCTTCTCGCAAATCTTTTTCCCGCGGGCCCCCCGGATTCTCTACGCCGTCATTTACCTCACCATGGGCTGGATCGCCGTCATTCCGCTGAAGCAGATGCTGGCGCAGATGAGCCTCCTGCAGGGAATCCTGATGTTCGCCGGCGGCCTGTTCTTCACCCTCGGCGGCCTGATCTACGCGACGAAACGGCCGAAGCTGGTTCCCGGGGTCTTCAGCTTCCACGAACTCTTTCACATCATGGTGCTGATCGGGGGCGGGTTTCACTACGGAATGATTTACAGCGTCTATTTCGACAAGGTCGTCTGATGCGATGAGCCGTTCCGGATCATCCGGTCATCCCTCACCCCATTGTTTTCTCACCGTCATGTCCGTATCCGCCGACTGCAAACGCCTCCTGGACCGGGAAACCCTGCTGTTTGAGCGGGATTATCGCGAACACTTCCTGGAGGGGGAAACCAAGCCCCGCCGGATCGGGGAGCCGTACCTGCTGCACCGAACGGGGGCGAAGCGGGGAGTTCTTTTGATCCACGGGCTCATGGCCGCGCCGGAAGAGGTTCGTGAATGGGCGGATTTCCTGCATTCCCGGGGATATACGGTCTATGCGCCCAGGCTGGCGGGGCACGGAACCTCCGCGGTGGACCTGGCCCGGCGTAGCCACGGCGACTGGACCGATTCTGTGAACCGCGGGCATGCCATCCTGGAAGCGTGCTGCGAAGAGATTGTCGTGGCCGGCTTCTCGACCGGTGCCGGGTTGGCTCTGCACCAGGCCCTTGCAAAGCCCGGGGCGTTCAAGGCGGTGATCGCCGTCAGCGCGCCCCTGCGGTTCAAAAGCGTCAAATCCTCTTTTTCGGAACCCGTCGAGCGCTGGAATTCGCTTCTCCGCTCCGCGGGCGTAAAGCGCCTGCGCAGGGATTTTGTCGCCAACGATCCCGACAACCCGCACATCAACTACCACCGCTGTCCCGTGCGGAGCATCGTCCAGGTCCGGGCCCTGATGAGGACCGTGTACGGGGCCCTGCCCTCCCTGTCGATTCCCGCCCTGGTCGTCCAGGCGGACAAGGACCCCAAGGTGTCGGGATCGAGTGGCCGGAGAATCTACGAACGGATCGGGTCCGCCGAGAAGATGTACGTCGATGTCCCGTTCCACCGGCACGGCATCGTCCGGGGGGAGATCACCCGTCCCGTGTTTGCCGGCGTGGAGACCTTCCTGAACCGGCTGGCGTGGCGTTGAACTTCCCGGCGAAGCACCTCACGCCAGTACTTCCCGGATCTTGAGGGAAAGCGTCTCCAGGTAAAAAGGTTTCTGGAGGAAGCCCCGGCAGCCGCGGTCCATGATGGTCTTGGCTTCCCCGTTGATGCTGTACCCGCTGGACAGCAGCACCCGGACCCCGGGCTCGATTTCCCTGAGACGGTCGAAGGTCTCTCCTCCCGACATTCCCGGCATGACCATGTCCAGGATCACCAGGTCGATTTTGTTTCTTTTTTCCAGATACACGGCGATCGCCTCCTGTCCGCTCCCGGCCACGTAAACCCGGTATCCCAGCGACATCAGGAGTTCCCGGGTCACCTCCGCAACAACCGGCTCGTCGTCCACCAGGAGAATCGTCTCGCTGCCCTTCACGGTCGTTCTCGTTTCCGTCATCTCCTTCGCCACTTCCCTGTCCGAGGCCGGAAGATACAGGGTAAACGAAGTTCCCCGTCCGCGCTCGCTGTCCACGTCGATCATCCCCCCGTGCCCCTTGACGATGCCGTAAACCATCGCCAGCCCCAGCCCCGTTCCCCTCCCCATGGCCTTCGTCGTGAAGAACGGATCGAAGATCCGCTCTTTGGTCTTCTCGTCCATGCCCATGCCCGTGTCGGTGACGGTGATTTTCACATACCTTCCCGTCGGAACGGAGTGGGCCCGCGCGGTTGCCTCATCCAGAACGACGTTTGCCGTTTCCAGGTAGATTTCACCGCCCGCCGGCATGGCCTGCCAGGCGTTCACATACAGGTTCATGAAAACCTGGTCCATCTGGCCCCGGTCGACCTCCACGCTCCAGAGGTCCTCCCCGTATTTCCGGTGGATGGAGATCTCCTTCTTGGTCCTGCCGAACATGCCGGAGCTTTTGTAAATGATTTCGTTCATATCGGTTGGCTTCGACTCATACCGCCCGCCATGGGCGAAGCCCAGCAACTGCCTCGTCAGATCCGTCCCGCTCTGGACCTGCTCCTCGATCCGCTTGAGCCTTTCGTAAAAGGGATGGGAGGGGTCCAGGTCCAAAAGCGTCAGGGAGGCATAACCCTGGATTCCCATGAGCAGGTTGTTAAAGTCGTGGGCGATCCCGCCGGCAAGGGTGCCGATGGCTTCCATCTTCTGGGCGTGGTTGAGTTTTCTCTCCATCTCCCGCTGTTCCGTGATGTCCTTCATGGTACCCACGACTCCGATTATGCGGCCTTCCGAATCCCGGTTGAAGGAGCTGTTCATGTTGAACAGTCGCTCCGACCCGTGCCTGGCCACCATGACTCCCGTGTGATCCGTGACGGCTTTCCCGCCGTCGCGGATGGTCTTGAAGAGCTTCTTGTAGGTCCCCTTGTCCTCCTCCCTGGCAAACTCGATGAAGTATCGCCCCAGGATCTCTCCCGGCTCATGGCCCAGGATCCTCGTCCAGGAGGGGTTCGCATAGGTGATCGCCCCCTTCAGGTCCATCGTGTAAATGATGTCGGGGGCGTTTTCGCTGAGGGCGCGGAAACGCTCCTCGCTTTCCTTGAGCGCTGCCTCCGCCCGCTTGCGTTCGGAGATGTCCCGCGACACGCCGAGGGCACCGATCACGACCCCATGCTCGTCGCGGATGGCACTGACGATGTTTTCAGCCCAGACCGCCGAGCCGTCCTTGTGCAGGTACTCCACCTCCAGGGTGACGCACCGGTCTGGATCTGCGCCCGTCCGCTCCCGCTCGAGTTCCTCCTCCACCATGGCCTGGACGGCGGCCAGCGAGGCAGGGGTCAACTGCTGGGTTATGTCCTGGTGAATCCGCTCCTCGGGGGTGAACCCGAGGAGCTTCTCGATGGACGGGCTGACGTAGGTGGTCCG
>JBFYXW010000138.1:0-20324 GCA_041310335.1 Syntrophaceae bacterium | reverse complement strand
GGTCATCCCCGGCTTCTTCAGCATCACCTACGTGCGCAACCCGGGGGCGGCCTTCGGCTTCCTGGCCGACGCGTCGCCCCTGTTCCGCCGCGCGTTCTTCATCGCCGTGACCCTCCTGGCTGTCGGCCTGATCCTGTACTCCCTCACCCGGGCCCGTTTCGTCCACGCTTCCGGGAGAATCCCCCTGGCCCTGATCCTGTCCGGCGCCATCGGCAATCTGGCAGACCGGATCCGCTTCGGGGAAGTGGTCGATTTCCTGGATGTCTATGTCGGTTCGCTGCACTGGCCGGCTTTCAACGTGGCCGATTCGGCCATCACGGTGGGTGCCGTCCTCCTGGTCATCCTGTCCTTTCGGGGTGAGAAGCAGGGCGAACATCAGACGGATTCCTGACTCCGGAGGGCGTCGCCCCCATGCGTTTCCAGCCGGCCCTCTTCCTCTCCAGGCTGCTGTCATCCGCAAGGCTCTTCATCCTGAGCTTCGCCCTGCTGATTCTGGCGGGAGCCATCCTGCTGTGGCTTCCGGTTTCCGCCTCCCGGGAACCCCTCTCCTTCGTCGACGCCCTGTTCCTGTCCGCCTCCGCCGTCTGCGTCACGGGGCTGGCCACCGTCGACATCGGCCGGGACCTTTCCCTCACCGGGCAGGTGGTGACACTCCTGCTGTTCCAGCTCGGCGGGCTCGGGATCATCACGTTTTCCACGGTCCTGCTGGGGATTGCAGGACTGGGGGTCCCCTTCAAGGGGCGGGAGATCATCCAGTCCACCTTTCTCCACACACCCCGCCGGGATTTCATGACGATCGTGAAGTGGGTCCTTCTGTACACACTCGTCATCGAGGGCGCGGGGACGGCCCTGCTGTTCCTGCGGTTCGTCCAGGAGTTTCCGGCCGGCCGGGCGTTTTACATGGCGGTGTATCACGCCGTCTCGGCCTTCAACAACTGCGGCTACACCCTCTTCTCCGACAGCCTGGTCCGGTACCGCGGAGACGGACTGGTGAACCTGACCGTCATGGGGCTCATCGTCCTGGGCGGGATCGGCTTCATCGTCCAGTACGAGATCTTCCGGAAACTCCGCGGGCACCAGCCGCGGCTGTCGATCCACACGCGGCTCGTTCTCCTCGTGACGTCCATCCTGATCGTAGCGGGGGCCGCCTTCTTCTACCTCTTCGAGGTGAACCACATCCTGCGGGACATGCCGGCGGGCGAGCAGGTCCTGGTCTCTTTCTTTCAGTCCGTCACGGCCCGGACCGCCGGCTTCAACACGGTGGACATCGGGCGGTTGACGAACGGGACGATTCTCATCGTGGTGATCCTGATGTTCATCGGCGCCTCCCCGGGATCGACCGGCGGGGGCGTCAAGACCACCAGCTTCGCCCTGCTGATGCTCATGATCTGGAACCGCATGAAGGGCCTCGAGGAGATCACCATCTACAACCGCACCGTGCCGAGGGACATCCTGACCAAGACCATCCTGATCATCTTCGCCTCGGCCTTCTCGGTGTGCCTGGTCACCTCCATTCTCCTCCTGGTGGGCTCCCTCCCGGGACAGGACCCGACCCTGACGCGCCACCTCTTCGTCCAGTACCTGTTTGAGGCCGTCTCCGCCTTCGGCACCGTGGGGCTCTCCATGGGCATCACGCCCGACTTGAGCGATTTGCAGAAACTGGCTATTGTCCTGATGATGTTCGCGGGCCGGGTGGGCCCCCTCACCTTGGCGTTCTCCTGGAGCACGACGAAGCGGCAGATCGTCTACGCGGAAGAATCCGTGATGGTTGGATAGGGAGGTGTCTGAATGAAGCGGGTCATCGTAATTGGACTGGGCATTTTCGGCTTCAACATCGCCAAGGATCTTTTCGAGAGCGGCTTCGAGGTCATTGCCGTCGACAAGAACAAGGACGCCGTCCAGCGAATCCGCGACTACACCACGAAGGCCATCCTGGCCGACGGGACGGACAGGGAAATCATGGACCTGATCGGGATCCAGGAGGACGACCTGGTGATCATCTCCTTCGGGGAGGACCTGGCGGCCAGCACCCTGATCACCCTGCACCTCCGGCAGTTGAACGTGAAGACCATCATCGTCAAGGCTCCCAGCGAGGACCACAAGCTCATCCTGGAGCGCGTGGGCGCCACGGAGGTGATCATCCCGGAAAAGGATGTGGCCGCCAAGCTGGCCAAGAGCCTCCGCTCCCCCAACGTGCTGGACTTCCTTCCCCTCTCCGACGACTACATGATCTTCGAGATGGCGCCCCCGGCGGGTTTCCTGGGGAAATCCATCGGCGAACTGCAGCTCCGGAGCCGTTTTCACATCGAGGTCATCGCCGTCCGGGACGTCCTGACGGACCGGATCACCATGGTCCCCCCGGCGGGATACGTGCTCAAGGACGGCGAGGCCCTGATCGTCGTCGGCAAGGACCGGGACATCGAGAAGATGCAGTGAGGAGGAAATGCCGGTGTGTCTCCAGGGGCCGCACGGGAGACACACCGGCCTCAATGGCCCTCATCCCTCTCATTCCAGGACGATCGTGGCGTCCACGGCAGAGAGACCGTCTTCCGAGACCAACAGCGGGTTGACGTCGATCTCCCGGATCCGGGGAACCGACAGCCCCAGGTCGCCCAGCGCCACGAGGACCTTTGCCAGCCGCTTCCGATCAACTGCCGGAGCGCCCCGGAAACCGTCCAGAAGCACCTGCCCCCGGATCCGGCCGATCAGGCACAGGGCTTCCGCCTCCGACAGCGGCGCCACCGCGAAGGCCGTGTCCCGCAGGACCTCCGTGAGGGTCCCGCCGAGACCGATGAGCACACACGGGCCGAACTGGGGGTCCCGGATCATCCCGGCGATCAACTCCACGCCGCCCCGGACCTGCTTCTGGACGAGGACCTCCCCCTCCCCGGCCAGCCTCTCCTGAATGGCCCGATACGACTCCCGCAGTTGCCCGGGACCGGCGATGTGCAGGTGTACCAGGCCGGCCTCGCTCTTGTGGACCAGTCCGGGCTTCAGCCCCTTCAGGACAACGGGGTAGCCGATCCGATCCGCTTCCCGCAGGCCCTCCTCCTCGCTCGCCACCCTCGCCTCCTCCACGACGGGAATCCCCCGGGAGCGGAGGATTCGTTTGGACTGCTCCTCGTCCAGGGGACCCGGACCGGCCCGCAGGAGGTCCGCGGCCTCCGGGGAAACGTCACCCGGCGCCGGGGCGGCGCCCTTCGGGGCGATCGTCGCGGCCGCCGGGCGACCCCGCAAGGCGGCGGCAAGGCACTCCACGGCCCGGTACAACTCCTGGAACGCGGGAACCCCGAGGCTGCGGGCCTTCTCCTGGAACTCGAAGACGCGGTCGCGGGTGCCCAGGAGCCAGAGGTAAACGGGCTTCCCCGCCTCCCGCGACCGGGCCGCCAGGTCGTCCAGGTCCATGGAAATTCGGAAGTTGCCCACGAAGGCGAGGAGAAGCACGCCGTCCACCGCCGGGTCGGCCAGGACAGACCGGAGGGCGGTGCCGTAGACGTCGATGCCGGTCCCCATGTTCTTCTCCATGGCGGGCCAGACATCCACGGGGTTCGCGACGGGCATCCAGGGAGGGAAGAGCCCCTGCAGGGTCTCGACCGTGCCCGGGGAGAGGTCGGCCACCCCAAGCCCCAGGTCCTCCATGAAGTCCGCCGCCATGATCCCGGCCCCGCCGCTGAAGGTGAGCACCGCGATCCCGCCCTTTCCCGCGGCGCGCTGCGGCGCGACGGCCAGGGAGCGGCAGAGGTCCATCATCTGCTTGAAATCGTGGGCCTCCGTCACGCCGGCCTGCGCCAGCGCCCCGGCGATCACGGCATGATTCCCCGCGAGCGACGCCGTGTGGCTCATGGCGGCCCGGGCGCCCCGGCTGCTGCGGCCGCCCTTCAGGACCACCACGGGCTTGGGACAGGAGCGGCACAGGTCCAGGAAGCGGCGGCCGTTGCGGAAGGATTCGAGATACAGGCCGACGACCTTCGTATCCGGGTCTCCCGCCAGGTATTCCAGCAGGTCGTTCTCGTCCACGTCCGCCTTGTTGCCGATGGAGCAGGCCTTGCTGATCCCCATGACCCCGTGGGTCATGAGGTCGACGAGGAATCCCGCCGACAGGAGACCGCTCTGGACCACCAGGGAAACGTCCCCCGGGATGAATCCCCGCAGGAGGGCGTTCGGGTCCATGAAGGAAAAGGCGTGCCTGCGGACGGCGTCGACGAGACCCATGCAGTTGGGGCCCCAGACCCGAATCCCGGCGTCCCGGGCCAGGGCGACCATTCGGTCCTGGAGCGCCCGTCCCTCCGGGCCCGTTTCCGCGAATCCCCCCGACTCAACGATGGCCCCCCGGATCCTCCCCCGCCCGGCGCATTCCTCCAGGGTCGTCAGGACCTGCGGGGCCGGTACGAACAGGATCGCCAGGTCGACGGAGTCGGGAACATCCCGGAGCGAGGGGATGCAGGGGATTCCTTCGATTTCCCGGTAGCGGGGGTTGACGGGGCAGATGGTGCCCCGGAAGCCCGTGATCAGGTTTTTCAGGATGGCGTTGCCCCCCTTGGCGGGGTTCGGGGTGGCGCCGACGACGGCGACGCCCCGGGGATTGAAGAAGCAGTGCATGGCGTTCCTCCGCTGGGATGAAAAATGAAGTGACCCTCCGTAATACAAATCCGCCCCGAAGGGAAGCGTTCCGTGCAAACCTCGTTCACGGGTTGTGATTGGACAGCCGGCGATATTTTGTGCTATGGAATTTATAATTGCTTATTGTGGTTCGCATTTCGACAGAGCCGTTCCAGGATATCCAAATCGTCTGACATCAATCATCCCGGGAAGGAGGTGGGGAAGCGCCGAAGATCCTCAAGGGTTCGACTAATGGGGGAAAACGTCCAGTCAACCAGTGTCGACCAGTCCATACAACGTCAAAATGGATATAAGGAGGGATCGCATGAGTTGGAAGGATATCTACAACAGCAGGTTGATGTCGGCGCAGGAAGCGGCGAAAATTGTCAAATCGGGTGACCGGTTCTGGACCCCCTTGTGCCTGGGACAGCCGTCCATGCCGATCATGGACGCCATCGCAGACCGCAAGGACGAACTCAAGGACGTGGAGTACTGTCACGCCCTCGTCCTCCGGCCCTACAAGATCTTCAAGCCCGAGTACCGGGACGCCTTCAAGCTGGTCTTCGGCTTTTACAGCACCCCGCACCTCCAGGAACTCGCCAAGACGGAATGGTCCAACTTCTGGCCCGCCCAGAGCTCGGACATCTCCATCAAGAGCGCCCACCGCCAGCGGACCTTCCCGCGCCGCACGGGGATGGTCATGCAGGTGACCCCCCCGGACGAGCACGGCTACGTGAACCTGGGGCTCGACACGTTCTACACGGAACACATCATGGACCAGTGCGACTGGCTCATCGCCGAGGTGAACGAGAACATGCCCCGGACCTACGGGCAGACGAGCTTCCCCGTCTCCCGCTTCACCGCCTTCGTGGAAATTGCGAGCCCGATTCCCGCCGTCCCAACCCCCCCGGCGTCGGACATCGAGACCAAGATGGCGGAGAACGTCGTGAAACTGCTCCATGACCGGGACTGCATCCAGGTGGGCATCGGCGCCGTTCCGGCCATGATCAGCAAACTCCTGGAGCACTCGGGTCTCAAGGACCTGGGGATCCACACGGAGATGGCCCCGGCGGGGAGCCACCGGCTCGTGGAAAAGGGCGTGGTCACCTGCAAATACAAGAAGGTGAATCCCGGCAAGATCCTCCTGGCTTTCACGATGGGAGACAAGGAGCTCTATGACTTCCTGGGGAACAACCCCATGACGGAGTGGCGACCGACACTCTACGCAAACGCCATCCCGGTCCTCGCCCAGGAGGACAATGTCGTGGCCATCAACGGCTCTATCGAGGTGGACCTGACGGGGCAGATCGTCTCCGAGTCCGTGGGGAACCTGATGCGGACGGGGACAGGGGGCCAGTTGGACTTCGTCATCGGCGCCTTCTGGTCCAAGGGCGGCCGGGCCATCAACCTGGTGCCCTCGACGACCCTGAACGACACGGTCTCCCGCATCGTCCCCTACATCTCCTGGGGCGCCCGGGTCACAGTGCCGCGCCATTATGCCGGCTACATCGTCACCGAGTACGGGGTGGCGGACCTCTACGGCCGGACGGAGCCGGAACGGGCGGAAGCCCTGATCGCCATCGCCCACCCGAAGTTCCGGGAGGAGTTGGAGAAGGCCGGCCGCGAGCGGGGCCTGATCAAGAAGAAGACGTTCTGAAATGGAGTGGCACCTGTCCGCCCGCAACGGGCGGACAGGATGGCAATGCGCAAAAAAGGAAGGGGCGACCTCGGGATCCCCCTCCTTTTTTTGTTTCTACCCCATCAGGGCCGGCAACCAGAGGGCAAGGGAGGGGAAGAGGATCAGCAGGACGGCCATGATCAGCTGGGCCAGGAGGAATCGGCTCGCCCCCCGGAAAATGGTCTGGAGCGGTACGTCCTTGGCCACGCCGGCCACGACGTAGACGTTGATCCCCACGGGCGGCGTGATAACCCCCATCCCGGTGACCAGGACGATGACGACGCCGAACCACACCGGGTCGTAACCGAGGGTGGTCACCACGGGATAAAAGATGGGGATCGTGAGCATGATCATGGCCAGGGAGTCCATCAAGCACCCCAGGAGCAGATAGGTCAGGATGATGAGGCCGATGATCAGCGGCGGCGGAAGGGCCAGGCGCGCCACCCAGCCGCCGACCTCCATGGGAATGGTCGTCACGGCCAGGAAGTGGCCGAAGACCGTGGCTCCCGCCACGATGACCATGATCATGCAGGAGATCCGGGCGGTTTCCTGCAGGGACAACATGAATTTCCGAAGCGGAATGTTTTTCCCCGCCGCGGCGATGAGGATCGTCCCCAGGGCGCCGATGGCGGCCGCTTCCGTGGGGGTGAAGATGCCGACGAACAGCCCGCCCATGACCAGCACAAACAGGATAAAGGTCTCGATCACGCCAGCCAGGGAGGCGATCATACCCCGCAGGGGCGCCCGCTCCTCCTTCTGGCAGAGATCCGGCCGGACGGCGGTCCAGACGACAACCACCAGCACGAAGAGCAGCGACAGCAGGACCCCCGGCAGGACGCCCGCCATGAAGAGCTTGCCGATGGACTGTTCTGTCATGATCCCGTAGATGATGAAGATCGTGCTGGGTGGGATCAGGATTCCCAGGCTCCCTCCGGCCGCCACGACACCCGTGGCCAGGGTGGGGTCGTACCCGCGCTTTTTCATCTCCGGGAGCGCCACGGAGGACATGGTGGCCGCCGTGGCGGTGGTGGACCCGCAAATGGCGGAAAAGGCGGCGCAGGCGCCGATGGTGGCGATGGCCAGCCCGCCCCGAAAATGCCCCAGAAACAGGTGGGCGGCGTTGAACAGGCGCCCGCTGATGCCGGAATGGAAGGCCACCTGCCCCATGAGCACGAACAGCGGAATGACCGTGAGGTTGTAGGAACTGAAGACGGAGAATATGTCCCGCGCCAACAGATGGAGGGCCGCTTCCCAGGACACGAGGACGCCGAAACCGGCAAGCCCCACGATCGCCATGGTGAATCCGACGGGGATCCTGAGAAACATCAGCAGGACGAGCAGGACGAATCCGGCGATTCCGGCGGCGACCGGACTCATGGCCTCACCGCCCTTCTGCAGAACCGCGCGAAGTCAACCATCAGGACGGCACAGAGAAGGGCGCATCCGACGGCAATGCCCCAGGCGAACGGATGGATGGGCATGGCCAGGGTGAGGGACACTTCCCCGCTCCTCCTCAAGTCCTCCGCATAGACGGCGCTCTGCCAGGCCAGAATCCCGAACAGCGATGCGCCGGCCATGGCCTCCAGGCCATCCAGGTAAAGCTGGCCCTTGAGCGGAAGACGGGAGCTGAGGAACTCCACGGCGATGTGCCCCTTTTCCACGGACGTCTGGCCCAAGGCGAAGGCCGTCACAACCGTTCCCAGGAACCCGATGATTTCATAGGTCCCGGGAATCGGATACCGGAAGAGACGGAGGAGGACGTCCGCGGAGGTCAGGAGCATCATCGCCACGATCGCCGCTCCGGCCACATGGCTGGCGTATAGGGTGATCCTCCGGAAACTCCTGGACCAGTTCATGCCTTCTCCTTCGACTCCCGCGTGAAACCCGCGGGATCCTTCCCCGGGCGGCCGCCGAAAGGCCGCCCGGTGGAATCATGCCGGACCATTCCGTCCGGCGCTTCTCACTTCTTCGGTTTCCGGCTCGATTTCCGGATCAGGTCCTGCGCCTCCTGGACGGCCTTCTTTCCGGAAACCCCGCTCGCCCTGACGGTGTTGACATACTCGTCGATGACGGGTGCGACGGCCTTTTTCCAGCGGTTGTTCTCCTCCCGGGAGAGGGGAATGATCTTGTTGCCGAGGCTCAGGCTGTAGGTGCGCCCCTCCGTGTCGAGATCGTCCCAGGCCTTGCCGTGGACAGCGATCCATTCGGCGCTCACGTCCTCGAACACCTTCCGGACATCCGCCGGAAGGGCGTTCCACTTCTTCTGGTTCATGACCACGAACATGGCCGTGGTGTATCCCACGTCCCGGCACTCCGTCGTGTTCTTGATGACTTCGGCCTGTTTCCAGCCCTTCAGGACCTCGATGGGGCCGATGGTTCCCTCCACGACCCCCTTCTGCAGGGATTCATAGGTCGATCCCTGGGGCATGGCAACCGGAACGCCCCCCAGGGCGGAGATCACCTTGGCACTGAGGCCCGTGGAGCGGATCTTCTTGCCTTTCAGGTCCGCCAGGTTCTTCACGGGCTTCACGGTGTGCAGGAGGCCCGGGCCGTGGGCATGAAGGTAGAGGACTTTCACCTGGCCCAGTTCCTTGGGTTGCAGTTTGTTGTAAAAATCGTTCGCCACCCGGGTCGCCACGGCTCCGCTGGGGTAGCCGAGGGGAAGGTCCAGGGCCTCCATGACCGGAAACCGGCCGCGGGTGTAGGCGAAGGCGGACATGCAGAGATCGGAAATGCCCTTGAGGACCCCGTCATAGCACTGGTCCGCCTGGGTGAGCGACCCGCCGGCGAAGACCTGGATCTTGACCTGGCCCTGGGTCCGGCGCTCGATCTCCTTGGTCCAGGCGTCAGCGGCCAGTTTCTGGCCGTGGTTCGGCGGGAAGAAAATGCTGTAGGTGAGTTGGGTCGGCCCCGCCCAGGCAGCGGTATATCCGAAGATTCCGGCAAGAACCATAACGGCGAAAATGCTTCGGCAAATCCTTTTCATGTTCCTTCCTCCTCTCATCTTATGAATCCGTTTGTCGCTTGCTCGCTGCGGCGGCTTCGGTCCCGCGCGGAACCGCCGCGCGCCGCCTCCTCTCCCGGGAAAGGCCTGCCTGCCCGTTCGGCAAACGGACGGACAGGCCGCCCGTAGGCGTAGCAGGTGGAGGCAAAATAGCGGCGGGCCTGAATGTCGTAAAACATCATGCAATCACGCTTCCCCGAAGGGGGTCGAACGGGTTTGGGATCAGGGGGCTTGCGAAACGTCTGGGGGATAGCCTGCTTTCCCGCCGGCGGGCGGTAAGCAGGCATCAATACATATAGAGATGAGTCAGAAGGATGTTCAAGGATGCAGCGGATGCGGTGTTCGCTATCACTGTGGAAACCTCGATTTCCATGAGAAATTGGCTTTCACTCCTATGAGAATGGCGTTTTGCTGTCAAGCATTATTTTGACCGGATTGATTCCGCTGGCTGACCTCGCGGCGCAGCCGCTCGACCTCCTCCTTGTATTGCTCCGCCTTCGCCCTGGCCGCTTCTATTTCATCGCGGGCCTTGTCCAGCTTCTCCTCCTGCTTGCTGCGGTCTTCCCGGAGCTTGTCCTGGATGTCGTCGAAACCCACGTACATGGCGAGGATCCCCCCCATGATCATGGCAATCGGCAACCCACCCTGGACGATGACCAGGAACTGGTGCCCCCAGAACATGATCCCGATAAGACCGAGTACCGTCGCGACAGCGCCGCCAATGAGCAGAGTCATCCTGGATAACCTCCCGGCGCGGACCCCGGTGAACCGCCGGATGTCCGACTTGTTCGACAAGCGTTGACTTGAACACGTCAATATCATACAGCAACCGAGCAGGCAAGGCGAAACGAGCGGCCGGAGGCCCCTCCCAGGCTCCATTTTTTGCCATGCATCTCCTTGTAAAAACAAGGCAATTCAACGACCTTTTTTTCGTTGACAATCCCCGGTCGTCATGATAGGCGGCGCAATGAAATTGGACAATTCAGACAGGCAGTCCCTGGTCCAGTTGGCATACGCCAGCACCATCGGCATCGCCATGGTGCTGACCATCTTCGGCGGGCTCTACTTCGGCGCCTGGCTGGACCGGAAACTCGAAACGGGTCATCACTACTTCATGTTCCTGTTTCTGGCGATCGGGGTGATCGTCGGATTCCGGAACATCTACCAGATGATCCAGAAAAGCGCGACGGATGAGGAACCCGTCATCCGGTGTATAAAAAGTGAACCGCATCGAAAAAGACCCTCTCCAGGCAAGACTTGAAGTCACCAACTGGGCCGTACTGGCTGTTTGTCTCCTCGCCAGCTCCCTGCTGCTGTCCGCTCCCTTCACCTACGGCATCCTCCTGGGCGGCTTCATCAGCATCGTCAATTTCCACTGGCTGGACCGCGACCTGCGAAGGATCTTCTCCAATCTTTCCGGGAAAGCGAAATCCGCCCTCCTGCTGAAGTACTACCTGCGCCTGGCCGTCACGGCGGTGGTGCTGTACATCCTGATCAGTCAATCCATTGTGGATATCATCGGCCTTCTCGTCGGGCTCTCGGTCGTGGTCATGAACATCGTGCTGACGGCGGTCCTGGTATTCTCAAAAAAAAATCGCGTTGAGGAGGTTGTATAGAGCATGCACGGCGAATTCCTGTTTGTTCACATTCCCGGCGTAGCCGACCATGTCACACACACGTGGCTGATCATGGTCCTCCTTGCCCTCTGCGGATTTCTGGCCACCCGTGGCCTGGGGGTTTACCCGGGCCGTTTCCAGAACGTGATGGAGGTCATCGTGGGGGCCCTCGAATCCCTGCTCATCGACACGATGGGTGAAAAAGGGAAGAAGTTCTTTCCCCTGATCGCCACACTGGGGCTCTTCATCCTCGTTTCGAACCTCCTCGGACTGGTTCCCGGCTTCGTCTCTCCCACCTCGAGCCTGAACATGACGATCGCCATGGCCCTCGTCGTTTTCGTCCTGACCCACGTGGTGGGGGTCCAGACACAGGGTCTCGCGTATTTCAAGCAGTTCCTGGGTCCCGTCTGGTGGCTCATCCCCCTGATGCTGCCCATCGAACTCATCAGCCACTTGTCCCGTCCCCTGTCCCTGTCGGTCCGGCTCTTCGGGAACATCGAAGGCGGACACATCGTGATCATCGTTCTTCTGATCCTGGTCCCGCTCCTGATCCCGCTGCCCATCCTCATCTTGAAGGTGCTGATTTCCTTCATCCAGACGCTCGTGTTCATGCTCCTGTCCATGATGTATATCGCCGGGGCCATGGAGGAGCATCACTAAATCACCGGCAACAGACAATCCCTGCGAATGGAAAAAGCGCCTCCGGAGAGGCGCTTTTTTTATTCGCGGCCGGCCGTTGCCTTCCCCGCGAAGCGGATTGCGGACCGGCCAGGATCAACGACGATCCGGCCCATCCCGACGGGCCGTCACGGCGAAGGAGCCCAGAGGACGCCGCCCGCCGGGCCTCCCGCATCGATCCCCTCCCCGATAACGGCCAGGGTTCACTTCCCGGAGAGATAGGCGTCGATGGCCTGGGCGGCCTTCCGGCCCGCCCCCATGGCCAGGATCACCGTGGCGGAGCCGGTGACGATGTCGCCACCGGCGTAAACGCCCTTTCGCGTCGTCTCCCCCGATTCCCCCCGGGTGACGATGTAACCCCACCGGTTCGTCTCCAGGCCCGGCGTCGTCGACGGAACAATGGGGTTGGCCATGGTTCCCACGGCAACGACCACCGTGTCCACGTCGATGACGAACTCGGAGTTGGGAACGGGAACGGGGCTTCTCCTCCCGGAGGCGTCGGGCTCGCCCAGTTCCATGCGGAGGCACCGGACCCCCGTGACCCAACCTTCTTTATTCCCCAGGTATTCCAACGGGTTGGTCAGAAGCCGGAACTGCACCCCTTCTTCCTGGGCGTGATGGACCTCCTCGATCCGGGCGGGCATCTCCTTCTCGCTCCGGCGATAGAGGATGTATGCATTGTCCGCCCCCAGCCGCAGCGCCGTCCGGACGGAGTCCATGGCGACATTGCCGCCGCCGATGACGGCCACGTTCTTCCCCCGGACAATGGGGGTGTCGTACTCGGGAAAGCGGTAGGCCTTCATGAGGTTCGAACGGGTCAGGTACTCGTTGGCCGAGTAGATGCCGCTTAGGTTCTCTCCGGGGATGTTCATGAAGACCGGTGCGCCGGCGCCGACGGCGAGATACACGGCGTCGTAGCCCTCCTCGAACAGTTCGTCCACCGTCTTGATCCGGCCGACAAGGGCGTTCAGGACAATGTTGACCCCCAGTCCCCGGAGGTAGTCCACCTCCGCCTCCACGATGGCCTTGGGCAGCCGGAACTCGGGAATCCCGTACACGAGGACGCCCCCGGCCTTGTGCAAGGCTTCGAAAATCGTCACCCCGTAGCCCAGTTTCACCAGGTCCCCGGCGATGGTCAGACCCGACGGGCCCGCCCCTACGACGGCAACCCGCCGGCCGTTCGGCTTCGCCCTGTCCGGCACGACGACCTGATTCGTGTCCCGCTCGAAGTCGGCGGCGAACCGCTCCAGGCGGCCGACGGCCACCGGCTCCCCTTTCCTGCCGAGGATACAGAACTTCTCGCACTGGTCCTCCTGGGGGCAGACGCGGCCGCAGACGGCGGGCAGGCTGTTTGTTTCCTTCAGCTTGCGGGCGGCGCCCAGGAAATCCCCCTCGGCGATCAACTTGATGAATTCGGGGATCCGGACGTCGACGGGACACCCCTCGATGCAGGACGGCTTCTTGCACTGGATGCACCGCTTCGCCTCCAGGATCGCCGTCTCGGGGGTGTAGCCCAGCGGGACCTCATCGAAGTTCCGGATTCTCTCCGCCGGATCCTGTTCCGGCATCGCCTGCCGGGGGATCTTTTCCCTCTTTTCCTTTTTCGGCTCAGTTTCCATGCCACCCACACCTGTGCTTGTCGTAGGACTGCTTCTCCTCTTCGCAGTACATCCGGAGCCGGCTTGCCAGGAGGTCGAAGTTCACCTGGTGGCCGTCGAATTCCGGGCCGTCGACGCAGGTGAATTTCGTCTTCCCACCCACTTCCACCCGGCAGGCACCGCACATCCCCGTGGCGTCCACCATGATCGGGTTGAGGCTCACCGTCGTCGGGATCGCGTGGGGCCTTGTCAGGTTCGCGATCACCTTCATCATGGGCACCGGTCCGATGGCGAAGACGTGGTCGACCCTCTCGCCCCCGTCGATGATCCCCGTGAGGACCGCGCTGACAAAGCCGGGGAACCCGTAACTCCCGTCGTCCGTGCAGACCACCAGCTCGTCGCTGGCGGCCCGCATTTCCCTCTCCAGGATGATCAGGTCCTTTGTCCGGGCGCCGATGATGGAGGTCACCCGGTTCCCCTTCTCCTTGAGGGCCTTCGTGATGGGGTAGATGACCCCGACGCCCACGCCGCCCCCGACACAGACGACGTGGCCGAAGACCTCGATCTCCGTGGGATTCCCCAGGGGGCCCTGGACGTCCTGGAAGGCCTCCCCGACGTTCAGGGCCGACATGGCCGCCGTCGTCTTCCCCACGATCTGGTAGATGATCGTGATCGTCCCGGCCTCCCCGTCCGAATCGACGATGGTCAGCGGGATCCTCTCCCCCCGTTCGTCGATCTTCAGGATCACGAACTGGCCGGCCTTCCGCTTCCGGGCGATCCCCGGGGCCGCAATCTCCATCCGGAAGACCGCCTCCGACAACTGCTCTCTGGCCACCACGGTGTACAAGGTCTCTTCCCCCCTGATAGAAAAAGGGGAGCCCGGAAGCTCCCCTGAATCGACTTCCCCGACGGCTCGGGGATCGAGCCGCCTCAGCCCCGGAACGTTCGCCGGTTCAGTATTCCTTCGTCAGCTTGTCCAGCTCCGCCAGGGAAAACACGGGGCCGTCCTTGCAGACGTACTTGCTGCCGACGTTGCAGCGCCCGCACTTCCCGATGCCGCACTTCATCCGCATTTCCAGGGAGGTGATGATGTTCTCCTTGGAGAAACCGAGATCGAAGAAGACCGGGAGGGTGAACCGGATCATGATGGGCGGGCCGCAGATGACCGTCACGGCGTTTTCCGAACTGGGCGCCACTTCCTTGCAGACGGTGGGGACGAACCCTTCCCGCCCCTTCCAGCCGGCATCGCCCTTGTCGACGGTGACGTTCAGATCGATGTCGTCCCGCTTGGCCCACACGTCCAGTTCGTCCTTGTAGATGAGGAGTCCCGGGTTGCGGGCACCGTAGACCACGGTGATCTTGCCGAAGCGCTTCCGGTTGTCCCCGTGGATCATGTAGTTGATGAGGGAGCGGAGCGTCGTGAAGGCGAAGCCGCCGCCCACGATGACAATGTTCTTTCCTTCCAGGTACTCGATGGGCCAGGAGTTCCCGAGGGGTCCGCGGAGCCCCATCCGGGTTCCCTCTTCCATTTCATGGAGGGCCGAGGTGACGACGCCGGCCTTCTGGACCGTGAATTCCACGTATCCCTTCTGGGTGGGAGAGGACGCGATCCCGATGGGGGACTCACCCTTGCCGAAGATGGACAATTCTCCGAACTGGCCGGGAATGTACCGGAATTTCTCCTCGTCCTCCTTGTTGAGGAAGGCGAAGCGGAAGGTCTTGATGTCCTTGGTGTCCACCTCGGTGACGATCTTGATCACTTCCACGGGGTAGGGTACGTATGGATTCTGCATTGCGCTCTCCCGAAATTATAGTTTCGAAATGTCTTCGACGATTTTCCGGATATCGATGTTGACGGGACAGTACATGACGCAGCGCCCGCAGCCGACACA
Organism: Syntrophaceae bacterium; assembly: GCA_041310335.1. Lineage (GTDB taxonomy): Bacteria > Desulfobacterota > Syntrophia > Syntrophales > PHBD01 > PHBD01. The sequence goes on along the minus strand of JBFYXW010000138.1, from coordinate 5,259 downwards.
GGCGATGGCGTTGAAATTGTCCACATAGTACTTGAACTTGTGCATGGCCCGCTGGCGCCACCGCTCCTTCTGGCTGGTCCTCGGGTTGTGTCCCGAGGTTTCCTTCGTGAACATGGGATACATGCAGGAGTCCCAGTTGCGGAGGCGCCGGCCGTCGTCGTACTTCATCTCGTCGCTGATGTCGAAGCAGTGGCAGGTGGGGCACAGGTAGGTGCAGGTCCCGCAGGCCAGGCACTTCTGGTGGATCGTGTTCCAGAAGGGATGCTCGAAGTTCACGTCCAGGATCGGCTTGATCTCCTTGGCAGGAATTCGGGAGGTAATGAGCGTTTCCGCCTGGGCGGCGATCTCCTCCTTCTTCTTCACGGCCCCGTCATCCGCCTGGACATCGCCGAAATACTTCAGGAGCTTCGCCCCTTTCTCGGTGATGAACTCCGCCAGGAACTGATCCCCCAGGTCCACGAGGAGAACGTCCGCCCCCTCGGAGGATACGGGGTGCCCTCCCACGGACGTGCAGAAGCAGGTCGTGTAGGGCGGGCGGCTGCAGGCCATGGACACGATCGTGGTCTTGCTGCGCTTGTCGATCCAGAAGGGGTCCTTGTACTTCTCCTGGTCGAAGAGCATGTCCAGGAGAACATAACTGCGGGCATCGCAGGGCCGGACGCCGAAGAGAACGGCCTGCCCGCTCTCCGTTTCCAGGCTGGCGAATTCCGTCCCCTTCGGGGTCCGCGTGTAGCGCATCATCACTTCCGTCCGCGGAAAGAAGATGTTCTTCGGTGCGTTCTTGCTGTTGGCAAAGGTCGTGAGAGGCTCATCCCCCTTCTCCAGCAGCTTGAAGAGGACGTTGTCCTCCACCTTCACCGGTGCGTATACGGGTCCGTCCTCACCGATCTTCCTGATGATGCCCCCCAGGGCGTCCTTCTTGATCAACCTTTTTTCCATAACGTCCCTTTTTCTTCTGTCTGAAAGATGTGTTTCGCCGGCGGCGGAAAGCCGGACCGGCCGAAAGGGTTGCGAACGCTACAGGAGACCCAGCCCGCTCACCAGGGGGATCGGGTCCACATGGTGAAGCTTGAACCAGGACGCGGGCCCCTGGAGTCCCATGGCCAGGGCCACGAGCTCCGTGAAGTAGAAGACGGGCAGGCGGACGTTCTCGCTGGCCCGCATGTCCAGGTTGGCCATGCAGACCGGGCAGGCGGTGACCACGCAGTTGGCTCCCGCTTCCCGGGCCATGGCGACCAGTTTGTCCACCATCTTGATCACGATGTCCGTCCGGCTGATGGTCAGGCTCCCGCCGCAGCAGTCGGTCTTGTAGGACCAGGGACGGACATCCGCTCCCAAGACCCGGAGGATCTTGTCCAGGAGGACGGGATTCTCGTAATCGTCGAAGGTGCAAACCTCCGGCGGGCGCAGGAGGAGGCAGCCGTAATAGGAGACGGGCTTCAGCCCCGCCAGTTTCCGGGTGACCCTCGCTTCCAGGGCGTCGAGGCCGATGTCCTTGCAGAGGATGTCGATGGGGTTGCGGATGGAGAGCGTTCCCTGGTACCTGCCGCCCACAACCTTCTCGATCTCCCCCTTCAGGGCGGCATCGTGCCCCAGGTGGTGCTGGGCTGACTTGAACCGGTTGAAGCAGGCGGCGCAGGGAACCATGACGTCCTTCACGTCCGATTTCTCGGCAGCCATCAGGTTCCGGGCGGGCAGGGCCACGGACAACTTGAAATTGGTGGCATGGGCCGAAGTGGCCCCGCAGCAGGACCAGTCCTCCACTTCCTTCAACTCGATCCCGAGGGCCCGGCTGACCGCCTTGACGGACTGGTCGTACTCCTTCGCCGTTCCATGGAGGGAACATCCCGGATAATATTGAACTTTCAACGCACTCCTCCTTCAGGTGGACTGTTGCGTCAGGCGTTCTTCGTCTGGTCGAAGATGCCGCGCACGGACTGGATATCCTTCGTCTTGGGAGAGATCAACGCGAGCTTCCCCTTCATGAACATGCCGAGCCCCATGGCGGCGTCGGAGAAGAGGTCCCCCGACTTGAGCTTGTAGTGGACCGTCATCATCGTCTCGTTGATGCGGCCGTTGGCGCGGATGTTCGAGAGAAAGGCCTCGTGGAAGTAGAGAACGTTCTTTTCCCGGGCCGCCACACCGGAGGTGATGGCCATCTCGCGCAGGACGTCCATCATGCGGGCGATGTCCACCTCGTTGGGGCAGCGGGTGATGCAGGTCTCGCAGGACGCGCACAGCCAGATGGTGGAACTGCCCAGCACCTTGTCCTTCATTCCCAGCTGGATCATCTTGATGATCTTGTTGGGGTTGTATTCCATGACGGAGGCCAGGGGGCAGCCGGCGGTGCACTTCCGGCAGTGGTAGCATCGCTGGATGGGGACCCCGTCGATCTTTTCGTTCACTTCATCGAGAAATGTCTTCATGTCCTCTCCGTTCGTCTCGCAATCTTCGGTCAGCGGCCAGCACCCGAAGGATTTGACCAGCACCTTGCTCATCGCTCTACGGGGTGAAGATGAAATCTTCCTTGTCGTGTTCGCTATAGGCGGCCAGGGCCGGCTTGTCCTCCGGGGAAATCCCCACCCGGCTGTCGAAGAGCTCCACGACGTCTTTTTCAATCTTTTTGAGGAATTTCCTCAGGTCCACCCCCATGGGGCAGACGGACACGCAGGATCCGCAGTCCACGCAACGGCCCACCATGTGGTAGAGCCTCATGATCTGGAAGACCTGGGTGTCGGTGGCATCCTCGCCGATGCCGACCCACTGGGGCTGGCTCTGGTCTGCAAAGCAAGTGGGACAGTAGCAGGAGGGGCAGGCCTGCCGGCAGGCGTAGCAGCGGATGCACTTGGCCATCTCTTTTTCAAAGTAGGCCCAGCGTTCCTCGACGGGCAGGTTTTCGAAGGCCGTCACTTCTTCGTATTCCCGGTCAACGTCCATGGGCGGGGCCTTCTCTCCCAGCATCACGTCCGAGATGACCGGATTGTTGTAGCGGCAGGCGAGACAGCAGTCCGCCAGGACGTCCTTCAGGGCCAGCTTCCTTTCGCCGGCGGGTGTGTTCACGGTGAGGGAGTCTCCGGCAACCACTCCTCCGAGGACCTCCTCTCCACCCAGGGCCGCCGAGAGCTTCTTCCGCTCCACGTATCCCGTGCAGGGCACCCCCAGGATCACCACTTCGTCGCGGTCGTACTGCCTCTCCTGGAGGCACAGGACGATCGACCGGGTCGTGCAGCCCCGGGCCACGACGCCGACCACCTTCTTCTTCCGGTCCTCCGGCTTGACCCGCTTCTGTGAATTCCGGTGCTGGGAGATCAGGTCGTGGACGAACTTGGCGAGGTTCTGAGTGCAGAAGGCGTTCCACACCAGCTTGTCGGCCCCCTCGGGCGCGGTGATGAAGCAGGGCGTCCCGGTCATGGGCAGGGTCCCTGCCTCGTAACCGACCACAACGTCCACGCGCTTCTCGTCCAGGAGCCTTCTGGCCTCTTCCCGCAGCTTTTTTTCAATGTTTTCCACTTTGTTCGAGTCCTCGTCTTCGAGATGTATACGATGGTTCGTCTGGAACTCCGCGCCTCACGGAACCTCTGCCGAAACGGCCCTCCGACCCGATCGGCCGGGGCGGTTCCGGACGGCTCAGAGCTGTTTCACCAGTTTGTTCGCCGGTCCGAGGGCCTGCACCCGCTCCGTGACTCCCTTGACGACCTTGGCGAACCGCTCCCCCTCGGAGGCGGACACCCAGGTGAAGAGGGTCCGGTCCCCCTCCAGGCCGATGTAGGAGAGGAAGCGCTTTAGCGTGGCGAACTTCCGGCGGGCCGAGAGGTTTCCCGTCAGGTAGTGGCACTCGCCGGGATGGCAGCCGGAAACCAGGACTCCGTCCGCCCCTTCCTGGAGGGCCTTCACGACGTAGAAGGGATTGATCCGTCCCGTACAGGGGACACGGATGATGCGCACGTTCGGGGGATACTGGATCCGGCTGATCCCGGCCAGGTCCGCCCCGGCGTAGGTGCACCAGTTGCAGACGATGGCCACGATTTTCGGTTCCCAGGTTTCCTTCGCTTCTTGTCCAGACATGTCGGCTCCGTTTCTCTTGGAATTCAATGCGTGCTTCGCTCTACATGGCGGAGATCTGCGCCAGCACCTCTTCGTTGTTGAAGCCGTTGAGGTCCACGGCGTTCATGCGGCAGGAGGCCGTGCAGACCCCGCAGCCCTTGCAGAGGACGGCGTTGACCACCGCGCAGCCCTCGGCGAGGTCCACCGAGATGGCGCTGAAGGGGCAGTTGATCTCGCAGAGCCCGCAGGCGGAGCACCGCTCCTTGTTGACGTAGGCCGTCTTGCCCTCCGCCTCGATGAAGTCCTTCGTCAGGATCGTGCAGGCCCGGGACACCGCCGCGTTGGCCTGGACGATGGAGTCCTCGCTCAGCTTCGGCGCGTGGGCCATGCCGCACATGAAGACGCCGTCGGTGGCGAAATCCACCGGGCGGAGTTTCACGTGGGCCTCCAGGAAGAACCCGTCCTGGTTGGTCGGCACCTTGAGCATATTGCCGATCGCCTGGTTGTCCGGGTTCGGCGTGGTGCCCACGCTGAGGGCCAGGAGATCCGTCTTCCATTCCACCGTCTCGTTGAGGATGGGATCGAGCAGCCGGATCACCAGCTTGTCCCCCTCGGCCCTCACCTCGGGCTTCCGGTCCTCGTCGTAGCGGACGAACTTGACGTTCAGCTCCCGGGCCTTCTTGTAGTAGTCCTCCTTGAGGCCGAAGGTCCGGATGTCGCGGTAGATGACCGTGACGTCCTTCTCCGGGTCCATCTCCTTGAGCTTCAGGGCGTTCTTGATGGCCTCGGAGCAGCAGTAGCGGCTGCAGTAGGGCCGCTCGGGGATGCGGGAGCCCACGCACTGGATCATCGTGATGCTCTTGGCACCCGCGGCCTTCGCGTCCTTCTCGGCGATGAGCTTCTCCAGCTCGCGCTGGGTCAGGACCCGGTCCGACTGGCCGTGGAGGTACTCCTTCGTCTCCAGCTCGTAGCCGCCGGTGGCCACGACGACCACGCCGTGCTCGAACTGCTCCTCCCCGTCCCGGGTGGCGACGGTGGTCTTGTAGTTGCCAATGAAGCCTTCGATCTTCTTGATCTCCGTCCCGGTGTAGACTTGGACGAGCTCGCTCTTCTTCACCCGGTCGATCAGGCCCGCCAGGTGCTTCTTCGTGTCCAGCCCCTCGAGGGTGAAGTACAGGTTCGCGTAGTTGCCGCCCAGGGACGGCTTCTTCTCGA
>JBFYXW010000137.1:0-4946 GCA_041310335.1 Syntrophaceae bacterium | reverse complement strand
GCAGGGACAGGATTGCGCGCTTTGGCCCCCGTTCCTGATCGGGAGCCGCACCTAAACCATTCATCACAGGGCGGTCCGACGCCCGGATTCAGGAGGGCATCCCTTGGCCCGGAACGACGATATCACCTCCACGGAAAAACTCCTCGACGTCATCAGGGATAAGAAGGACGAGGCGCCGTCTCCCGCTCCCCCGGCAGCCGGGGCGCAGGAGCCGAAAGTCGTACCCTTCTCCCGGAAGAAGACCGGGCCCCGCGCCATGAACGTCGGCATCGACGCCGGCCACGAGTTCGTCCGGTTTGTCAAGACGATGCGCGGCCCCGACGGGAAATGGAAGCTCCTGGACGCGCGGAGAATCGCCTACCCCTTCGGCCTGGTGAAAAACACCCCGGAATATGCCGCCTTCCTGCGGGAAGAACTCACGAAGTTCGGCTGCTCCGCCAAGGACGACTGCGGCGTCTGGCTCATCATGTCCGCCGCCGACGTGGAGGTCCGCCACTTCCGGATCCCCAAGGTCGCCCGGAAGCAGGTCGAGAACGCCGTCTTCTGGAGCATGCGCAAGGAGCTGACCTTCGACGAGAAGGACTCCGTCTTCGACTTCGAGCTCCAGGGAGAGGTCATCGAGCAGGGGATCCCCAAGCTCGCCGTCATGGCCTACCTCGTTCCCCGGGGGGAAGTGGACGACACGCGAAAGCTCTTCGCCCAGGCGGGCATCCCCCTGGAGGGGCTGGTCATCACCCCCTTTGCCGTCCAGAACATCTTCCGCACGGGCTGGCTCGGCGCCGCCCGGGGGACCGTCGCCAGCCTCTTCATCGGCAACGAGTTCTCCCGCATCGACGTCTACTCCAAGGGAAACCTCGTCATGTCCCGGGGCATCAAGACGGGTGTCCGGAGCATGGTCGAGTCGCTCATGGAAACCTACAACGACGAGCGCCGGCCCGAACCGGAATCGGCCACGGGCTACCGGGTCCTGACCTTCGATGAGGCCCGCCGCATCGTCTTCGGCCTCAGCCCCGACACCCCGTCGGACGACATGACCCGCGCCGGACTGGACGAGGCGGGGGCGTTCCAGATGATCGAGCCGGCCCTGGAGAGGCTGGCACGCCAGGTGGAGCGGACCTTCGAGTATTACCTGACGAACGTGAGCAGCGACCGGATCGAGCACATCTACGTCTCCAGCGTCATGAGCGTCTACCGTCCCATGCTGGACTACGTGGGCGATCAGCTCGCCATCGAGCGGGACATCTTCGACCCCCTGAACCCGCAGGTGGCCGACATTCCGGCGAGCCTGAAGCTCAGCCCCTCCGACCGGATCGCCTACGTGCCGGCCCTCGGGGTCGCCCTGTCGGACAACGCCCACACGCCCAACGCCCTCTTCACCTTCCGGGAGCGGGAAGAGGCCATACAGGTTTCCCGGATCAACCGGTTCATCCTCATGGGGTTCGTCGCCGCCGTGGCGGTCTGCGCCCTCGTCTTCGGCTTCCAGTTCAACCAGATGTCGCAGAAGAAGGACTCCGTGGCCAAGATGGAGGCCAAGCTCGCCCAGTTCTCCCCCGTCGTGGACCAGGCCAAGGTAACGGACCTGCTGGCCTCCATGAAGCAGCGCCGGGAAGTCCTCAAGGGCTACTCGGAGCGCTACCTCGGTGTGGCCGTCCTCGGGGAGCTCACGGCCCTGACGCCCGAGGAGATCAAGCTCGTCTCAGTGAAGTCGGGCCTGGCCTTCCCGGCCGCCGCACCGGCCCCCGTCGCGGGGCAGGCCGCCCCGCCGCCTCCGCCTCCTCCACCGGCGGGCGCTCCCGCCGCGGGCGTGTCGGGGCAGGACATGGTTCTGGAAGGGCTGGTCTTCGGGGATCCCGCAACCTTCGAGTCCCAGTTGTTCCGCTACCGGGTGGCCCTGGAGAACTCCCCGCTTTTCAAGAACGTGACCGTCAAGAAACAGGACCTCGAACCCTTCCGGAAGGGGCGGGTCCTCCACTTCACCATCAACATGCAGATCGGGTGACCCCATGGACGAATCCAGAAAAATTGCTCTTCTGATCCCCAAGAGCAGCATCAAGTTCCTCTTGATCTGCCTGGGAGGCGTGGTCCTCTTCATCGTCATCGGCCTCCTGCCGATGAATTACGCCGTGTCCTCCCTGGACAAGAAGGAAGCGGATCTGAAGCTGAAGCTCGAGGAGCAGGAGCAGCTGGGGCCCATCTACCAGACGCTGCAGAAGCAGATGGCGGAAAAGAAGGTCCCCACGAGCCTGCCGATGCCGGCCCGCACCAAGCTGTCGAAAGACCAGGTGGACCAGGCTTCGGTGACGATCCGGGGGCTGGCCAAGGCCGCCCAGCTGGAGGTCATGTCCGTGAACCCGGAGCTGGGCACCGTCGGGGGGGACGCGAAGGTGGCTCCCGTGGCCGTCACGGTCCGCGGCGGGATGACCCAGTTCCGGAACTTCTTCACGGCCCTCGGGGGGCTTTCCTACGTGGATCGGTTCGACGCCATCGAGGTCCGGCCGGCCCAGTCTGCCCTCGAGCTGAAGATGAAGCTGATGGTAGCGCTGAACTGATAACCCTCAAAACCTCAAGGAAGCGAGCAGGCGGACGATGCCGAAACTGAACACGAGACAGATCGTTATCCTGGCCGTCATGGCCGTGGCCATTCTCTACGCGGGCTACGAGCTCCTCGGCCCGAGGCTGGGCTTGAAGGGTCCGGGAAAGGCGGCCGCCCCGGCGATGGACGTCCAGAAGTTCGTGGCGGACGTGGCGACGGACATGAGCGCCAGCGCGGCGGGGGAAATCGAGGTGTACGCCGCAGTCCGGGCGGAGACGCCCTGGGGCCGGGACCCCTTCATGGACCGGGCGAGCTACACGGAGTACGCGGCCCTCCAGGAGGGGATCATCAAGTCCAAGGCGGCCAGCGGCAAGGCGATCACCTTCGCCTACACGGGCTACCTGGACTCGGGATACCGGCGGGTGGCCATCATCAACGGCGTGGAGTACGTCTCCGGCGAGCCGCTGGTGGAAGAGGGATATGTATTGAGGGCAATCGACAAGACAAAAGTGGTCATCGAAAAAAAACTGGAAGGAGTGAAGTTTGATGTTCTCATACAGGAATGATCGGATCGCGGAAAGAAACCCGGGGAGCCGTGCCTCCGGGATGGGATTCTCCATCCTCGGGTTCGCAGTCATCCTGCTTGCCGCATTTGCCCTCTCGGGCTGCTCCAACAATCTGAACATCAAGCAGGATCCCTTCTTCGACAAGTGGCAGACCCTCTCGGAGAAATCCACCGGGAGCTCGCCCACCCCAAGACCCCGGGAGTTCGATCTCGACACCCTGGTGGCCCGGGAGGAGGCGCGCCAGGCGGAAGAGCGGGTGCGGGCCACGGCGGGACGCACGCTTCCGAAAGCGAAGGTCAACCTGAAGATGCGCCAGGCGGAAGTGAAGGCGGTGCTCCGGTCACTGGCCAAGGCGGCCAACCGGAACATCCTCGTGAAGAACGACATCAAGGGGGAGATCACCGTCGACTTCCACAACGTCCCCTGGAACGAGGCCTTCGAAAGCATCCTCCGCACCCAAGCCCTCGATTACGTCTGGGACGGCGACGTCATCCGGGTCATGACGGAGGCGGACAAGGAGCTGGACCTCAAGCGCAAGACCCAGGAGAGCGACATCCGGCGCGTGGAGCCCCTGCTGAACATCGTCGTGGCGGTGGACTACGGCTCCCCGAAGAACCTCAAGGAGAACCTGGAGACCTTCCTGACGAAGGACAAGGACGGCAAGCCCCGGGGCTCCGTGAAGGTGGACGACCACACGAATTCGCTCATCATCCAGGCCATCCGGGACGACCTGACGAAGATGATCCCCATCATCAAGCGGCTCGACAAGCCGACCCCGCAGATCCTCATCAAGGCCCACATCGTTGAGGCCACGAAGGACGCGGCCCGGCGGCTGGGCGTGCAGTGGGGCGGCGCCTACCAGAACACCTGGGGCAAGGAGAGCTACTGGGTCACCCCCGGGGGAACCAACACAGCCGGGACGGTGCCGACGAACCCCATCGCCGGCGGCTACAACCCCCTCGGCGTGGGCGGGCCCGGCGGAGACGTGGGCAGCGCCGGCCTTTCCGGCCAGGGGATCGGCCTGAACTTCCCAGGAGCGGCTTTGGCCAACGCTTCGGGCTTTGGCGCCCTGGGACTCATGTACGGGACCATCGGCGGCAACATCCTGGAGGTCCAGCTCAACGCGATGCAGACGGACGGAAAGGTCAACATCCTCTCCAGCCCTTCCATCACCACCCTGGACAACCAGAAGGCCTACACGGAGAGCGGCGAGCGGGTGCCCTACGAGACGACCTCCACCAGCGGCGGTACTTCCACAACCACCGTTAACTGGGAAGACGCGGTCCTCCGGCTGGAGATCACCCCCCACGTCATCGACGACGTGCACCTGAAGATGTCCATCGACGTGAAGAAGAACGAGGTGGACCTGAGCCGCCAGACCCGGTCGGGCTACCCCTTCATCATCAAGAAGCAGACGAATACGAACCTCATCGTCCGGAACGAGGAGACCATCGTCATCTCCGGGTTGAGCAAGCAGCGGATCACCAAGGGCGACTCGGGCCTCCCCTGGATGAAGGACGTCCCCGTCCTGGGCTGGCTTGTCAAGAGCGAGAACAAGACGGACGCCATGGAAGAGCTGCTCGTCTTCATCACGCCGAAGATCCTGCCCCAGTACCAGAGAACGGCGGCGGCCGTGCAGGACGCGAACCAGGCGGCGGCGAAGGACGCGGCTCCGGCGAAATAGCGCAGCGGTAGTTCCCTGACTTGCGAATACCAACCACGGGCCGCTCGTGCCGCAAGGTACGGGCGGTAGTGCACTATGGACTACTTCCGGATCCTTCATTTAAAAAGAGAGCCCTTCTCCAACTCGCCGGAGCCGGATTTTTTTTTCGAGTCCGACCAGCACC
>JBFYXW010000135.1:0-2903 GCA_041310335.1 Syntrophaceae bacterium | reverse complement strand
AGGATCAGCGAGATCCCCCCCATGACCCCCGGGAGGATGACCCCCGGGTGGGCGAATTCGAAGTAGAGCCCCGCCAGGCCGATCAGGAGCAGGATGTAGGCGATGTTGGGATCGCTCAGGGTGGTGAGGATCTTCTGGCGCGTCCCCATCTTTTTCTCCCGCACCTCGGCGCCCTGGGTCCGGAGGGTCTTCTTGCCCGAGACCAGGTTCACTTCCCGGCCGTCCAGCTGGGCCAGGAGCTGGTTCATGTCGGCGGCGACGATGTCGATCACCTTGAGTTTCAGGGCGTCCTCCGCCGTGATGGACTCGCTCTTCCGTACCGAGCGCTCCACCCAGTCCTCGTTGCGGTTCCGCTGCTTGGCGATCCCCCGCACGTAGGCCACGGCGTCGTTCTCCACCTTCTGCATCATCGTCTTGTCGGCGCCGCCGCCGAATCCGAGGGCCACCGGGTGGGCCGCCCCGATGTTCGTCCCCGGCGTCATGGCGGCCACGTGGGCGGCAACGGTGATGATGACTCCCGCCGAGGCCGCCCGGGCCCCCGAGGGAGCGACATACACGACGACCGGCAAAGGTGCGTTCAGGATCGCCTTGGCGATGTCCCGCATGGCCAGGTCCAGGCCACCGGGCGTGTCGAGCTGGAGGATCACGCCGTCGGCCCCTGTCTTGTGGGCCTCGGCAATGCCCTGCACGATGTACTCGGCCACCGGCGGGGTGATGGCGGCGCTCACGGTGATCAGGTCGAAGGCGGGCCTCTTCTGCCCCGCCGCCTCGCCCGGACCGGACAGGAGCAGGAGAGCCAGGAGGCCGATTCCCAGGATCCGCATCGTCGTCTTTTTCATGGCATCCCCAGTTCTCGCATGATCATCTGGATGTCCTCCCAGACCATTTTCTTCGCCCCCGGATTCCGGAGGAGGTAGGCCGGGTGATAGGTCGGCATCAGTTTGACGCCCCGGTAGTCGTGCCAGCGGCCCCGGAGGACCGTGATGGGCGAATCCGTCGCCAGGAGGGTCTTCGCGGCGAAGGTCCCCAGGGCGCAGACCACCCGCGGTTCGATGGCCGCCAGCTGCTTCCGGAGGAAGGGTTCGCAGGCCCCGATCTCCCCCGCTTCGGGGTTGCGGTTCCCGGGGGGGCGGCATTTCAGGATGTTGCAGATGTAGACGTCGGACCGCCGGAGCTTCATGGCCTCGATGATGCGGGTCAGGAGCTGTCCGGCCCGCCCCACGAAGGGACGGCCCTGGGCGTCCTCGTCGGCCCCCGGCGCCTCGCCGACGAAGACCAGTTGCGCCCGCGGGTTTCCCTCGCCGAAGACGAGGTTTTTCCGGGTAGCCGCCAGGGGACAGCGCCGGCAGTCGCCCAGCTCCGCGCGGACGTGCTCCAGGGTGGCGTTCCCGGGGGTCGTCGCAACGGCCGGGGCGACCGGGGCCGCTCCGCTCTGTGCCGTCTCCGCGGGCAGGGGCCCCGCCGGCCGCAGGAACGAGAGCCGCCGCCGGGATTCCCGTTCCCACTGCGTGTATTCCCGGAGGGATGAAACGATCCGCCGGAGTTCCCCCGCCGGATCGGTCGGAAGATCACTCATCCCCGCCGCCCCTTCCGTTTCGAACCGGACAGGAGGTCCCGGACCCGGTCGAGGATCCGCCCGGCCGCCTCGGCCTTCTCCATGAGCGGCAGGGACTCGACCCTCCCCTGCCGGTCCAGGATCTTGATGACGTTCGTGTCGCACTGGAAGCCGGCGCCCTCTTCGCGGAGGTCGTTGGCCACGATCAGGTCCATGTTCTTCTCGACCATCTTGGCCTTGGCGTTTTCCAGGAGGTTCTCCGACTCCATGGCGAAGCCGACGACGACGCACCGCTCCTTTTTCCGCCCGATCTCCCGGATGATGTCGGGGTTCCGCTGCAACTCCAGCGTCAGGGGGCCTCCCTTTTTCTTGATCTTCTGCTCCTGCAGCACCGCGGGCCGGTAGTCCGCCACGGCGGCGGCCTTGACGACGGCGGTCACCCCGGACAGGCGGGACAGGACGGCGTCCCGCATCTCCACGGCGCTCTCGACGTTCACCACCTCGACGCCGGGGGGCGGCGGAAGGGACACGGGGCCGCTCACGAGGGTCACCCGGGCACCGCGTCGCCGAGCCTGGAGGGCGACGGCGTACCCCATCTTCCCGGAGGAGTAGTTCGTGATAAAGCGGACCGGGTCGAAGGGCTCCCGGGTCGGCCCGGCGGTGACCAGGACGTGCTCCCCCGCCAGGTCCTTGGGCGTGAGCAGGGAGACCGCCGCCTCGACGATCTCGGGGACCTCGGGGAGGCGCCCCTGCCCTTCGGACTTGCAGGCCAGCTGTCCCGTCGCCGGCGGCAGGATGTGGTATCCCCAGGAGGCGAGCTTCTTCAGGTTCTCCTGCACCGCCGGGCTGGTGTACATCCCCGTGTTCATGGCGGGGCAGAAGAGGACCGGCGCCTTCACGGCCATCAGGACCGTTGTGAGGAGGTCATCGGCGATGCCGGCGGCGGCCTTGCCGAGGACGTTGGCCGTGGCGGGGGCGACGATCATCAGCTCGGCGTACTCCGCCAGGGCGATGTGGGCAATGTCCTGCTCCCGGATGAGGGTGAAAAGCTCCGTGTAGACGGGGTTTCCCGACAGCGTCTGGAGGGTCAGCGGGGTCACGAACTCCCGGGCGCTCTCCGTCATGATGATCTTGACGTCGGCCCCCTGCCGGATCAGTTCGCGGGTCAGCTCGGCGCACTTGTAGGCCGCGATTCCTCCCGTCACCCCCAGCACCACCCGCCGCCCCTTGAGCATCGTCGATTCCCTCCCCGGATGCATCCGCTTCCCGTTCATTTCCTTCTAGTTTCGGTTGTATAGCAATAATGCCCGGGAAGATCAAGGAATTCGTGGCCTGGCGCGGCCTGGCG
>JBFYXW010000134.1:0-3848 GCA_041310335.1 Syntrophaceae bacterium | reverse complement strand
GGCATCGACCGGGAAGAATTGGCAAAGGCCGTCATCGGCACCATCGGCCTCCTGGACCGGCCGTCGGACCCCTCGGGGAAGGCCCACACGGCCCTGATCCGCCGCATCGCCGGCATCACCGACGACGACCGGCGGGCCCTGCGCCGGCGGATCCTGGAGATGACGCCGAAGGCCCTGCAGGAGACGGCGGAGGCGTACCTGGCCGAGGCGATGAGCCGGTCCTCCGTCGCCGTCTTCGCGCCGGAGGAGAAACTCCGGAAGGCCAACGAAAGCCTGGCGGAGACGCTGGACGTGGAACCGCTGCTCCCGGGGTAGCCCGGAGCAGGCAGGAGGAACGAATGACGACGAACCCGGACGGCATCACCCTTTCGCCGGCCCGCGCCGACCAGGCGGAGGACGCGGCCCGGCTCGTCTACGAGACGGACCCGCACCTCTGGGACTGCTTCTTCCCGGGCGATTTCGGCCTGTTCCTCGCTTTCCTCGCGCGCCAGTGGAGGGAGGAGAGGAGCCTGTACAGCCACACCAATGCCGTCGCGGCCATCGCCGGCGGCAGGCTCGTCGGCCTGGAACTGGGCTACGACCGGGAGAGGCTGGACCGGATCTCCGCCGACACGGTCCGGCTGGCCCGGGAGATCCTGTCGCCCGGGGCCTTCCGCCGCTACGCGGAGATCGGAGGATACACCCGTTACCTCATGCCGCCGGTTCCAAACCGCGCCTACTACGTTCTCTTCCTGGCCACGGACCCCGGGGTGCGGAGAAAGGGCATCGGGGAGACACTGCTGACCGGCGCCTTCGAACGCGCCCGCGGGCAGGGCCAGGAGGCGTGCCACCTCGATGTGGCCGGCGACAACCCGGCCGTCCGGTTCTATCAGCGCCTGGGCATGGAGATCCTCTCCGAGAGCCGTGTCCTGCCGCTGGAGGAGCGGGGCGTCCCGAGCCACTTCCGGATGACCCGGCGCCTGCGGACACAGGGGACCTGACCATGGACGGAGGACGTCTCCGAAAGCCGCCGCGGCAGAGGACGGGCTTCTTTTCCAACGCATGAAGCGGGCTGAAACCATCCGAATCGATATGTGCCTGCGCGACAGTCCCTTCGGTCCCGTGGCCGTTCTCTGGTCCGGCGAAAGGGGTGTTCCGGAGGTGCGCCGCGTCCTGATGTCCTGGCCGGGCCTCTCGGCGGGGGAAGCGGCGGGGCGCATCATTCCGGGTGCGGGCGTCTCGACATGCCGGCGGATCGACGACCTTCTCGACCGGATGGAGGCCTTTCTCAACGGCGGGGATGTCGTGTTCCCCCTCGACGCGTTCCGCCTGGACCTCTGCTCCGCCTTTCAGCGGACCGTTCTCCTTGCCGATCACGCCATCCCCCGGGGGCGCGTCAGCACATATGGGCTCCTCGCCGGGCGCGTCGGCAACCCGAAGGCCGCCCGCGCCGTGGGAACCGCCCTGGCGGCGAACCCGTTTCCCCTCGTCATCCCCTGCCACCGGGTGATCCGGTCCGACGGCTCCCTCGGCGGCTTCCAGGGAGGCCTGCGGATGAAGCGGTCCCTGCTGGCCATGGAAGGGGTCACCTTCCGCGACGGCCACCGCGTGGATGCGGAACGTTTCCACTACGGGAAGCCCCCGTGAGGGGCGGCGTTCTCTGCACGGAAAATATCGACAATCCGAAGGACACGTCGTCCGAAGGAAGGGAGGCAACCACGATGAGGGAAGACCGGTTGGGGGAGAGGCATGCGGAGGCGAGGGACCTCCGCGAGGGGGAACTGGACGAACTCCTTTCCCTTTACACGCATATGCACGCCGTTGACGATCCGCTGCCGGAGAGGCGGGTTGTGGAGACCGCCTGGCAGCAGATCACGGACAGTCGGTCTTTCCGCTGCCTCGGGGTCTTCCTGGAGGACGGCCGGCTGGTCTCCTCCTGCACGCTGAGCGTGATTCCGAATCTCAGCCGGGGCTGCCGGCCCTATGGCGTCATCGAAAATGTCGTCACCCACGCGGAACATCGCCGCAGGGGATACGGCACGGCCGTGCTGAAGAAAGCGCTGGCGCTGGCCTGGGAGAGTTGTTGTTACAAGGTCATGCTGTGCACGGGGAGAAAAAGCGAAGAGATTGGAACGTTTTACGAATCCGTCGGATTCGACGGACAGGCCAAGCGGGCATTCCTGGCAAAGCCGTGACAGGACGCCCTGAGCGGACGGGATCGGCAGCGGTTCTCCTCTTCTTTCGCTTCAACCCCGGCGCGGCCGGCATCTTGCGTTGACACGTCACGGCTGCGCCGCTATAGTTCGTCCACCCGGAGAAACTGCATCGAGTCCCGTATTCATTCCCACAAACCCGCAGAAAAAAGCAAAGCGCTGTCACGTCCCGGCGGCGGGTGCGCACGTCGACCGCCGGGCTTCCCCACGGGGAGAAGGAGGTGTCCGATGATCCGAAGAGCGCTGTTTGTCCTCACCTTCGCCGCCTGGACCCTCGGGGCCCTCGCCGCGGCCGCCGCGGACGACCCGGTCAAGCGTTATGAGAAGGGATACCGCTTCGAGCAGGACGGCTGGATCTACCTGCACATCGAGGGGGCGCCCTTCGAGCGGGGGGTGCAGCACGGGTACCTGCTGGCGCCGGAGCTGGAAAAGATCCTCAAGAACATGCGGCACGTGATCTACCAGGACACCGGCAAGGAGTGGGCCTTCTTCGTCCAGGCGGCGGAGAAGCTCTTCGCGCCCTGGCTGGACCCGGAGTACCGCGCCGAGATCCAGGGCATCGCCGCGGGGGCCCGGAAGGCGGGCGTCCAGGTCACCTGGCAGGACATCCTCGCCTGGAACGGATACTCGGAACTGGTGGACTACTGGTGGCCCAACGCCGTCGCCAAATACCGGTACGCACCCCGGCTCCCCGCCCAGAGCGACCGCTGCAGCGCCTTCCTCGCCACGGGAAAGGCCACCAAAGACGGGAAAATCGTCATGGCGCACAACTCCTGGGACAACTTCGAGAAGGGCCAGTTCTACAACCTGATCCTCGACATCCTCCCCGAGAAGGGGTACCGGATCCTGATGCAGTCCGTCCCGGGCTACATCGACAGCTTCTCCGACTTCTTCGTCACCGGGGCGGGGATCATGGGGACCGAGACGACCATTGGCGGGTTCGGCCTGTTCGAGGAGAAGGCGGCGCCGGAGTTCCTCCGGGTCCGGAAGGCCATGCAGTACTCCTGGACGCTGGACGACTTCGTCCGCATCCTGAAGCACAAGAACAACGGCGGCTACGCCAACAGCTGGCTCCTGGCGGACACGAAGACGGGGGAGATCATGCGCTTCGAACTGGGGCTGAAGTTCTCGAACGTCGAGCGGACGAAGGACGGCTGGTTCATCGGCTTCAACGCCCCCCTGGACCCCCGGATCCGGAACCTGGAGTGCGGGAACACGGGGTTCGCCGACATCCGCCGCCACCAGGGGGCGAGGCAGGTCCGGCTGACCCAGCTCATGCGGCAGCACCACGGGAGGATCGACACGGAGATCGCCAAGCGGATCCTGGCGGACCACTACGACGTCTACCTGAAGAAGGACAATCCCTGCTCCCGGACGGTGGACGGCCACTACGAACTGGACGACCGGGCCTTCATGAGCCAACCCGGCCGGCCACTGCCCTTCCAGCCCCGGGGGACCGTGGACGGGAAGGTCATGGACAGCGACCTGGCGAGAGACATGTCTTTCTGGGCCCGCTTCGGGAACTCCAGCGGGAGGCCCTTCCAGGCCGAGGCGTTTTTGAAGGAGCACATCCAGTGGGAGCACCTCCGGGGCTATCTCGAGGACCGGCCCTCCCGGCCCTGGTCGCTCTTCCTGGCGGGGGAGAGGAAGAACTGA
>JBFYXW010000131.1:0-6415 GCA_041310335.1 Syntrophaceae bacterium | reverse complement strand
AGAAGCACGGGATGGACCCGGCCCTCGTCAAGGCGGTCATCAAGGCCGAGTCGAACTTCAACCACCAGGCCGTCTCTCCCAAGGGCGCCCGAGGCCTGATGCAGCTCATGCCGGCCACGGCGTCGTCGCTTCAGGTCGATGACTCGTTCCACCCGGAGAAGAACATCGACGGGGGCGTCCGCTACCTGCGGTACCTGATCCGCCTGTTCAACGGAGACCTCCGGCTGGCCCTGGCGGCCTACAACGCCGGCGAAAAGGCCGTCCAGCGCTACGGGGGCATCCCCCCCTACCGGGAGACCCAGCAGTACGTGCAGCGGGTCCTGGCGTACCTGGACGGGTACCGCAAGTAGCGACAGGAATTCCCGCAGAGTCCTCTTCACGGACCCCTTCGCGGATCCTTTCCCGGACCCTGTCCGGAAAGAACCGCAAGGTAAGGCCTCAATTTCGCCAGCCGTTTCTCCTTGATTCCCCGCATTCCCGTCAACTCCTCGAGCCGCCGGAGTCCCCCCCGCGTTTCCCGGAAGCGGACGATCGCCTCCGCCGTCCCCTCCCCGATGCCCGGGACCAGGGCCAGTTCCTCCGCCGTCGCACGGTTCACATCGACGGGCAGCCCCAGGGCCAGGCGGCGGGGTGCGTCCAGGGATGCAGGCCGCAACCTCCCGCCGGCCGCCGCTTCCTCCCGCCGGAGCACGGTTCCGGTGACCAGTGCCTCCTCCACGCCCCCATCCCCGGGCCAGAGCACAGGCGGAACGAGCCCCTGCTCGAGAAAGACCCGCCCCGTCGTCCCCTCGGGGAGAAAATAGACGCCTCGTGCTGGATCGCAGTCGAGGACGACGACCACGGACCCGGAGCGCTCGTCGCCGAAGGGCACCTCCCGGGAGCCGGGTTCACGGGGCGTGCAAAGGGAAACGAGCAGGACCAGGACGGCCAGCAGGAGCAGCGCCGCCGCGCCGTCCCGCTGGCTTCTTGTCAGCGGGATTTCAAGGTATCTTCGGCACGTCCGCAAGGCACGCATGGCGCGGGGAACGGCCGTGCAGTCGGGAGGGAAAAGGGAAGCCCGCCGGCGCCGGGAGCAGCCCGGTACCGGCAGGCGGGTTCGTCATGGGTTGCGAACGCGGGTCGGGCCGGAACCGGGCCGCGGCGACGGGACCGCAGCGCAGCGAAGGAGCCGGCCGTTTTGAAGAATCGCCCTAGGAGCGCTGGTCGAGCTGAAACGCCTCGTGCAGCGCCATGACGGCCAGTTCCGTGTATTTCGCATGCACCACGCAGGAGATCTTGATCTCCGAGGTGCTGATCATCTCGATGTTGATGCCTTCCTTGGCCAGGGTGGCGAACATCTTGGCAGCCACGCCGGAGTGGCTGATCATGCCGACCCCGACGATGGAGATCTTCGAAACGTTCTCGTCCACTTCCACCCGCTCGGAACCCACGTCCCGGGCGGCCTTCTCGACGAGTTCCCGGGCCGTCTTCACTTCCTTGCGGGAAACGGTGAAACTCAGGTCCGTGAATCCCTCGACGCTGGCGTTCTGGATGATCATGTCCACCACGATGTTCTTCTCCGCCAGGGGCGTGAACAGGCGAGCGGCAATGCCGGGACGGTCGGGTACGCGGACCACGGTGAGCTTGGCCTGATCCCGGTCGTACGTGACCCCGGAGACCACTTCCTTTTCCATTTCCTTGTCCTCCTTCGTCACCAGGGTTCCCCCCTCGTCCGTGAACGTGGACTTCACGTACACGGGGACGTTGTATTTCTTCGCCATCTCCACGGACCGGGGCTGCAGGACCTTGGCGCCCGCCCGGGCCATCTCCAGCATTTCGTCGTAGGAGATCTTCTTCAGCCGCTTCGCGTGGGGGCAGATGTTCGGGTCCGTCGTGTAGACGCCGTCCACGTCCGTGTAGATGTCACAGGCGTCGGCCTTGAGGGCCGCCGCCAGGGCCACGGCGCTCGTGTCGGATCCACCCCGCCCGAGGGTCGTGATGTTGCC
The DNA here is from genome assembly GCA_041310335.1 of Syntrophaceae bacterium. Classification (GTDB taxonomy): domain Bacteria; phylum Desulfobacterota; class Syntrophia; order Syntrophales; family PHBD01; genus PHBD01. The sequence goes on along the minus strand of JBFYXW010000131.1, from coordinate 4,430 downwards.
GTCCTCGTCGACGCCCTGGAAACCGGCCACCACGCAGATGGTCCCCTTCTTCAGTTCGTTCTTCAGGACCTTTTGATCGATGCTGACGATGCGGGCCTTCTTGTAGGCCTGGTCCGTGTGGACCTTCACCTGCGTCCCCAGGAAGGACTTGGCCCGGTAGCCCAGGCGGTTGAGCACCATGGCCAGGAGCGTTACGGTGACCTGCTCGCCCGTGGAGATGAGGGAGTCGTACTCCCGCGGGTCCGGGTCTTCCGACGCCCGCTGCGCCAGGGCGATCAGGCGGTCCGTCTCCCCCGCCATGGCGGAAAGGACCACGACGACCTCGTTTCCCGCTTCCTTGGTCCGGATCACCTTCCGGGCCACGTTTTCGATCTTTTCCAGGTCGGCCACCGAGGTGCCGCCGTATTTGTGAACGATGAGGCCCATACCCTGACACACCCTCCGCCGCTCAGATGGTTCCCTTCCGGGAAGTGGCGTTACATAGTTTAACGAGTTCCTTTTTGCAACCAATTTCCTCGGGCGAGACCATCTCGATCCGGCGCGTCGTGTCGTCCACGTAGGAGAGGAAGACCCAGAAGGCACCGGGAGGAACGTCCTCGCGGATTTTCTCGGCCCACTCGATGACGACCACCCCCTGCCCCTCGGAGAACTCCTCGAACCCGAGGTCGAACAGGTCCGCCCCCCCGGCGAGGCGGTAGACGTCCACGTGATACAGGGTGAGCCGCCCCGGGTACTCGTTCACCAGCGTGAACGTGGGGCTGGTGATGCGGTAGTCCCCGGGCACGCCGATCCCCTCGGCGATTCCCTGGGTCAGGCAGGTCTTGCCGGTCCCCAGGTCCCCCACGAGGGCCACCACGTCCCCGGCCTTCAGGACGCTGCCCAGGAGCCGGCCCAGGGACCGGGTCGTCTCGGCGCCGCCGGATTCGAGGATCAGCCTGTCGCTTCCGGTCATGTCTCCCTTGCTCCGTCTTTCCTCATCTGACCGCCTCCAGGACCACTGCTGCCGCTGCGTGCTCTGCCGTGTGCGTGAGGGTCAAGTGGACGGCGGTGACGCCCCGCTCCTCCAGCATGGAGGCGGCCTTCCCGTGGAGGACCAGGGACGGCTTTCCCCGGCGGTCCCGGGAAACCTCGATGTCCCGCAGCCGGACGCCCATCCCCAGGCCGATGCCCAGGCTTTTCAGGAAGGACTCCTTGGCGGCGAAGCGGGCGGCGTAGTGGATGCCCGGGCGAGCCTTGCGGTCGCAGTAGGCGACCTCCCCGGGAGCGAAGTAGCGGCCGGTGAACCGGTCCCCCCACTTCCGGAGGAGCCGGTCGATCCGGCGGACCTCCACCAGGTCGATGCCCATCCCGGCGATCACGGCTTCTTCCCCCCGGGGTTCAACGCGTCGCCGTCCCCGGCATTCCCGCGCCGGACCGCGTCGGCGACGGCGGCCACCTTCCTCATGGCCAGGACGTCGTGGACCCGGACCATGTCGGCTCCGTTCAGGATGGCCGCCGCGACGGCGGCGGCGGTCCCCTCGAGCCGCTCCGCCGGGGGGTCCCCCGTCGCCCGGCCGATGAAGGCCTTCCGCGAGACGCCCACCAGGACCGGCCGCCCCAGGGACCGGAACTCCGGGAGGTGGCGGAGGATCTTCCAGTTGTCATCGGCGCTCTTGCCAAAGCCGATGCCCGGGTCCACGAGGATCCGCTCCTCCGGGACGCCCGCGGCAAGGGCGGCCTCCAGCCTCTCCCGGAGGAATCCGATCATGTCCCCCGGCACGGAAGCGTATGGGACGTAGGCGGCCTGCATGTCCCGCGGCACGCCGCGGATGTGCATGAGCACCACCGCCGCACCGCTTTCCGCAACAACGCCCGCCATCTCCCCGTCGAAGGTCATGGCGCTGATGTCGTTCACCAGGGCAGCCCCGGCCAGAACGGCCCGGCGGGCCACTTCCGCCTTCGTCGTGTCCACCGAGAGAGGCACAGGAATCTGCCGGGCCAGGGCTTCGATGACGGGAACCACACGCCGCGACTCCTCTTCAAGCGATACGGCCTCCGCCCCCGGACGGGTCGACTCCCCCCCGACGTCGATCAGGTCCGCCCCCTCCTCCACCATCTCCCAGGCCCGGGCCACCGCCGCGTCGGGCTCCAGGCAGCGACCGCCGTCGGAAAAGGAGTCGGGGGTGACGTTCAGGATCCCCATCAGGAGGGTCCGCTCGCCCAGCGACCATTCCCAGCGCCCTGCCCGGAGGACGTGGCGGTCCTGGAAATGCCGCCGGAGGAGCGCCGGGATCTCCGCCGCCAGCGCCTTCAGGCCGAAGGGCTGGCGGGACATCTTCTCCGCGAGACGGCGCATCTGCTTCACCGTCCCCATGAGGACGACGTCGGTGCAGGGAAGGCTGCAGGCGACGGTCCCCCGGGCCACCGCCGCGTCCCCGCCCAGGGAGAGCATCTCCTGTTTGAGGATGTTGGCGTTGCGGCAGGGAATCTGCTCCAGGAGGAGGGCCAGCCCCGTCATTTTCGGCAGCATCGCCTCGATCCCCCAGGGGTCGCACCCCACCCTCCGGAGAATCTCCAGGGCGTCGGCCGGGGTCGGACAGTGCAGCACGCGGGGGCGCATCGTGTTCCTCGCTTTCCGTCGGTCAGGGGCGGGCGGCCGACGCATGAGGACCGGGTCGTTTCCGGGGGACATTTGCCGGGCGCAGGATGCGCTCCGGGGTGGGGACCGGGTCGGGCGCTTCGGCTGCCCGCCGGCGGCGGGCGGCCATGGCGACCGGCTCGGCCCCCATGGCGTCAGGCCGCCGCCGGGCTTTCGGTTCCCGGGGCGGAAACACCGAATTCCGCCAGGACGCCGTCGATCTCGACCGCGTTGAGGACTTCCTTCTCCAGCAGCTCCGAGGCCAGCCGGTGCAGGATGTCCAGGTGCTTCTGCAGGAGCGTCCGCGTGCGTTCGTAGCCGCCCATGACGATCCGGTTGACCTCCTGGTCGATCCGGCGGGCTGTCTCCTCGCTGTAGTCCTTGTGGGTGGCGAACTCCCGCCCCAGGAAGATCTGTTCCTCCTTCTTGCCGTAGCTGAGCGGTCCCATGGCGTCGCTCATGCCCCACTCGCAGACCATCTTCCGGGCCAGGTTCGTGGCCCGCTCGATGTCGTTCCCCGAGCCGGTGGTGAACTCCTTCAGGACGAGTTCCTCCGCCGCCCGGCCGCCCAGCAGGATGGCGATGGTGTTGAGCAGGTACTCCCGGGGATAGGTGTGCTTCTCGTCGATGGGGAGCTGCTGGGTCAGCCCCAGGGCCCGCCCCCGGGGAATGATGGTCACCTTGTGGATGGGGTCCGTCCCCGGCAGCATCCTCGCCACCAGGGCGTGGCCCGACTCGTGGTAGGCGGTGATCCGCTTCTCCGCGTCGCTGATGACCATGGACTTGCGCTCCGTCCCCATCAGGACCTTGTCTTTCGCGAACTCGAAGTCGACCATGAAGACCCGGTCCTTGTCCAGCCGGGCGGCCCGGAGGACGGCCTCGTTGACAAGGTTTTCGATGTCCGCCCCGGAAAAGCCGGGGGTTCCCCGGGCGAGGATGGCGAAGTTCACGTCGTCCCCCACGGGGGTCTTGCGGGTGTGGACCTCCAGGATCATTTCCCTTCCCCTGATGTCCGGCAGCGGTACCACGACCTGCCGGTCGAACCGCCCCGGCCGGAGCAGCGCCGGGTCTAGGACGTCGGGCCGGTTCGTGGCGGAGACCAGGATGACACCCTCGTTGGACTCGAAGCCGTCCATCTCCACCAGGAGCTGGTTCAAGGTCTGCTCCCGTTCGTCGTGTCCGCCGCCGAGGCCCGCGCCCCGGTGGCGACCCACGGCATCGATCTCGTCAATGAAGATGATGCAGGGGGCGTGCTTCTTGCCCTGGTCGAAGAGATCCCGCACCCGGGAGGCCCCGACGCCGACAAACATCTCCACGAAGTCGGAACCGCTGATGCTGAGGAAAGGCACGTCCGCCTCCCCGGCGATGGCCCGGGCCAGCAGGGTCTTCCCCGTTCCCGGGGCCCCCACCAGGAGGAGCCCCTTGGGGATCCTACCCCCCAAACGAGTGAACTTCTTGGGGTCCTTCAGGAAGGAGATCACCTCCGTAAGCTCTTCCTTCGCCTCGTCGATGCCGGCCACGTCGGCGAAGGTGACCTTCTTCGTCTTGTCCGTCACGAGGCGGGCCCGGCTCTTGCCGAAGGCCATGGCCTTGCCGCCGCCGCTCTGCATCTGGCGCATGAAGAAGATCCACACGCCGATGAGCAGGATCATGGGGAACCAGGAGATCAGGATCGTCATGTACCAGGGGGAGTCCTCCGCCGGCTTCGCGGCGATCTGGACGCCCTTCGACTGGAGGAGGGGGATCAGCTTTTCGTCCCGGGGGGCGAAGGTCTTGAAGGAGGTCTTTCCGTCCCGGTACTTGCCGGTGATGT
>JBFYXW010000130.1:0-4948 GCA_041310335.1 Syntrophaceae bacterium | reverse complement strand
GGGCGGATCCGACGGCAGGGCCGTTTCGATGGCGATGCTCAGGTCGACGAAGCGTTTCTTCTTCATGGGCGCCTCCTTTGCGGATTCGGTTTCAACGCGGGCACGACCCCTTCCCTTCATGACCCGAAGGCCACGTTCCGGAAGTTCAGGCTGTGTTCCTTCCAGCTCCGTCCCTGGTAGATGAAGGGGTGGAGGTGGACGTTTTTCAGATGCTGCCCGAATCCCGCGGGGGCGGGGAAAACCAGGTAAATCGAGATCGTGCTGCCGGCGGCAACGGGGAGCCCGCTGGTTCCCGCCTGGGCCATGGTGGTTTTCTTTCCCCCAGACAGGGAGTAGACGCTGGTGACGAAACTCGACGGTCCGGATGGACTGGTGATGGACGACTTGGTCCAGCGGTACGCCGCGTCGTAGAGTGCGATGCTCTTGTCCACCCTGGACTGATTCCGCGCCCGGATGACGAGGGTGACCTGTTTGCCGGCCGCCCTGGCCTCGCTCAGGGTGAAGACGATTTCATCGGCTTTCAGCGACTGGATCCGGAATTCCCGAGACTCCCCGGTCTCCCCGGCCTTTTCGGCATCCCCTTTCTCGGCGATCGGGGCGGACGCCGCCGGGGCTCGCTGTTCCTTCGCCGTCTTCGGCGCCTGAACCGCCTTGCCGGTTGGAGAGGGTTTCTTTCCGCCCGGCACCAGGAACAGGATCACCACTACGAGGGCAGCCAGCAGGACGCCGCCGATGGCGATGGGAATCATGTTTCTCCGGGTTCCGGCGGGTCGCGCCGGTGGCGGTGAAACCGGCGCCTCCCGTGCCGGGGTGTCCCGGTCCTCCCGGATTGCGATCGCCGGGGGCTCCGGCAGGGGGGCCGCTCGAGCCGGCTCCGGTTCCGGCTCCGGAGGAGGAGCGGTCCTGGCCGCCGGCGGCGTCACCTGGTAGATGTCGTGCTCCCGGACGTGCTTGTCCGCCCGGGCGCCGCGGTATTCGAAGAGCCGCCCGTAATCCTCCGAGAGGCGGGAGACGACCTCGAAATAGGAGCGGGAAACCAGCAGTTCGCCCGGCGCGGCAAAGCTCATGATGCGCTGGGCCACGTTGATTCCGTCGCCGACGAGGTTGGGGTTGTCGTTGATGTCCTTGATGAGCTTGACGGGGCCCAGGTTGATGCCGATCCGCGCCTCCAGGAGGGGCGCCTCCTCCCGGGGGAGGCTCCGGATCGCTCCCTGGATTCCCATGGCGGCGATGAGGGCGTCCTCCGGGTCGCCGAGAAAGCCGATCGATGCGCCGTCTCCGGTGTCCAGGATGATGCGGTCCTGGGTCGGCACGTCCCGGATCGCCTGCGTCAGGATGCCGTTGAAGCGCTCCTTGAGCCGCATCTGGTCGTCGACGGGCTTCTGCGAGTAAGCCACGATGTCGATGAACACGACGCTGCAGATGAAGGTCCGGTTGGGGCGGACCTTCGGTTCCTGCGCTTTTCCCGGATCGTCAGCCATGGGTCCTCTGGAGTGAACCGTGCGCCTGCCGGAGAACCGGGGCCACCCTGGAACGGCGTCGAACCGGCCGGTTCGCTCCTTCCAGGGTGGCGCCCTTCTGTGTCACCCTTCCCGATGATAAAGAACGGTGCGGGGAGGCCGGGGATCTCAGGCGGCCTTCCGCTCGGGCCTCGAGTAAAGCATGGCCAGGATGAACCCGACGATGAGGAGGCCCGCCGCCACGTACAGGGCGATGCCCTTCATCTGGGCGAAGACCAGGGGCCCCACGACACCCGCGGCGCCCCAGGCGGTCAGCATCATCCCGTAGACCTTGCCGATGTAGCTGGGCCCGAAGGAATCCGCGGCGAAGGCCGGCATGGTGGCGAAGCCGCCGCCGTAGCAGGCCAGGAGGTAGCAGGCGATGACCGTGAAGAGCAGTTGGCTCGAGATGCCGGGCAGCACGATATACAGGACCGCCTGGGTGATGAACATGGTCATGAAGACGTTCTTCCGGCCGATGGAGTCGGAGAGCCAGGCCCACAGAAGCCGGCCGAGGCCGTTGAAGATGGAGGCCACGGCCAGGATGGTTCCGCCCGCCACGGCGAGGGCTCCCGCCGTGATGCCCGGGTTCGTGGCCTTCACCACGTCCTGTGCCATGGGGGAGAGCTGGGAGATGAGGCCCAGGCCCGCCGACACGTTGAGGAACAGCATGGCCCAGAGCATCCACCACTGCCGGGTCTTGACCGCTTCATCGAACTTGTAGGAGTCCGCCGCCGAGACGCCGCCCGCTGCGGCCGGCTTGAATCCCGCCGGGAGCCAGCCCGCCGGGGGGTTCTTGTAGAACTGGGCGGCGCCGGTGACGGCGATCAGGAAGATCACGCCCCAGATGTAGAAGGTGTTGGCCACACCCATGGAGATGACCATGTCCGGGGCGATCTTGCCCATGAAGAAGGCGCCGGCGCCAAACCCCATGACGGCCAGTCCCGTCACGAGGCCCCGCTTGTCCGGGAACCAGCGGATCAGGGTGGCGATGGGCGTCACGTATCCGAAGCCGTTCCCCAGGCCGGCCACGAGGCCGAAGCCCAGGTACAGGAGCCAGATGCTGCCGATCTGGTCCGCCAGGCCGGCCATGAGCGTCCCGACGCCGAAGAGGACGCCGCCGACGGTGGCGACGAATTTCGGTCCCTTCTTGTCCACCAGGGTGCCGCCGAAGGCCGCCGCGAGGCCGATCACGCCGATGCAGATCATGAAGGTGACCTGCGTCTCCGTCTCTCCCCAGCCGTGGGTGTTCATGAGGGGCTTCTTGAAGACGGACCAGGCATAGACCGTCCCCAGGCACAACTGCATCACGATCGCCGCAACGGCGATCCACCAGCGTTTTGCTTCCAGGTTCTCATTCGTCATGTTATCCTCCTGAACCCCTGCCGGGGCGTTGTTTTCCGTGCCAGCGGACCATAGCAGATTCCGGAAGATTTTGCATCGTTCCTTCCACTGTTTTGCGGGGGATCCCGCCACCCCGCCGGTCCGCGCGGCAAGGGGCAGAAAAAAAGGCTCCCCCGGGGGAGCCTTCGTCGGTTATGCGGTGCCGATGGGAGATGCCTTCATCACAGGACCACTTTCGCTTCCAGCAGGATCGCCAGGAGGAGAAGGATCCCGAAGACCGTGTCGAACTGGGCCGTCAGGGCGTCGGCCATGTCGGGGATCTTTTCCCGGAAGGTTTTCAGCAGGCCGATTGCCTTGGGGATCGACAGGAAGATCAACAGCCCCCAGGGGCTCATGATACCCGCGACGATCATCCCCAGGACATAGGCGTAGGCCAGGACGATCAGCCCCGTGAAGAGGGCGAAGCTCTTCCGGGTCCCCAGCATGATGCTGATGGTCTTCACGTTCTGGCGGGCGTCGTAGGCGATGTCCCGCATGTTGTTGGCGAAGAGGACCAGGGCGACCAGGACGCCGAAGGGGATCGAGATGTAGAGGGCCTTGACGGAGAGGGCGCCGCGCTGGACGGCGTAGGCCCCTTCGATCATGAGGGGGCCCCACATCATGAAGACGGCGAACTCGCCCAGGGCGCGGTACTTGAACTTGACGGGTCCCGCCGTGTAGAAGACGCACGTGAAGATCCCGACGATCCCGATCCACAGGACGTGCCAGGAGCGCGTGAACGCCGCCGTGGCCCCGATGGCGACCGTCAGCGCCAGAAGGACGGCGGCCTCCGTGAGGAGCTGGCGTTCCGTCAACATTCCCGAGAGGAGCGGCTGGGGGCGGTATTTCGCCGTCGGCGAGTCCTCCCGGTCGACTCCGTAGCGGGTGTCGCAGTAGTCGTTGATGAGGTTGGCCGCGGCGTGAAAGGACATGATGCCCACGGCGGTGAGGAAAAACCAGGCCCAGGACACCGGTCCCTCCAGCGCGGCCAGCAGCGTGCCCACGGAGACGGAGATGAGGGACATGGTGAACGACCAGGGACGGGTGGCAATCACGTATTTCCGGATGGTGTCAAGCATTTGCTGCGTCCTGCCTTTTCGTATCCTTCTTGCGGATGGCGACTGTAATCGGGACGGACCATGAAGTCAAGCATTTATGCCCGGGCGGGTGCCCCCGATCCCCGGGTCCGTCTTTTTTCGCATCCGTTTTGCAAGCGATCGATTTGTTTCCGGGTGCGGGTGATTTCTGGGTCAATTTGTCTTTCTCCGGCGGGTGTGTCCGTTGTATAATGCGCCGTCTTCCGTGTCGTGCCCCTCGGCTCTCGCTATCGCCGGGAGGCTGGAAACCGGTTCCCTGGTCGCATGTGCGGACCCCCGCGGGTCATTCCGCGGAACGCGAGGAGGAGTCATGGAGGCCTTTCGGCAGACCGTCTCGGGGACGAAGCCCTTTCAGCGGGCTTACGTGGCTTTCATGCTCTGGTTCGTCGGCCGGGCGATCCAGGCCGCCGCCCGGGTGGACGATGAAGTCGCCGGGGAATTCGCCGCCTTGCCGGCGGAATTCGCGTTCTCCCTGGCCGTTCTCCCCGCGGGGCCGGCGATGATCGTCGGCAAAGACCCCGGGGGCCGCGTGCGCTACCTGGGGGGGCGCCCCGGGGCCCGCAAGATCGACCTGTCGATGAAGATCAAGAGCCTCGAGGCGGCCATGCTGATGTTCACGTTCCGGGAGAGCACGGCCGTGGCCACGGCGCGGAACCGGCTGATCGTGGACGGCGACATCCCCGCCGCCTGTGCCGTCGTCCGCGTCCTCGATGCCGTCGAGGTGTACCTGCTGGTGAAGCCCCTGGCCAGGCTGGCGGTCAAGCGTTACCCGTCCTGGCCCGCCGGCCGCCTCCTGATCGGCCGGCCCCTCGTTTACCTGCGGGCCCTGCTGGGAATCTGAGGAGGGAGCGATGACGGAAGCCTTTTCATTCTGCAGCCCCGCCAAGATCCATTCGGGCCTCAAGGCCCTGGAGCACCTTCCCTTCGAACTGGACGCCCTGAACGCGGGGAAACCCCTGTTCCTGATGG
>JBFYXW010000124.1:0-17402 GCA_041310335.1 Syntrophaceae bacterium | reverse complement strand
CCATCCTGGCATTCCATTCCACGTACAAGGACAAGGACGGGAACCTGCAGTCCAAGATCACGCCCACCCTGCCCCCCGGTGAGATCGTGACAGTCCCGCGGACGGACGTTTCCTACCTGGTGACGGAATTTGGCGTGGCCTATCTCAAGGGGCTCTCCATCCCGGAGCGTGTCCTGGCGATTGCGAAGCTCGCCCACCCGGACTTCCGGGACGGCCTCCTGGAGGAGGCGGGGAAGATGAAGTGGCTTAATAAACAGTGGGCCCTGGGCAGCTTCTAGCGGGCAGGCTGTTGAAAAACGCCCGCCTGTCGCGTTGCCCTCACCCTGTGCCTGGGGGCGGTACAATCTTGAAAACACTCCACCATCGGTGGATGAAGGCCCGCGGAGGCCTTCCAATTGACAAAGGAGGTTTGCGATGGATTACGAGCTTTCGGAAGAATTGAAAATGTTGAAGGACATGGCGTACAAGTTTGCCGTGGCGGAGTTCACGCCCCTTTCAAAGGAGTGCGACGAGCACGAGAAATACACCCCGGAGATCCGGAAGAAAGCCGCCGAGAACGGCCTGGTGGGGGCCTGGATCCCCGAGGCGTACGGCGGGGCCAACGCGGGCATTCTCGGGAATGCGATCATTACGGAAGAGCTCTCCAAGGTGGACATGGGGATCGGCTTGAACGTCGTGGCGGCGTGCTTCGGCTGCGAATCCATCTTCCAGTACGGCAGCGAGGAAATGAAACAGAAGTACCTGCCGCCGGTCTGCGCGGGCGACTGGGTCAGCTCCGGCGGCTACACGGAGCCCAACGCCGGCACCGACGCCTCGGGGTACAAGACACGGGCCGTGAAGGACGGGTCGGACTACGTCATCAACGGGAACAAGATGTTCATCACCAACGGTTCCGTGGCGGACTTCATGGTGACGGCGTGCATCACGAACCCGGAGGAAAAGAAGCACAACAGCTTCAGCCTCATCATCGTCCCCATGACGACGCCGGGGATCACCCGGAACAAGATCAAGGGGAAGCTGGGGATCCGGGCGAGTGATACGGCGGAGATCGCCCTGGAGGACGTGCGGGTGCCTCAGGCCAACCTGATCGGCAAGGAGGGCCGCGGCTTCATCCAGCTGATGCACTTCTTCGACACGACGCGGGTCATGGTGGCGGGCCAGGGGATCGGCCTGTCGGTGGCCTGCCTGGAGACTTCGATCAAGTACTGCAAGGAGCGGACGGCCTTCGGGACCCCCATCGGCAACTACCAGCTCTCCCAGAAGAAGCTGACGGAGATGGCGATCCAGATCGAGGCGCTCCGAGGCCTGGTGTACAAGTCGGCGTGGCTCATCGACCAGGGGAGGCCGGACTACACCCTGGCGGCGATGGCGAAATTCTTCAGCGGCCAGACGGCGGTGTTCTGCGCCAATGCCGCCGTCGAACTGCACGGCGGATATGGGTACATCGATGAGTACTCGGTGCAGAAGTGGTACCGGGACGCGAAGATCCTGGAGCTGTACGAGGGGACGAAGGAAGCGGAGATCATGACCATCGGCCGGTATCTCCAGACGAAATAGGGTCAACCGGGGCGATCCCGCCCCCGACAGCGGCCCCTCTCCCCGCCGGGGAGGGGGGCTGAAATATTTCTTGAAGAGGAGTTTGGACGGTGAAGACGAAGATCACGGAGCTTTTTGGAATTCAGTATCCCATCCTGCTCTCCGGCATGAGCTGGATCAGCGTGCCCAAGATGGTGGCGGCCGTGTCCAACGCCGGGGGGCTCGGCATCCTGGCCACGGGGGCGCTCAACGCCGAGGAGACCCGGAAGTCCATCCGGGAGATCCGGACACTGACGGACAAGCCCTTCGGGGCGAACGCGTCGCTGCTGTTCCCGGGGGCGGTTGAAAATGCCAAGATCCTCCTGGAGGAGCAGGTACCGGTCATCAACTTCGCCCTCGGCAAGGGGGACTGGATCGTGAAGCGGGCCCACGAGTACGGCGGCAAGGTCGTCGCCACGGTGGTCAACGCCCGCCACGCCATCCGGGCCCAGGACTACGGCTCCGACGGCGTCATCGCCACGGGCAACGAGGCGGCGGCCCACGGGGAGGAGGTCACGTCCCTGGTCCTGGTACCGAGCCTCGCGGATGTCCTCACGATCCCCGTCATCGCCGCCGGCGGCTTTGCCGACGGCCGGGGGCTCGCGGCCGCCCTGGCCCTGGGGGCCGAGGGGATCGCCATGGGGACGCGCCTGATGAATACAAAGGAGAGCCCCCTCCACTCGAATTTCAAGAAGCTTTCCCGGGAAAAGGACGTCTACGACACGATCTTCTCCAAGCGGATCGACGGCATCTACTGCCGCGCCCTGGACACGGAGGCCACGCGCCGGCAGGTGAAGAGGGGATTGAACTGGACGGCGGCGTTCTTCAGCGCCCAGGACATCGCCCGGCAGATCAAGGTTCCCTTCTTCAAGCTCTTCCTCGGCGTCCTCGCCTCCGGCTACAGCAACGCCAAGCAGCTGGCCTACATGGCCAACGCCTTCCGGTTCTTCAAGGCGGCGACGGAGGATGGCGACGTGGAGACAGGCATCCTCCCCATCGGCCAGAACACGGGGCTGATCCACGACGAGCCGACGGTGGCGGAGCTCTTCGAGCGCATGGCCGCGGAAGCGAAGGCCGTTCAGGAGAAGATGGCCCGGCAGGTGGTCTGAAGAGAAAAAAGAAGCCCCCTCCCCGTCGGGGGGAGGGGGCCTGACATTGCAAACCCTTCTCAACCGGCGGACTGTTTCAGCAGCCGGATCTTCTCTCCGTAATCCGATCCGCCGAAAACGGCGGCCCCCGCCACGAAGACCTCGGCCCCTGCCGCGGACACCCTCCCGATGTTTTCCGGCGTGATCCCCCCGTCCACCTCCAGGATAACCCCGGGGGCGATCCGGTCGATCAGGTCCCGGGCCTTGCCGATCTTGGGCAGGACGCTCTCGATGAACCTTTGCCCGCCGAACCCGGGATTGACCGTCATGACCAGGAGCAGGTCCGCCTCCGGGAGGATCTCCTCCACCAGGGCGAGGGGGGTCGAGGGGTTGATGGAGACCCCCGGCCGGACGCCCAGTTCCCGGATCATGGTCAGGGTCCGGTGCAGGTGCCGCGACGCCTCGGCGTGGACCGTCAGGAAGTCGCTCCCCGCCTTTGCGAAGGCCTCGACGTACCGCTCCGGCTCCTCGATCATCAGGTGGACGTCGAAGGGCAGCTTCGTGCACTTGCGCAGGTGACCCACCACCGCGGGGCCGATGGTGATGTTCGGGACGAAGCGGCCGTCCATGACGTCGATGTGGATCCAGTCCGCCCCGGCTTTCTCCACGGCGGCGATCTCCTCGCCGAGGCGGCTGAAGTCGGCAGACAGGATCGAGGGGGCGATGCGTTTCACGAGGAGTCCTCCCGGTTTCGTCATGCCGGTTCCATACACAATTGGCATCCCCCTGTCAATTCAAGGCGTTCCTCCTTTGTCCCCGGCCGCGCCCCGCGGATGGCTATTGGGTCCTTGGCGCGGGGCTGTCACGGGGGTTCCCGCCGTCGCGGAAGCGTTTCCCCGGGTTGGCGGTGGCGACCCGGAAGGCCCGGTGCAGGAAACGCTTCCCAATGGCTCCTCTGGGAACCCCCGGCCGCGCCCCGCGGCTGGACGGCTGGTCCCGGGTGCGGGGCGGACTGGCGGGGCGGATTGGCCTTGACAGGCTCCGGAAAAAGAACCAAGATCCAGCCCGCCTGCCCGGTCCCCGGCGCGGCGATCCCTCTTCGCGGCGGAGAGACCATGTTCCTTCTTTACAACCTGCTGATGCTCCTGGTCGGCATTTTCGCGATCCCCTACTACGCCGTCCGGATGTGGACGACGGGGAAGTACCGCAAGAGCCTGGGGAAGAAATTCGGCTTCGTGGACCGCCGCTTCTTCGAGGAACTGAAAGGGAGCCCCCGGATCTGGATTCACGCCGTCTCCGTCGGCGAGGTCACCGCCGCCGCCCCCGTCGTGGCGTCCCTGCGGGAGTGCTTTCCCGGCGCCTGCCTTCTCCTTTCCACGAGCACGGAAACGGGGCAGGACATGGCCCGCCGCCTCGTGAAGGGGGCCACCGCCTTCTGCTACTACCCCCTCGACATTCCCTGGGTCATCCGCAGGATGATCGATGGAGTCCGCCCGGACGCCTACGTCATGGTGGAGACGGAACTGTGGCCCAATTTCCTCCGGATCTGTCGGGAGCGGGGGGTCCGGATCCTCATGGTGAACGGCCGCATCTCGCCGCGGTCCTTCCGGGGATACCGCCGCACCCGCTTTTTCTGGAGGCCCCTCCTCCAGGTTGTTGCCGACGTGGGGGTCATCTCCCGGACGGACGCCCGCCGGCTCGTGGAAATGGGGCTGCCGGAAGACCGGGTTCACGTCCTGGGCAACGCGAAATACGACGGGCTGGCCGCCAGCGCATCGCCGCTCCTCCAGGAGGAGACGGCCCGGAGACTGAACCTGGCCGCGGATGAGGACGTGCTGGTGGCGGGGAGCACCCACGAGGGGGAGGAGCAGGTCGTCCTGGAAACCTATCGCCGACTGCTGGGGGAGCGGCCGGGATGCAAGCTGATTCTCGTTCCCCGCCACGTCGAGCGCGCCCAGGCGGTCCTTTCCCTGGTCCGGGCGGCGGGCTTCGAGGACGTCATCACGATGTCGGAGATCCAGGGGGGCCGGACGCGGACGGGGGAGCGGGTCGTGCTGGTCGACGTCATCGGCGAGCTGTTCAGGCTGTACAGCCTGGCCACGGCGGTCTACTGCGGGGGCAGCCTGGTCCCGAGGGGAGGGCAGAACATCCTGGAGCCCGCCGCCTGGGGGAAGGTGGTATTCTACGGGCCCTCCATGGAGGATTTCCTGGAGGAGCGGGCGCTCCTCGAGGAGGCCGGGGCGGGGACGACCGTCGGGGATGCCGAGGAACTGTTTCAGGGAGTCCGGCAGGTCATGGCGGACCCGGGGGACCGGGCCCGGCGGGGCGGCCGGGGGCGGGAGGTGGTGATCGCCAACATGGGTGCGGCGGAGCGCTACGCCGCCATGATCCGGATCCAGCTGGAAAAGAAGTGAACGCCCGCCGGCCCGTCGCGGGCCCTTCGGGGGGACCGCCCGGTCGGCTTCCTCGCTCCTACCCCTCCGCCTTCCGCAGGTACTCCTCCCACTTGGCGTCCACCATGGCCTGCAGTTGCTTCAACTGCTCCGCGTTCATTTTCCGGAACCGCCCCTGCTTCTCCAGGTAGTTGATCACCGGCAGGCGGTTGCCCCGCTCCGCCTGGGTCTTGCTGCGGCCGGTGAAGCGAAACTTCCCGTCCTCGATCTCGAAGAGGGGGAAGATCCCCGTCTCCACGGCCAGGCGGCCTATCTTGACGGTGTCCTTGGGGGGGTAAGCCCAGCCCGGCGGGCAGGGGACGTGGACGTGGATGTACCGCGTGCCCCGGATTTTCTTGGCCCGGACGAACTTGTCGTAAAGGTCGAGGGGATAGGACGGGGAGGCCGTGGCGAGGTAGGCGATGTTGTGGGCCTCCATGATCTTCAGGAAGTCCTTCTTGTGCTGCTGCTTCGTGAGGATCGGCGTCGTCGTCGTCAGGGCGCCCATGGGCGTGGCGCTGGAGCGCTGGGTGCCCGTGTTCATGTACCCCTCGTTGTCGTAGCAGACGTAGATGAAGTCCGTTCCCCGCTCGGCGGCTCCGCTCAAGGCCTGGATGCCCATGTCGAAGGTGGCGCCGTCGCCGGCGATGGCCACGACGGTCGTATCCGCCTTGTTGAGGGCCCGGAGCCCCGCCACCAGCCCGGAAGCCGAAGCGGCCGTGCTGGCGAAGGAGTTGTTCAGGGCCGGCACCATGACCGGCGTGCTGGGATAGAGGCCCTGGAGGACGCAGAGGCAGCAGGCCGGAAGGGTGACGATCGTGTTCTCCCGGAGCGCCTTCAGGGCGTACCGGTAGAAGAGGGAAAGCCCGCATCCCTGGCAGGCCCGGCTTCCCGGGAGGATGTATTCCTTCGTGTTGATCTTGAAGAGATTTTCCGGCATCGTCTCACCCCGTCACGCAGTTGAGCCAGGTCGTATTCTTTTCCCGCCGTCCCGCCAGGCAGTCGTCCCACGATTCCCCGGCCGCCGCTTCCAGTTCACGGGCCTTCACGTCCCGTCCCCCCAGGCCGGCGATGTAATTGTACACGGCGGGCTGGATTCCCGTTCCATACAGGGCGCCCTTGATCTCTGTGCACAGGGCGCCCTCGTTCCCGTAACTGATGCTTTTTTCGAAGACGACGGCGGCCTTTGCCCCTTCCAGGGCTTTTCGGACTTCCGCCTTCGGGAAGGGCCGAAAGGCGCGGATGCCCGTGACGCCCGCCCGGATTCCCCGGGCCCGGAGCGCGTCGGCAGCCAGGGTAGCCTCGCTGGCCAGGGATCCCATGGCGACCAGGTGAAGTTCCGCGTCCTCCGTTCGGTACCCCCAGGCCAGCCCCCCGTGATCCGCCCCGAATCGCTTCGCGAAGGCGTCGCTCGCCTCGGCGATGGCCTCCAGGGATTGTTCCAGGGCCGCCTCCAGCTTGTAGCGCATCTCCATGTACCCGTCCCGCAGGACCCCCTCGCCGTCGGCCCGCCGGTTCGGGAAGAGGACCGGGTTGAGGCAGCGGGGGTCCTCGGGGGTGAGGATGGTGTGGGGCCGGTACGGGGGCAGGTACTCCCGCACCGCCTCCAGGTCCCGGATCTCCACCGGCATCATGGTGTGGGACAGGACGAAGCCGTCGTAGCAGACCATGACCGGCACGTACACCGCTTCAGCGATCCGGTAGGCCTGGAGGATCGTGTCGTGGATCTCCTGGTTGTTGCGGCAGTAGAGCTGGATCCAGCCGGTGTCGCGCTGGGCCAGGGAGTCCTGCTGGTCGTTGAAGATCGTCCAGGGTGCGCCGACACCCCGGTTGACGCAGCACATGACGATGGGCAGGCGGGCCCCGGCGGCCCAGTGGAGCTGCTCGTGCATGTACAGGAGGCCGTTGGCGCTGGTGGCGGTGAAGACCCGGGCGCCCACGGTGGAGGCGGAGATGCAGACCGTCAGGGCCGTGTGCTCCCCCTCGACCCGGACGTACTCGGCCTTCAGTTCCCCGCTTTCGATGTACTGGGACATCATCTCCGCGAGCTGCGACTGGGGCGTGATCGGGTAAGCCGCGACCACCTGCACGTCGCAGAGCATCACGGCGGCGGCGGCCGCCGAATTGCCGGTCATGATCTGCACCTTACTCATCGGGCTGGTCCTCCCTCACCATCTGGATGGCCTTGGCCGGGCACTCCTCGGCGCAGATGCCACACCCCTTGCAGTACTCCAGGTCGATTTCGACGGGGATGGTAGCCTTGACGACCCCTTCGGGGCAATAGAGCCAGCAGAGGAAGCAGGCGGATTTTTTCTTCACCGCCGGAATGCAGCGGGCCTGGTCGATCACCGGGCGGAGGGTGCGCCAGTCCCCCGTTCTCCCCGCTTCCCCGACGGCGGGCCTGCACATGGCCGAAATGTTCTCGTCTCTCTTTTCCATGACAGCCTCGATAGTGGAATGGGGAGCCCTTCCCCGGGCTCCCGGACCCCGGATTCCCGGAGACGGTAACGTCCCCGTCAGCCGGCGAGCACCCTTGTTTCCTGGTAGGATTCCGTCACCGCAGCGTAGTTGCGCACGACCGCCTCCCGGGACAACTTTTCCTTCAGGGCCTTTTCCAGGTTGTCCAGGGTCACCAGGCCCGTGGCCTTCGCGAAGGCCCCCAGCATGGGGGTGTTGACGATCGGCGCCCCTTCCCGGATCAGGTGATTCTTCAGCGCGATGGCGGCACCGTCGACGAAGGCCGCACGGATTCCTTCCGGGCGGGAAAACTCCTCCGGCTGCTTTGCGGTGTTGATGATGACCAGGCCGCCGGGCTTCGACCTTCCCCAGATGTCCGACACCTGGAACAGCGTGTCGTCCAGGACGACCGTGATGTCCGCCTTTTCCAGCTGGGAGAAGGTGCGGATCGGTTCCTCGGCGATCCGCGTCGATGCCGTCACGGGGGCACCCCGGCGCTCGGGACCGAAGGTGGGAGCCGACGTGACGCCCTTGAACCCTCCCAGGTAGGACGCTTCCGCCAGCATCTGCGCCGCGATGACGACGCCCTGGCCTCCCCTGCCGTGCCAGATGATCTCGTACATGCTTTCTCCCCGGTCTGATAAATGATCCCGTGCCAACAAGAAAGGCCATGGGTTCGCCACCCATGGCCTTTAGGATTTGTCTCGCCGCGCCTTGGTCAGCGCTTCCTAAAAACGATGGGCGTCGGAAGGGACCCCAAAAGGAGCAGGGGAAGGCACAATAGGAGCAGCAGGCCCCTCATCAAACCCCTTGTCCTTTCCGATCCGTTCGCCATCGTCCTGTCTGACCTCGAAAAAAGTCTGTGCACTGTAAAACAAGGGGAAAGGCTTGTCAACCTTGATTTTTGTCTCTGTCTTTTCTCTCTTGGTACGGGACGGTCCTCCTGTCCCGGTCCTGCGGCCGCGAAACGGGTCTCCCGCGGCGCGCGCGGGCTGACCGGACCGTGCCGGTCCCGGACCGCGCCGCATCGGATCGATGGAGAGCGGGACGGGACAGGATTCCTTTGAGATTGTCAGGTCTTCCGCGACATGGTATCAGATAACCTGTTTTCGTCGGCCGACAATCGATGACCGCCGCAATCCAGGTTCGGGAGGACGTCCGGGCGCACCCGGTTATACGGCAGGGGCGCCGTCCCCGATTCGGAGGATCCGTGGATTCGATGCAGGAGAAGGACATTGTCCGGCGCGTCCTGGAGGGTGAGACCGAGGCCTACGCCCTGCTGGTGGATGCCTACAAGGATCCCATTCTCCGGTTGGCCTTCCGGATGACGGGAAGCCTGCAGGATGCCGATGACCTGGCCCAGGACGCCTTCGTTCGCGCTTTTCGGAACCTCCACCGCTACGACCGGGAGCGGCCGTTTTTCACCTGGCTGTACACGGTGGCCCTCAACGGGATCCGGAACCACCTGAAGAAGCGGAAGCGGCAGGAGCGGGGCGATGCCGAGTCGGCCGCCGAGAGGGATGACGCGGAAGATGCCCCGGGCATGGAGGAGCGCCTGGACGAAGCGAGGGAGGCGGAAAGGCTGGACAGGGCCCTCCGGCGCCTTCCCGCGGAACAGCGGGAGGCCCTGGTGCTCCGATTCTACCAGGGCCTTTCCCTCGAGGAGACGTCGGAGGTGATGGGTGTCTCCCTGAGCGCCGCCAAGATGCGGATCTATCGGGGGCTGGAGCGGCTCAAGCAGATCCTGTCCCGCCGCAGGCCCTAGATTGTTTTGCCCGCCCTTTCGCCGACGGCATCCTGTCGCCGCGATTTCCGAACGGCCTGACGGGGCATTCCTTTCCGGCCCGGGCCGGCGCGGCGGAGAGCCTTTGGAAAAACAACGAGGAGAGCGTCTATGCCTTTGCCTTTGGAAGGGATCCGCGTGCTGGACCTGTCGCAGGTGCTCCCGGGCGGCCTGTGCACCCAGATCCTGGCGGACCTCGGAGCCGACGTGATCAAGATCGAGAACCCGAACGGGGGAGACGGCTTCCGCAAATCGCCGCCCCTGATGAACGGCACCGGAAGTTTCTTTCTGGTCATCAACCGCAACAAGCGCAGCATGACCCTCAACATGCACGAGGACGAGGGGCGGGCGATCCTGCGGAGCATGATCCCGGGAGCGGATGTGCTGGTGGAGAATTTCCGTCCCGGGACGATGGTCCGCTGGGGCCTGGGTTACGAAGCGGTCCGCGACATCAACACGCGTCTCGTCTACTGTTCCCTGAGCGGGTTTGGCCAGGACGGCCCCTACAGCCAGAAGCCCGCCCACGATCTCAATATCCTGGCCATCTCCGGCATCCTGGATCTCCTGGGGGAAAGAAGCCGGCTGCCCATCGTCCCGGCAATCCAGATCGCCGGCGCCGGCGGCGCCCTCCACGCCGCCCTGGGCATCCTCGCGTCTCTTCTCCGCCGTCAGGCCTGCGGCGGATCCGGCCAATACCTGGACGTGTCGCTCCTGGACGGGCTGTCCCCTTTCCTGGGGCTCATCATGTCCGAGTTCGCGGTCCGGGGGGCCGCGCCGGGGCGGGGCGAAGCCAGGGTGGGGGGCGGTTACGCCTGCTACAATGTTTACGAGACGAAAGACGGTCGCTGCATCGCCCTGGGCTGCCTGGAGGAAAAGTTCTGGGAGTCCTTCTGCCGGGCCATCGGCCGCGAGGACCTCGTCGACGACCTGCTGGCGCCGCTGGATCGGCAAGGGGAAATGATCGCGGAGCTCAAGACCGTCTTCCTGCAGCGGACCCGCCTCGAGTGGATGGAACTGCTGGACCGGTTCGATGTTTGCTTTTCCGCCGTGAATTCCCTCGACGAGGTCCTGGGAGATCCGCAGATCCGGCACCGGCGCGTGTGGTTCCGAGCTCCCCATCCCGTCCGGGGCGAGATTCTCCAGCAGGCGTTCCCCGTCCGGTTTACCGGCGGGCAGCCGGGGTGGCGCGCCGCTCCGCCCGCTCTGGGGGAGCATACCGATGAGATCCTGGCCGACATGAGCTTTGATCGGGATGGGATCACGGCCCTGAGAAAACGCGGCATCGTGTGACCGGTGGTGCGGGGCCGCTGCCGGGGAGCTTCCCTTGCGGACGGCCGGTCCGGCGCATGGGCGCGACCAGCCGTCTCGTTCCCGCCAGGAAAGCGGTTTCCGGAATGGCCGCATGCTGGTGGAGATGCAGATTGGAATGTGCGATGCCATTCGGCATCTTTGTGCATTTAACAATGATTATAGGTAATTGAAAAAAGTTGCCCCTCCATTTCATGCCATAACCGATGCTGATCTGCATCGGATGCATTCCCCCCCATGATACGGTAAGTATCTTTATCTATTTGCCTATTCCCTCCGGCCGGGCATGAAAATCTCTGGCATGGATCGTGCCTAACTGCTGCGCAGAGAGTGGTGGTGATCCCCGAGTCGCGTATGGAGTGTTATTTACCATTAACCAATCGAAAGGAGGTTGCTGAATGGCAGTGTACATGTCGGCAGGGGAAACGGTTCTAAAAATGGCTCGGGGACGCCGCCTCTTTTAAGCTGCTCCTTGCTGAAATGATAACGGTCACCCGGCAGGGCTGGAGGTATCCGATGAATGGACAGCACGGTGACAGCATCGCCTGCATTTCCATTGAGCCTGCCGGCGAAATGCAACTTTCCGCCGCATCGACCGCCTGCACGGATCGCCATCGGAAGATGTTGATCCTGGAGCGGGATTTCAATCTGCGGGCTGGTTTTACGAAGGGGCACGGCCGCCTGCCGCGCTTCCTCTCCACGGACCCCCTATCACCTCACAACCTGGCGTTCGTGATCCAGGATCAAGATCTGGACAGGGTGTTCGATTGGCACCCCATGAATCCCTCCCGTGGTTTCCCTTTGGAAGTCCCGGCGGGGAGGAAACTCCCCGCCGGGATGCCCAGCTTCCCCAGTGGATAGGGAGGAGACGCTCTTGCGTTTTTTTTCGCCCATCGGTGGAGGATGAACCATTGGAAACCGTCGAGGCTTTTTTTTCTTCCCTTGCGGAAAAGGGGCTCGTCTCCATGGCTGTTCAGCAGGAGGCCCGCCGACGCTTCCAGCTTTCCCACCGGGAAGCGGAAGAGCGCATTCTCGCCATGGACCTTCTGCCCGTTCGCTATGTCCGGAGCCGGGAGATATTCTCCGCGGAACAGCAGCGCACCCTCCTGAACAGCCGGGTGGCCGTGATCGGATGCGGAAGCCTGGGGGGGTGCGTTGTCGAGGAACTGGCCTGCCTCGGGGTGGGATCCATCATCGTCGTGGACCCCGATATGCAGGACGAGCACAGCCTGAACCGCCCGTTCCCGGCCGTTCCCGGGAATCCGGGAACACCCAAGGCGGCGGCGGCCGTGCGGAGGGCGAAAGCAATCAATCCCGCCATCAACGCCATCGCCATGGTCACGTTCTTTACGGAGGAAAACGGGGAGGATCTTCTCATGGATGTCCAGGTCGTAGTCGACGCCCTCGACAGCATCCCCGCACGACTCGAACTGGCGAGGGTCTGCGACGGGATGGGCATTCCCCTCGTTCACGGAAGTGTGGCCGGCTGGTATGGGATGGTGGCGACACAGTATCCGGGTGAACGGATCGTGGAGAGGCTGTTTTCGAATGCGTCCGGGACGGGAGTGAGCGTGGCGGGACCGGTGAACACATCGTTCACGCCGCTTCTTGTCGCCGGCATCGAAGTGGTGGAAATCAGCAAAATCCTGCTGGGGCAGGGGAGGACCTTGCGGGGAAGGCTTCTCTCCATCAACCTGATCGACATGGAGATCGTAGGCATCGATCTGCGGCAATGATATTCAAGCGATCCATACCCGTTCCCGGATGCTTCCGGCGGGGTCAACGTTTGTCTCAGCCTGGTGTGGATCGCCTTCTTTCTCGCGGGCTGCCGGCATGGGTATCGTCTCCTGCCGTGGCTGCGGGAGGCGTGGAGACGAAATTCATGGTTCCTGATCGGTTGAGCCAACCATGACGGAGGCAATCCCGTGAAGCGAAGACAACTGATTCCGGTATTGATCGCCCTGCTCCTGGCGGGGCTGTGGGCCTGCGAGGACGAACTCACGGCCCGGCAGAAGTCCGAAGAGTACAAGCGGAACCACCCCTCGGCGTCCCAGGTCGGTGTATTCGTTCGCGACATATCCCCGGACAACCAGACGCTGCTCATCAGTTACGGCTCTCCCTACTGGATGAAGGTTGCCACGTACAACGTGATGACAGGAGAAGCAAAGGTCTTCGACGGCGGTGAGAACAAGAAGAATTTTGCCCCCTGCTTTTCCTGGGACGGGAAGCGGATCGCCTACATCGGCGCCCGGGAGCAGGGGCATGCCCTCAACCTGTTCGTCATGAACGCCGACGGGAGCGGCCGCCGCCAGGTCACCCGGAACCCACGTTCAGGCCCGGAAGACACCGTCTACGTAAAGGTCCCCTCCTTTTCTCCCGACGGGAAGCGGATCATCTTCCTGCGCTCCCAGCGGGTCCGGGAGCGGGCGTTTCCCCTCAAGGGCGAGATGAACTGCGACTGGGACGTCTACGAGGTGGACGCCGAAACCGGCGCCGAGCGGCGCCTCACGCATTACTACTTCTATAACGCGATGTTTCCTTTCTACATGCCCGACGGGAAGCGCTTCGTCTTCACCGGCGAGGGACCCTACAACCCGCACGGCCCCGGTCCCAGGAACTACAAGGAATACGAAGATTTATACGGACAAAACTTCATCTTCATCATGGACGGGGTGACGAACGGGCTGAAGCCCGCCCTGGTGAACGGCCGCCACTCGCAAGGTGCTGCCGCTGCCGCGGACGGTACGATACTGTTTCTCTCGCAGACGACGGAGATGGACGGCCTCCCTCCCGGCCGGGACACGCAGGACCTGTTTCTCTTCAAGGACGGCAGGATCGAGCGGCTGACCCGGCTGAATGCCTTCATATACTGGGCCAACATCTCACGGAACGGGGAAATCATCCTTTTCTGGAAAAAGAAGGACAGGAACAGCCGGGAGGATTCCTACTGGATGATGAAGAGCGACGGTACCGGATTGAAAGAAATCGTCATCCCGGGGGAGATCCTGAAACGGTAAACGGGACGAGGCGTGAAGCCAGCGACCACGGGACTTCGGCCGGCCGGCATTCCCGCAGGCGGACGATCTGACTGAAGAACAGGAGCTGTGCATGGGGAGCAGCAACAGGGGCGGCGTGGGGAAGACCTTCGGCGAGCGCGTGTGGGCGAGACTTACACAATATGGGAACTTCGGCGGTCCGAATTACGGACACGGAGACTGGGAGAAGAATTCGTCGGGTAACTATGAATGGAAGACAACAGCCGATCCCGTCGACGGCCAGGACCGGTTCTACATGGAGCACGACAAGGCCTACGGGTGGGCGGAGCTGCAGTACAACCTGGGCAACATCTCGGCGGAGGAGAGGACCAACCTGAAGACGAAGGCCGATCTCAACCTGCTGGCCGGTCTCCTGACATACAGTCCCTATCTCGATCCGAAATGCCCGGACCTTCTGGAGGCGATCCAATATCAGAATAATGCCATCCGTGCCTTTGTCGGAAAGGTCCTGGCGGACCGCGCTTTCGGAGTGACCATCAGCAGGATCATCGATATTTACGATGCCGCCTGCGCTCAGGGCATCCGCATCAGCCCCCTGGCCCTCGACCTCGACGGTGACGGCGTCGAGACGCTGGCCCTAGCCGATGGTGTCTATTTCGACCACGACGGCGACGGCTTTGCCGAGAAGACGGGGTGGATCGCCCCCGACGACGGCCTCCTGGCCCTGGACCGGAACGGCAACGGCACGATCGACAGCGGCGCGGAGCTCTTCGGTGACCGGACGGTTCTGGCGGGCGGGGTGCAGGCTGCCGACGGCTTCCTGGCCCTGGCCGAGCTGGACGGGAACCGGGACGGGAGGATCGCCGCCGGCGACGCGGCCTATGCTCAATTGCGGATCTGGCGGGACTTGAACCGGGACGGCCTGAGCTCGGCGGACGAGCTGTCGACCCTGGCGGACCTCGGGATCCTCTCCATCGACACGGCCTCCGAGAACTCCGACCGGGTCGACCCGCAGGGAAACGAGCACCGGCTGCTGGGAAGTTTCACCCGGGGGGACGGTACGACGGGAACGGTGGCGGACGTGTGGTTCCGGCGGGACACGGCGGACACCCTGGCGGAGGAATGGCTCGACGTCCCGGAGGACATCGCCGCGCTGCCGAATCTCCCCGGCGGCGGCCGCGTGTACGACCTCGACCAGGCGATGGTCCGCGACGGCAGCGGGGAGTTGCGGGCCCTCGTCGAGCGGTTCGTCGCCCTCAGCGACGGGATGCTCCTCGCCTCCCGGGGCGATGGAATCGACATCCCCCTGGCCCTCGACCCGAACGAGCGGAACGGCCTCCTGGAGGAGATCCTGTTCAAGTGGGCCGGAGTCGAGGATGTCGATCCCGGCAACGCGGGCAGCTGGGGCGGCTGGGCGCTCCACGGCATCGACCACCGCCGCCTCGCGGTCCTGGAGAAATTCCTGGGCCGGGAGTTCGAGGGCCTCCTGGGCGACGTCCCCCATTTCGACGCGGGCGTGCACCTGAGGGAGGCCTACCAGTCCCTCCTGGAGATGTTCCACGGCCAACTGCTGCTCCAGACCCACCAGAGAGACCTGTTTGCGAAGATCGTCTATTCCTGGGATGAAGACGCCCAGGCCCTCAAGGGAGACCTGAGCCTCGTGGCGGCGGAAATCCAGGGGCGGATCGCCGCGGACCCGGAGCGGGGGAAGCTGGATCTGGCCGGGTTCGTCCGGTCCCTGCAGGGGCTCGGCCTCGTCGGGAGCGTGAATTATTCCGCATTCCGCGCCGTGCTGACGTCCGGCGGCGACGAGGGTGTGGCGTTCATTCTCGACTCCGCGCTCTACCGTCTCGACAGGGGGTCCTCCGGATCGGACCTCCTGATCGGCGCCGCGGACCGGGTCGACGCCCTCGCCGGCGATGCGGGGGACGATTGTCTCGTCGCCGACGGGGACGGCGACCTTCTCTACGGCCAGGGCGGGCGGGACCTGCTGTTCACCGTCTCCGGAAACGGCGTGAAGGGGTACGGGGGAGAGGGGACCGACGGCCTCGTGGCCAACGGCGACGGCGCCCTCCTGTGCGGCCAGGAAGGCGACGATTTCCTGTTTGTCATCAAGGGCGACGGCGTCCGCCTCTCCGGCGGGGACGGCGACGACATCCTCCTCGGCTACGCCCTCCACCGGGAGGAATACGCCGAGCAGAACCGGCTGTACGGCGGGTACCGCGAGGTCATGGTCTACCTGCAGGGAATCTACGACTCCATGCCGGGCAACTTCAACTCCTTCTATGGAAACTGGGAAGACATCTTCCGGGGCAACCCCGGGAACGACATCCTGGACAGCGGCGCGGGGACGGACATCCTGCTGGGCGGTGACGGCAGCGACACCTACGTCTTCGGGCGGGGATACGCCGAGGACCGGATCTACGAGACCGGCGGCGAAGCCGACGTCATCCGCTTCGGGGAAGGGGTGGCACCCGACGACGTCGTCGTTTCCCGGGACGAGAGCAACCTGTGCTTGGCCATCGCGGGGACCGGCGACCGGCTCGTGGTGAGCGACTTCTTCACCGACGGCGGCCACCGGGTCGAGCAGGTGGAATTCCGAGACGGCACGGTGTGGGTCCTCGACGACGCCTGGCTGGGCAGCAGGTTCTCAAACGCCACCGCGGGTGCGGATTGTCTGTGGGGATCCGCCGGGGACGACGTTTTCGACGGACTGGACGGCGACGACCGGCTGCACGGGGGTGCAGGAGATGACCGCCTGACCGGCGGCACAGGGGACGACCTCCTCCACGGCGGCCGCGGTGCGGACCGGATGGCCGGCGGGGCCGGCAGCGACGTCTACAGGGTGGATGACGCCGGCGATGTCGTCGTCGAGGCACCGGGGGAAGGGACCGACACGGTGCGGAGTTCCGTGACCTTCGTTCTCGGCGATCCGGTGGAAAACCTGGAGTTGATCCTGGACAACTCCATTATCGAGGCGTTCCTCCGGGGCGAGATCGACGTCCTGGGGACGGGCGTCGCCGACATCGACGGGACGGGCAACGGCCTGGACAATGTCCTGACGGGCAACTTCGGGTGCAATGTTCTCACTGGAGGCGCCGGGAACGACACCCTGGACGGCCGGTTCGGCGACGACACCCTCGTCGGCGGCGAGGGCGACGACACCTACGTTTACCGTGCCGGTTACGGACGGCATGTCATGATCGATGCCGGGGGAAGCCGCGATGTCTTGAAACTGGAAGGCATTTCCCTGACCCTCTCCGCCCTGTTTATGGAACTGGGGGAGCCCCTCGGGTGGAGCGGGATCGACGTCCTCCTGAACTCCCCGTACGGAGCCCGCACCCCCCTCCCCGGGATCCTGGATGACGCGTTCCGGCAGCAGTTCTATGGCGACGGCTCCCCGCCCGCCCCCGTGACGCCGGAGGACGTCTTCCTGTTCCGCGACGAGAACAACCTCTGCTTCCATCTATTCACGGGCGATCCCAGGGCATCTGCGACCATCGGGGCAACGGAACTCCTCACTGTCACGGGCTGGTTTGCCGACGCCGCCAGACGGATCGAGACGGTCGAATTTGAAGATGGCACCGTCTGGACCCTCACGGAGGGCTGGCTCGAAAAGCGGTTTTCGACACCCACCGCGAAGGCCGATTTCCTTTGGGGGACGGACGGGGCCGATACGCTGAAGGGCCTCAAGGGCGACGACGTCCTGGTCGGAAACGGCGGAGACGATACCCTGAACGGCGGCGCCGGGGCGGACACCATG
>JBFYXW010000121.1:0-6585 GCA_041310335.1 Syntrophaceae bacterium | reverse complement strand
TTAGAGCAGGGGCGCCCTGTTTTGCTTCCCTTTCCGGCGGAAACCCGGTATAAGGGACTGCGAATCCGTCAAGCAAGGTCATCGCCATGCCCCCCTCCAAGCGGTTCTGGTCATTCCTGGCCCTTCTGTGCATCGCGGCACTGGTCGCCCCGGCCCCGTCGGCCGCTGCGGCCGGCGACCTCCGAAAGACCGGGAAGATCCGCCTGGCGGTCCTCTATTTCGACAACGAGTGCGTCACCGACCGGGAGCGCCTCGACCCCTTCCAGAAGGGAATCGCCGACACGCTCACCACGGACCTCGGCCGTCTCCGCCGCCTGCAGGTGGTGGAGCGGGAGCGTCTCGACGCCCTGCTGTCGGAGATGAAGCTCCAGCAGTCGGGCCTCGCGGACCCGGCCACGGCGGCAAAGATCGGGAAAATCCTGGGCGTTCAGGCCCTCCTGATGGGCAGTTACACCGCCATCGGGGGGATGATCCGCATCGATGCCCGGATCGTGGAGGTGGAGACGGGCCTCGTCCTCAAGGCCGAGGAGGTCACCGGGCGGACCGACGACTTCTTCCAGTTGGAGGAAGCCCTGGTGGAGAAGATCGCCGCGGGGCTGGACGCCCCCCTGACAACGGAGGAGCGCACCCTTCTGGCCCGGACCGGCGGACGTTCCTTTGCCGCCTTCCTGGAGTACTCCCGGGGGCTGGACGCCATGGACCGCGGCCGTTTGAGCGAGGCGGAGGAGGCCTTCGAGGAGGCCCTCCGGATTGATCCGGGGCTCGAAGGGGCGGCCGCGAAACGGAAAGAGCTGAAGAAAAGAAAGAAGGGCCGATAGCCGTGCAGGCAAACCGGAAACCCCCGATCCAGACCTGGCTCCTCGCAGCCCTCATCCTGGTTGCGGCGGCCTGCGCCCATGCCGCCCCCGGGACTCCCGCCCCGGCGGCGAAGGACGGCTGGCTCGTCGCCGTCTTTGCCCTCGAAGACCTGGCGCCCTCGGAGGACACCCGGGGCCTGGGGGAGGAGATCGCCGCCACCCTGACGGATGGCCTTGCCCGCTCCGGAAAGATTCGGGTCGTGGAGAGAAAACGGTTGCAGCAGATCTTGGACGAACTGAAGCTGAGCGCTTCGGGCCTCGTGGACGACCGGACGGCCATCCGGGCCGGCCGGCTCCTGGGGGCAAACGCCCTGGTCCTTGGATCGTTCCTGAAGTTTCGGGGTTCGGTGAAGATCAACGTCCGGGTGGTGAAGACGGAAACGGGGGAGATCCTCTCCACCGAGAGGGTCTCCGGCAAATTCTCCAACCTGCTGGACCTGGAGGAAAAACTGGCGGCGGGCATCCTGCCCCGTCTTCATGCCCACAACCCATAGGAGGTGACCATGAACGGATCCGCAATCCCGAACCGGAGCCTGCTCCTCGTGCTCGTGGCGGTGGTGTTCGCCCTGGCCGGCTGCGGCGCCGCGGCGCTGCAGGTGAAGGCCAACAGCGCCCTCCAGGGGAAGCGCTACGACGAGGCCCTGGCGGCCTATCAACAGATCCTGAAGGAAGATCCGAACAACGTGGAGGCCCTCAAGGGAGTCGGCGAGACGTACCTCCGGATGAAGAAGGGACCCGAGGCCGTGACCGCCCTGGAGAAGGCCTACAAAATGGATCCCGACCGGAGGACCATCATCAACCTCGGCCTGGCCTATGCCGAAACGGAGAACTACGGGAAGGCCCTCTCCACCTGGGACGTCCTCCTGGCCCGGGAACCCGACAGCAACCTCGCCAACCTGGTGAAGAAGCAGAGGCTCCTGGTCCTGTACAAGGACGCCTCCCTGCAGGCGAAGAGAGCCCTGGCCCAGGAGCGGGCCCTTGTGTCCGGGGGCGCCGTCGCCCCGAGGGAGGAGGCGCCCGCGGTGGCCCCGGCGCCCGCCCCGGCCCCGCCGGAGAAGGTCTCGGCGGCCCCGACCCCCAAGAAGACCAAGACGACCAAGCGAACCCGGACCACCCGGAAGACGAGGACGGCGAAACCGGAAACGGCGGCGCCGCAGAAGCAGGTGGCTGCCCCGCCGAAACCGGCGCCCCGCGCCGCCTCGCCCGCCAGGGCCAGGGCTGCGGCGGCTATCCCGAAGGAAAAGCTGGACAGGGCCTTCCCGGTGGACGACAACACGCTGGCCGTCTCCCCCTTCGGGGAAAAGGGAAACACGGAGAAGACGAAGCATCTCCGGAAGGCCCTGGCGGCCATGATCATCACCGACCTGAGCAAGGCCCCGGGCATCCAGGTGGTGGAGCGGGTCCGGATGCAGAAGCTGCTGGACGAGCTCCGGCTGGGGCAGTCGGGGATCGTCGACCCCGCCACGTCACCCCGGGTGGGCCGCTTCCTGGGGGCGGGCAAGGTCGTCTCGGGAAGCATGCTCGGCGCGGGCGACGACGGCCTCCACATCCTCCGGATCCTGACGAGCGTCTCCACCGGCAAGGGCGTGGGAGACCAGGACGCCCAGGGCAAGGTGGACGAGTTCTTCAAACTGCAGAAGGCCATCGTCTTCGGCATCCTCAAGGACCTGGGGATCAAGCTCACGCCCCGGGACGAGGAAATCCTGAATCGCTACGCGACCCGCAATTACCGGGGGCTCCTGCTCTACGGCGAGGGGCTCGACTGGCAGGACCGGGGGGAGTGGGACAAGGCCATCGAGGTCTTCCAGCGGTGCGTCGTCGCGGATCCCACGGGACCCTGCGGTGCGGCCCTGGCGGGAGCACCCTCGGGGGGTGATGCCGCGACCGGATCCGAAGGCGTCGTCGCGGCCGTGGCGGTGGCTTCCGAGGCCGACGTGGCGGCGGCTCAGGCCGCCGGCATCGGAGGTGGAGGCGGCGGCGGCGGACATTAGCAGAGGAACAGAACCCAGGCAATCCACCAGGCAAAAGCAGAAAGGGGGGACCGATTTGAAATCGGTCCCCCCTTTCTGCTTTCCGGCAGACGGGAAATACGGGACACGAAACCATTTTTCTTCGAAAAATGGATCATGTCCCTACCTTCCCTACATGACCCCCTTGTACCAGCCGCCGTCGATCTGGACGGCCGCGCCGGTGATGTAGCCGGCGGGCTCGGAGGCCAGGAAGGCCACCAGGGCCGCGAACTCCTCCGGCGTCCCCAGCCGCTTCATGGGGATGTCGGCCTCCCACTTGGCGATGACCGCCTCGGGGGTCGTGCCGGTCTTTTCGGCAATCACCCTGGAAAGGCTCCGGACGCGCTCCGTCAGGGTGTACCCGGGACACACGCTGTTCACCGTGACATGGAAGGGCGCCAGCTCGTTGGAGAGGGACTTGGCCAGGCCGATGACGCCGGAGCGGATCGTGTTGGACAGGATCAATCCGTCGATGGGCTGCTTCACGGAGATGGAGGTCATGTTGATGATGCGCCCCCACCGCTTCTCCTTCATGACGGGGATGGCCTCCCGGGTCATGATGATGGTGGACAGCAGGTTCAGGTGGAAGCCCTTTTCCCACATCCCGTCGTCGATCTCCAGGAAGGGCACCGACGGCGGCCCGCCGGCGTTGTTCACGAGGATGTCCAGGGTCCCGTAATGGTCCACGGCCTTGCGGACGAGGGCCTTCGCCTGGGCGGGGTCGGACACGTCCGCCGCCACGACCAGGACCTCCGCTCCGGTCTCCCTCCGGATCTCCTCCGCCGCCTGGGGCAGGGCGGGATCGTCGAGGGCGCCGATGACCAGGCGGACCCCTTCCCGGCCCAGCGCCTTCGCCACCGCGAGCCCCAGGCCCATGCTCCCCCCGGCCACGACGGCCACCCGGTTCTTCAATCCGAAATCCATGGCTGCCTCCTTTCCGCCCTCAGGCGTCCTTGCCGTAGTGCTCCTCGATCCAGGACCGGTACGCGCCGGTTCGGATCCCCTCGATCCAGGGCCCGTTCTGGAGGTTCCAGGCCACGGTCTTCCGCAGGCCCTCCGCGAAGGACTGGCGGGGCTTCCAGTTCAGCTCCCCCGCCAGCTTGGCGAAATCGATGGCGTAGCGCCGGTCGTGGCCCGGACGGTCCGCCACGTAGGTGATGAGGCGCTCCCGGGAGCCCTTCTCGTCCGGCGCCAGTTCGTCCAGGAGGGCACAAATCATCCGGACGATGGCGATGTTCTCCATCTCCGCGGCGCCGCCGATGTTGTAGGTCTCCCCTCTCCTTCCCTCCCGCATGATCAGCCAGATAGCCTCGCAGTGGTCCTCCACGTACAGCCAGTCCCGGACGTTCCGGCCGTCGCCGTACACCGGCAGCGGCTTCCCCTCCAGGCCGTTGAGGACCATCAGGGGGATCAGCTTCTCCGGGAACTGGTAGGGGCCGTAGTTGTTGGAGCAGTTGGAGATCGTCGCGGGGAGGCCGAAGGTCTCCGAGTAGGCCCGGACCAGGTGGTCCGAGGCGGCCTTGGAGGCCGAGTAGGGGCTGTTGGGGCGGTAGGGCATGTCCTCCCGGAAGAGCCCCGTGGGGCCCAGGCTCCCGTACACCTCGTCGGTGCTCACGTGGTGGAAGAGCCGGAAGGCGCTCCCGCGGGCCTTGGCCCGCTCCAGGAGTTGGAAGGTCCCCAGGATGTTCGTGTGGATGAAGCTCTCGGGACGGCGGATGGACCGGTCCACGTGGGACTCGGCGGCGAAGTGGCAGACGGCGTCGATGCCGTGGCGGCCGAAAACCTCGTCCAGGCGCCCGGCGTCGCAGATGTCGCCGTGCTCGAAGACATAGCGGCCCGGGTAGCGCTCCGCGACGCCCGCCAGGTTGTCCGGGTTGCCCGCGTAGGTGAGTTTGTCCAGGTTGACGATGCGGCCGGTGAAGTCCTGCCGGTCCAGGAGGAACCGGATGAAGTTGCTCCCGATGAATCCGCACCCTCCCGTGACCAGAAGATTCTCGAATGGCATGGGTTTTCCCTTTGTGTCGCCGCCGGAAGGGGCGGCCCGTGAATCAGCGCAGGAACCCCTGGATGATCCGGTTGACGGCTTCCTCGTACGTCATGCCCAGGCTCATGAGCTTCATGAGCTGGTCGTTGGCGATCTTGCCGATGGACGCCTCGTGGGTCAGCTCCGCATCCGGGTGAAAGGCCTTGAGGGAGGGGATCGTCTCGTTCCGGCCGTTGCCGATGAGGATGGCGTCGCACTCGATGTGTCCGAAGCACCGGGCCCGGGCCTCCAGCGTGGCGAAGAAGTCCTGCACCGAGTCGTCCTTGATGACGGACCGGGACACGAGGTTCGCCCGGCTGCCGTCCCCTTCCAGGATGAGGCTGTTTCGCGAGACCGCCCGCTGGCTCCCCTCGGTCATGACCCGCTCGGTCATCAGGAGAACGCTGCCGGGCCCCAGCACGGCCTCGTTGACGCGGTTCGCCTCGTCGATCCCGCCGATCTGGGTCAGTTCCATCTCCATCTGGGCCTTCTCCGCCAGGACCACCCGGGTGGAGGGGTTCAGGGACCGCTTGCCGCGGCCGCGGCCGGCGGCGTAGTGCTTCTCCACGTAGCGGACCTTGGCCTTGCGCCCCACCTGGAACTCGTGGAGTCCCTCGTGCCCTTCCGGGTCGGACCCGCCGCAGTGAATCCCGCAGCCGGCGATGATGGTCACGTCGGACTTCTCGCCGATGATGAAGCGGTTGTAGACCACGTCGTTGAGGCCCGCCTGGCTGAGGATCACCGGGATGTGGACGGACTCGTTCACCGTCCCGGGCTTGATCGTGACGGTGATGCCCCGGTTGTCCTCCAGGCTCTCGATCAGGATGTTGGCCGAGACCTCCCGGGCCAGGAGGCGCCCGTTCTTCCGGATGTTGTAGGCCCCCCTGGGAAGCCCCTCCAGGTCCGCCACGGTCTTCAGTAGGTCTCTATCGAAAGCATCCAACATCGTCGATTCTCACGCAGGCCTTGTAGTTGCAGATGCTCATGTCGCTGAGCAGCGGGAGGGCGTTCTTCAGGTCCCCCTCGTAGGCGAAGCGGCCGTCGTTGATGATGAGGACCACGTCCGCCACCTCCAGGAAGGCCCGGTTGTGGCTCACCACCAGCGTCGTCGTCCCGTGCTCGACCTGCTCGCGCTTCAGGAGGTTCACCATGGGACCGATGGTCCACAGGTCGATCCCCGTGTCGGGCTCGTCGTAGATGGCCACCTTCGGGTTCCGGGCGATCGTCGTGGCCAGTTCGATCTTCTTGATCTCCCCGCCGGAGAGCTTGGAGTCCACGGGCTTGTCGAGGAAGGACAGGGAGCAGATGCCCACGCGCCGGAGCAGGGCCAGGAGCTGCATCTCCTCGTCGGTCCCCGCGGCGATGGACAGGAGGTCCCGGAAGGTGATCCCCTTGAACCGGGCGGGCTGCTGGAAGCTGTAGGAGATCCCGGCCTTGGCCCGCTCCGTGATGGAGTAGCCGGTGATGTCCTCCCCGCCGAACAGGATGGACCCCTCCGTGACCGGATTGACGCCCATGATGAGCTTCGCCAGGGTCGTCTTCCCGCTGCCGTTGGGTCCCGTGATGGCGTAGAACTTGCCCCGTTGGAAGGCGTAGTCGATCCCGTCGATGATGCGGCGCAGGCCGCCGCCGTTCCCCCCGTTCTCCGGGGGGCCTTCCTCCACGGAAAAGACGACGTTTTTCAATTCCAGCATGG
>JBFYXW010000119.1:0-21128 GCA_041310335.1 Syntrophaceae bacterium | reverse complement strand
AGGGTCGGCACCTCCAGGATGACCAGGACGGCCCCGTCTTTCGGGAAGCTCACATCCTGCACGATCCCCCTGGGAAGGTCCATGTCCAGTTCACGGAGGCTTTTGGGAGGGCGATTCCTTTCCGCAGCGAGCCGGTCCGCAGCCTGCGCCACCTGCATGCCGAACGTGGCCGCCTGGTTCACCCGGCCCCGGACGTAGTAGGGGTCGCCCCGGAAGGCCGGATACAGCGGATAGGCAATGGCCAACCCGGCCACGACGGCCATGATGCCCACCATCCGAAAGCGGTTCGGTCCGCAGACGACCGGCAGGAGCGCCGCCAGGGCCATCAAAACGGACAGGACAAACCGGGCCGTGGGAGACGACACGAAAAGCGACAGGATGAGCAGCAGCAAAGCGAGCGCGATGCCGATGCGGGCAAGTTGACCCCTGAGCATGACCGGACCTCCGGGCCCTCTATAGCACGACCTGCGGCGGCGGGAAAGCCCCACGACAGCCCCCGGCACTCCGGGAAAAGGCATCGGAAAAGGTGTCAGATTGATTGGTGCAGTGCAAAAATCAATCGGACACCTTTTCCGATGCCTTCGCGGGGGCACGGCTGCATGACAAGGCGACCTGGAGCGCCCAGGCTGTGAATCGTCCGTCATGGCTCAGGCTGACGTCGATCCGGGATGGTTCTCCCCGGATGTACAGGCGGGGCGGCAGGAGGCCCCGAGGACCCGGATCCCGGCGGATGGCGATATCCCCTTCCCCCAGCCCCAGCAGCGCGGTCACACAGCGGATCAGATCGTCGCGGGCGGAAAAGGTGTCAGATTGATTGGTGCAGTGCAAAAATAAATCGGACACCTTTTTGGACGACACCGTTTGGGAATTCCAGATGATCCGAAGGGCCGGGTCCTCCGGTCCGAGACGGCAGAGAGCGTGGATGCAGGCGCCGCGCCGGTGGACCTCGAAGGAGGCGCTTCCGGCAAAGGTCTCGGCCAGGCCGGTCATGATCCGCTTCCAGGAAGGCTCGCCCGCGGCGTTGCGGTCCAGTGGAACCGGGCGGGCGAAAGCCTCTCTTCCGAAACCGGCTCCGCCGCTCACCGTCCGGACCCGGATGCCCTTCCAGCCCCGGCCGTCTTCGGGGGCCGCCTTCACGGCGGCCTTCCAGGCGGCCTCCTTCACGGCCCAGAGGGACCAGAGGGCGCCGTCGGGATCAGCGGACGAGCGAATGTATTCCCGCTCTTCCGGCAGGAAGACCTTTTCCTGGAAGCGCGCGTCCCGGCTCTTCCCCCGGTTCGCCGGATCCATCCGGTCGACCACGTCGTTCCCCACAAAGGCCAAGGGTCTCTTCCTCCATCCGCGCCAGGGTTTCGATGATCTGCCGGGCATAGGCCCGCTGCCGCCGAAGGCCCTCCCCTTCGGCTCGGGGTTCCAGGACCTCCATCCGCAGGGTGAAGCGCTCCCGGAAGCACGGGTAGTCGCTCCAGGAATGCTGCCGGTCCCCGCGGACGTACAGGCAGAGAACGCGGGCGTCGGGGGACTCCCCGAGAAGCCGGCCGACGCCGTAGGAGACCTGCGCCGGATCCACCCGCCCGCTCCGGGAGCGTCCTCCCTCGGGGAAGATCAGGATGCTCCTGCCCTCCCGGAGGAGCCAGAGGCACTTGTCCAGGACCGCCCGGACATCCTCCCGGTCGCCGCCCCGGCGGATCGGGATGCATTTGGCAAGGTAGCAGAGGGCCGCCAGGAGCCGCGAATTTCCGAAGTTCCTCTCCTCCGGCAGGTTCCAGGGAAGGGCCCGGAAAGAGCGCACGTGATCCCGGAGCGAGAAGAGGGCGTAGGACACGACCAGGGAATCGATCAGGGTCAGGTGATTCGCGCAGAGGAGCCACGGCCCCGGATGCTCCTCCCGGATCGCGGCCCAGCGGCGGCGGATCTCCCGGATTCCCCGGACCCGGTAGCCCAGGAGGCGCAAGGCCAGGAAACACAGGGGGGCGATCACGAAGGATGCCGGGCGGCCCAGGGCCTCCTGCCTCCGGATGCCGGCCCCGTGGGGCTCCGCGCCGACCTTCATCCGACCTTCCGCCGGACCAGCGCCACGGCATCTCCGATCGTCCGGATGCCGTCCGCCTCGTCGTCCTCGATGGTGATCCCGAAGGCGTCCTCGCAGCCGATGATGACGTCCACGAGCCGCGCCGAGTTGACCTTCAGGTCGTCCAGGATGTGGGTCCCCGCGGCGGCCCGCTCCAGGAGCGAGGTGTCCTTCACGTAGGGCTTGAGAATCTGGATCATTTTGGCAAAAATGGTCTGCTCATCCATGGTTTCCGTTTTCCTCCCATCTTTTGAAAATCAGGCAGCTGTTCACGTCACCGAAGCCGAAACCGGCCTTGGCGAAGACGCGCAGATTGCTTGTTTCCACGCATTCCCGGGGGATGCGCGCTTCGTAGGGCCCGATGTCGGGGTGGACATCCTCGCAGTTGAGCGAAGGATGCACGAATCCCCGGTGGAGCTGGAGCGCCACGGCGGCGCACTCGATGGCCCCCGCCGCCCCGAGGCAGTGGCCGATCATGGACTTCGTGGACTGGATCCAGGGGAAGTCCCCGGGCCCCCGGGCGAGGGCCTCGGACCAGTTGGCGACCTCCACGGGGTCCGCGTACGTGGCCGTCAGGTGGCCGTTGATGGCGTCGATCTCGGCGGGGTGGATCCCCGCGTCCCGGATGGCCGACTGGACACAGTTCCGGACCCCCACGGGATTCGGGGCCGTCATGCTCCCCCCCATGCGCTGCCCCCCGCAGTTGACGGCACCCCCCAGGATCTCGGCGTAGATCCGGGCGCCCCGCTCCCGGGCCGTCTCCAGTTCCTCCAGGACCAGGATGGCCCCTCCGGAGCCGGGGACGAACCCCGCAGCGGACGCGCTGAGCGGCCGGGACGCCGCCTCGGGCCGCTCGTTGAATTTCCGGCAGATCACCCGCATGGCGTCGAAGCCCGCCCAAATGTAGGGAGACGCCCCCTCGGACCCCCCCGCCAGCATGCGCTTCGCCAGGCCGGCGCGGATGCGCTGGACGCCCTCGAGGATCGCCTCGTTGCCGGTGCTGCAGGCCGACGAGTTCGACGTCACCTGGTTCCCCAGGGCCAGGAGGCCCCCGATCCGGGCGCTGGTGCCGCTGTTCATCACCTGCTCCACGATCCGGCTGCCAAGGCGGCGCACCTTCCCCTCGTTGACCGTGGGGACCACGGCCCGGGCGATGGTGTCCATGCCGCCGATGCCGCACCCCACGATCGCCCCGGTGTCCCAGTCCACCCGGTCGTCGCCGGCTTCCGGAACCTCGAACCCGGCATCCCGCCAGGCGTCCACGGCGGTCACCGAGGCGTAGCCGATGTTGTCGTTCATGGACATCAGCTTCTCGAAATCGAAGTAGCGCTTCCGGACCGCATCGAAGTCCTGCGGGACCCCACCCACCTGGCAGGCGAAGTTCCTATCTTTCAGTTCCGGGATGAACCGGATGCCCGATATCCCGCCCCGGAGGGCCTTCTCGAATTCCGGGAGACCGTGGCCGTTCGGCGCGGCAACCCCGATCCCCGTCACAACCACCCTACGCTTCATGCAGCATTACCCCCATTCCGGCCAGGATGCCGGAGCAGACTTCCTCCCCGTTCTCGCGGGTCATGGAGACCCTGGATTTCAGGGTCCCCTTGCGGAAATAGATTGTGTCCCCCGTGGTCACGACCCGCTCGCCGGGCCGCACGATCCCCTTGAACTCGACCCCTTCCGCCAGGGTGAACAGGGTCGTCAGGTCCGTCCCGGACGGATACCCCCCCCGCAGGTCGATCATGGTCAGGTACAGACCCAGCGCGACCACACCCACCTGGGCCATGGCCTCCACCAGGATCACGCCCGGCGTGACCGGCCGGCCCGGGAAATGACCGGCATAGAAACATTCGTCCTCCCGGAAGCGGTACGAACCGACGATCCGATTCGCGTCCAGTTCGTGGATCTCGTCGATGAACCGGAAGGGCGAGCGGTGCGGAACAGCCTCCAGGACCCGCGTCCGGAGCAGGGCATCAGCCGCCATAGAGCCCCCCGTTGACGTGGATCACGGAACCGGTCACGTAGGACCCCTTCCGGGAGAGGAAGGAGACCACCTCGGCGACCTCCTCGGGACGCCCCATCCGCTCCAGGGGGATGTTCCCCAGGATCTTCTCCCGAACCTCCTCCGGGAGGTCGGAGGTCATGTCCGTCTCGATAAACCCGGGGGCCACGGAGTTGACCAGGATGTTCCGCCCGGAGCACTCCTTGGCCAGGGAGCGCGTGAAGGCATCCAGGGCCGCCTTCTCCATGCAGTAGGCGATCTGGCCGGCATTCCCCGTGGAACCCACGACGCTGGAAACGTTGATGATGCGGCCCCCGCCGTTGCGCAGCATGAAGAGGCGGATGATCCGCTTCGTGAAGTACCAGATCCCCCGCATCAGGGACCGCTGGGCATCGAACTGGTCCAGATTCATCCCGTGGATCGGGGCGTTGATGGAAACGCCGGCGTTGTTGACCAGGACATCCACGCGTCCCGCGATCTCCTTGATCTTCCCGACCATGGCCTCCACCTGTTCCGGTTCGGCCAGATCGGCATGCAGGAGAAAACCGTCCCCCATCTCCTCGAGAAGTTTCATTGCCGGGGAAATGCTGCTGCGGTAGTGGACCCCGACGCAGAACCCCTCGGCGGCCAGGGCCCGGCAGCAGGCCGCCCCGATGCCTGTCCCTCCCCCGGTCACGACGGCCACGGGTTTTCCGTTCATGTTCACAACGATCCTCCTTTCGCCATGCCCCCCGTCGCGTGGAGGGAGCGGTGCGGATAGTCCCGGTAGGCGATGTCCCGGAACACGCCCGTCCGGGCGCCGGAGACCCGGGCCACCTGCTCGTCGTCGACGAAGACGGAACCGTCTGCGATGACGATGCTCGCCTCCGACTCCTTCAGCCGGGAGAAGCGCTTCACCTCGATCTCGTAACGGACGACGCGGCTGTGGGGCCGGATCTGGCCGCCGAAGGCGACCTCGGAGCACCCCAGGGCGCGGCCCGAACCCAGGGCGCCCCGCCAGACGCAGAAGAAGCCGAGGAGCTGCCAGATGGCATCCACACAAAGACAGCCCGGCTGCACCGGGTCGCCCCGGAAGTGGCACTGGAAGTACCAGGCGTCCAGGCGGATGTCCTGCTCCGCGGTGATGCGGCCCCCGCGGCCTTCCGCGGTGATGGAGAGAATGCGGTCCACCATCAGGAACGGCGGCGCCGGCAGCCGGGCGTCGAATCCCGCGGGGGGATCGTCCACCAGGTTGCCGTGGCCGAAGGCGATCAGGTGTTCCAGGTCGAACCGGCTGCGTTCCGCAAATTCCCGGTAGGTCATCATGCCGAATCCCCCACGTGAAGTTCCATGGACGTCCAGGTCAGGCCGGCGCCCACCAGCGCCACGGCCACCCGGTCCCCGGACCGGAGATCCGCCCAGTGCTGACTGAGGACGGCCGGAGCCCCGGCGGCGCCGGTATTCCCGAAGTCCTCCACGTTGTGCCAGTGGCTGCCTTCTGCGATGCCCGCCCGGGCACAGACGCTCTGCAGCATCCCCAGATTGGCCTGGTGACCCACGAAGAGCAGCCGGCCGCCGTTGTTCATGTCTCCCCGGCGCCGGAGTTCCTGGAGAGACTCCGTGGTCCGGCGGATGGCGAATCCCTGGACGGCGTTGCCGTCCTGGGTGAAATGGCCCGTCCGGCGGATCGAGACCTTGTCCGACGCCGAGGGCTTCGTTGAAGTCTCGCAGCCGCATACCTCGATCCGGGACGGAAGGGAGGCGGAGAGCACCGCCGCGGCGCTGCCGTCGCCGAAGAGGACCGCCGACGCCCGGTCCGAGTAGTCGATGGAGCGGGTCAGGTTCTCCGGGTTCACCAGGAGCACGAAGCCCGGGAGGTGGGACGGATCCATGCGGGACACGAAGGTCACCTGCATGCCGAAGCTCGTGCAGGCCGAGTTCAGGTCGAAGCAGGGCGCGTCGATCCCCAGCTCCCCGGCGATGGTCGCCGCCTCCGCCGGCGTCAGGGAGTCCGGGGCGGAGCCGCCGGCGATCACCAGGCCGATGTCGGCGGGATCGATCCCGGCCCGTCCGATGGCCATCCGGGCCGCCAGGGCCCCCGTCCGGGCGTTCCCGTAGGGACTCGCCTCGTAGGCTGCCCGGATGTCCCGGTTCAGGGTGGCGCGGATGTAGTCGAGGGGAAGGACCGTCCGCCGGGACCGGATCCCCACCCGCTCCAGGATCCACTCTTCCGTGGTACCGATGTCCAGATCCTCCAGGAACCGGTTGGTGATCTCGTTCTCCGGGTGGAAGTGGCCCAGGCCGTGCAGATACAGGGGCATCAGACGATCTCCCGGCCCATGATCATGTGCTGCACCTCCCGGACGCCCTCGTAGATGTCGAGGATATGGGCATCCCGGGCGAGTTTGGCGATCTCGTACTCGTTGGTGAAGCCGTATCCGCCGTGGAGGTGCAAGCCTTCCGCGGCGCAGAAGAGGGCCGCCTCGGCCGCCGTGTTCTTCGCCAGGGAGGCGTAGAGCCCCCGGTCGGGCGCCTGCTCCTGGATCTTCGCGGCGGCCTTCAGGAGGGCCAACTCCGCCAGTTCCACTTTTTTCCACATGGCCACCAGGGTCTCCCGGGCCACCGGGAGATCGCAGATGCGGCTGCCGAACTGCTTGCGCTCCCGCGTGTAGGCCAGGGTCACCTCGAGGGCGCGCCGGGCCACCCCGAGGGCGATGGCGGCCACCATGGGCCGGGCATAGTCCAGGACGTCGACGATGTAGGAAAAGCCGAGCCGCCGGTCGCCGATGACCTGGTCCGGCCGAACGATCACGTCCTCGAAGGTCACCGAGGCCGTGTTGGACAGGCGGATCCCGAGCTTGTCCTCGGGCTTCCCGACGAGAAGGCGCCCGCCTCCCGGCAGGTCGATCGCCCGCTGCTCCGGGATGGCGCCGCCCCCCTCCCCAGGCACCTCCGGAAGCGGGACGATCACGCAGGACAGGAAGCGCCCCGCGGGCTTCTCCAGCTTGCAGAAGACCGTGTATTGCGAGGCGAAGGACGCGTTCGTGATGAAGCACTTGGACCCGTTCAGGCGCCAGGAGCCGTCGGCCTCCTTGCGGAGGAACGTCGTCATGGCCGAATTGTCGGAACCCGCGCCGGGCTCCGTCAGGCAGAAGGACGCCAGGAGGGGTGCTGCGACGAAGGGCGCAAGGAGGCGCTCCTGCTGCCCCGGGGTCCCGTGGAAGGCGATGACGGCGTTGGCCAGGTCGTTGCACATGGCCGACGTGGCGATCCCCGCGTCGCCCGCGGCGAGTTCGCGGATGATGAGGGCGCTCGTGAGGATGTCCACCCCGGAGCCCCCCAGCGACGGGGGAACCGTCAGGTTCATGATCCCCATGTCCCAGATTTTGCGGAGGATGTCCCAGGGGAAGGCGTCCTTCCGCTCCCGTTCCAGGATCCCCGGGAGGACCTCCGCTTTCACGAAGCGGCGGACGGAATCCACGAGCATCTGCTGTCGGTCGTCAAGGTTGAAATCCATGTTTTCCCTTTAGAATGTATGGTTTTGGATCCATCCGAACGGTCACGGTGCGGCGGGCTCTGCAGCCGCTGCGTCGCACAGCCGCCGGGCCGCCGACAGGGTGGAGACGGAGGTGCACTTCACGTCCAGGGTGCGGAAGAAGTCGCGGAGCGGCCTCCCCGGCCCGATTTCGAAAATGGCGTTGGCGCCGGCCGCCACCGCTCTCATGTTCTCGACCCACCGGACCGTCCCGCTCACCTGGCGAACCAGGTTCCGGATGACCGCCTCCGTACCGGGCTCGTGGAACCCGCCACGGACGTTCGACGCGACCCGGGACGCCCCCTCCGGAACCATCCGCGGCCGGGCCGCCCGCAGGGCCTCCTCCAGGGGCGCCTCCGCGGGCCGCATGTAACGGCTGTGGAAGGGGGCGCTCACCGACAGGGGAACGAAGCGGCAGTCGCTCCCGCCGGCCAGGGCCTCCCGCAGGCGCAGGACGGCCTCTTCGACCCCTTTCCGCATTCCGCTGAGGACGATCTGCCGCGGCGAATTCACGTTCGCCACGTCCACCGGGAGGTCCTCCAGGCGGCGCCGGACGGCCCCGGGATCCAGGGAGCCGGCGATGACGGCCACCATGGCACCACCCTCCGGCACGGCCTCCTGCATGAGCCGTCCCCGCTCGTGGACGATGCGGACGGCGTCGGCCAGGGAAAGGACGCCCGCCGCCACGAGGGCCGTGAACTCCCCGAGGCTGTGCCCCGCAAACAGGGCGGGGTCCAGTCCGGTCAGTTCGCGAACGGCTCGGAACATGGCCGCCTCCGTCGCCAGGATGCACGGCTGGGTGAACTCGGTCCGGTGGATCCGCCCGTCGTCGGAAAAGCAGAGGGCCGCCACGTCCCACCCCAGGACGTCGGAGGCCTCCTCGTAGGCCTGCCGGCTGACGGCGAAGGCCTCATGGAAGTCCCGGCCCATCCCGGGCCGCTGGCATCCCTGCCCCGGGAATACGACGGCTGTGATGGGTTCCCGCATTTCTGCAACCTCCCCGCGTCCGGATTTGACCACGCCGAAAAGCACCATCCGTGCCAGAGGGCTCCTTCTATCCCGCCGCAGCAAGCGAACGGAACGGTCTCAAAGCGAAAACGTCCGTCGGAAAAAATCGGGAGGGAAGCCGGGGCCGGTCCGGATTTCCCCGCCCCCCCGCCGGGCAAGCCGCGGCAACGGCCGCTCCCGTGGTCCGGAGAGCCGCAACTGCACGTACTTTCTTCCTTTCAACCGATTTTGCCGCCTCCCCCCGCCCTGCGCAGAGCCATACGCACTGCGTAAGGAATTACGCACCGGCGGGGCTGGACGGGGACGATTGGCCATCCTTCGTCATTTTTATTCGCAATTAGAACAACTGCTTACAAAAACCAGGGGGTGTGGGAGACGGTGGCACGGATCCTGAAGGCCCAAAAGGCAAAAGGGATTCGTCCATTCATCAAAAACGGTTCTTCTCAAGGAGGATGCCATGAAAAGGAAAAGAACGGCGAAGATTGTCAAGGCAGTGGGGCCCAGTGACAGCTGGCAGGATGCCGGCCCGGTCCGGTGGCAGGAAAACGCGCCCTATTTCACGGAAGACCCGACGGGGCTGGAGCAGCTCTGGCGCAGCGAGAGCCGGGAAGGCACCGAGAGCGAAACCCCCGTCATGTACGGCTGGTTCAGCGTGGACAACCTCTACTTCGGGGACATGGAACTCTCCATGATGCCCGTTCAGATGAAGGTGCGGGCCGCCCGGAGCGTGGCGCCGCGGAAAATCGAGCGGTTCAGCCTTTTCTATCAGGCCGACAACTGCTTCCGCTACGCCCTGCCGGAAGAGAGAGGCGAACGCGCCTGAAGCGGAACATTGCCCTGCCACGGCCAACCAAGCGCCTCTCCCGGGCGTCTCCTTCCCATGGCCATGGCGGGGCATTTTTTTGCCCACGGAGTTGAAGACAGCCGGTGAGCATCCCTGCAGCCAGCTCTCTTCCACGCCCTCTTCCTCCGCCTTGACCTTTTCCCCCTTTTCCCCGTATCATGCCCCCGCGTGCCGGGTTCGCCGGCAGTCACGCCTTCAACTATGGAAATATTCACCCTCGCGGCCGTTTCGCTCATCATCAGCGTCTCCATCCTCCTGCGGAAGGAAAAGGGACCCATCCTCCTGTCCTACGCGGCCCTCTGCTTCGCCGTCTTCCTTCACAAGAGCAGCCAGTTCTTCGGAGAAATCGTCCCCCGCGTCTTCTGGCAGGAGGCCTCCTTCCTGGGGCTCCTGGCGATTCCACCCCTCTCGGTGGCCTTTTTCCAGAACCTCGTGAAGGACCGGCACGTCCTCCGCCGGAGGGACGCTGCCGTGACAGCCCTCGTCAGCATCGCCCTCGGCGCGGCCTCCTTCACGCCTGTCCGCGAACGCTTCTCATTCTCCCTGGTCCTGGGAACCTATACCCTGGGGATTCTCCTGGTTTGCCTGGCGGCCCTGATCCTCTTCACGGCCCGGAGGGCCTCGGGGCCGGAGAAAAGGCGGTTTCTCTACCTGTCCGCGGCCTGCACCGCCGCCTTTCTCCTGAGCCTGGCGGATCTCTTTCAGCACCTCCACGGTGCCTTCCCGCCCCTGTCCAACATCTTCATCGCCGTCCTGCTCTACTTCGTCCTGATGTTCGTCACCCATCCCCAGATGGCGGAACTGAGGGAGATCATGGCGAGGACCCTGTTCCTGGCGATCATCACGGTGACGGCTACCCTGATGGCCTGGGCCATCCTGCTCCTCTTCGCCCGGGGAGCAACACCCCCCTTCACGCACCTGATGGTGGCCAGTTTCCTCATCGTCATCGCCATCGAGCCGCTCCGCGAAATCCTGAAGAAAATCATTTCTTTCCTCTATCCGGAAAGCCGGGAATTCCTGCAGTCCCTCTTCGCCTTCGACGAAAAGCTCGAGCGGGAAAAATCGCTCCTCCTGGAGGAGATGGCCCCCGTTTTCGCCCACGAGATCCGCAACCCCCTGGGTTCCATCAAGGGGGCCGCCCAGTACCTCCGCTCCGAGGTCGCCTCGGAGGAAAACCGGAAGCTCGTGGACGTCATCATCGAGGAGGTGAACCGGCTCAACCGGGTCGTCTCGCAGTTCCTGAACTTCGCCCGCCCTTACCAGCCGGACCTGAAACCCCTGGACATCAACCGGGTCGTGGAGCGGGCCACGGACGTCATCCGGGCCAACATCCTCTCGGAGAGGATCGCCATCCAGATGGACCTCCGCCCCGGCCTGCCGCCCGTCCGCGTCGACGCGGAGCAGCTCATCCAGGTCATCCTCAACATCGCCATGAACGCCATCGAGGCCATGCCGGAAGGAGGCACCCTGACGCTCAGGACCCGGAAGATCGAGAGCGACGAAGGGGACACGGTGGCCATCGCCATCCGGGACACGGGGCCGGGGATCCGCCGGGAGGACCTGAAGAACATCTTCAAGCCCTTCTTCACGACGAAGGAGCGGGGGGTCGGCCTGGGGCTGGCCATCAGCCAGCGGATCATGCGGGGGCACGGCGGCCATATCCGGGCCAAGTCCATCCCGGGCAAGGGGAGCATTTTCTACATCCGGGTGGGGATCCCCTCGTGAAGCG
The DNA here is from genome assembly GCA_041310335.1 of Syntrophaceae bacterium. GTDB lineage: Bacteria > Desulfobacterota > Syntrophia > Syntrophales > PHBD01 > PHBD01. Next base: position 9,963 of record JBFYXW010000119.1, on the reverse strand, counting down.
GGGATTTCAAGCCCCGGTGCCGGTGACGTCGCCGCGGCGGGCAGCCGCAGGCAAGCCGATCGACCAGGAGAGATGAGGCCATGCACAGGATCCTCGTCGTCGACGACGAACTGAACATGAGGCTGGTCCTCCAGGCCATGCTGCGGAAGGAGGGCCACGAGGTCCTCCTGGCCGCGGACGGGCTGGAGGCACTGAAGACCCTGAAGGAAACGGACGTCTCTGCCGTCATCACGGACATGAAAATGCCCCGGATGGATGGCATGTCCCTCCTGGAGGCGGTCCGGCGGGAGCGGCCCGCTGTCCCGGTCATCATGATCACCGCCTACGGCACCATCGCCACGGCGGTGGATGCCCTCAAGAAGGGCGCCTTCGACTACATCACGAAACCCTTCGAGCAGGACGAATTGAAAAACGTCATCCGGAAAGCCATCCAGACGAGGAACCTCGACGAAAGCGAGGTCGTTCCCAGCCCCGGCGAGATCGACCATGCCGGCATCATCGGCCGGGGAGAGGCCATGACGGAACTCTTCGAAACGATCCGCCGCGTCGCCCCGACGACGACGACGGTGCTCATCACCGGGGAAACGGGGACGGGAAAGGAACTCGCCGCCCAGGCCGTACACCTCAACAGCACCCGCAAGACGAACCCTTTTCTGAAGATCAACTGCGCCGCCATCCCGGAAAACCTCATGGAGAGCGAACTCTTCGGCCACGAGAAGGGCGCTTTCACGGGGGCCGTGGTGAGCAAGCCGGGACGGTTCGAGCTGGCCCACAAGGGGACCCTCTTCCTGGACGAGATCGGCGAACTCTCCCGGGACATGCAGGTGAAGATCCTGCGGGTCATCCAGGAGCAGGAATTCGAGCGCGTGGGGGGGCTCAAGACGATCAAGGTCGACGTCCGGATGATCGCCGCGACGAACCGGAACCTCCAGCAGGACGTAAAGGAAGGCCGGTTCCGGGAGGACCTCTACTACCGGCTCAACGTGTTCCCCATCTGGATCCCGCCGCTCAGGGAGCGCCGGGAGGACATGCCGGACCTGGTCGACTTTTTCATCCAGAAGTTCAACCGGAAATTCGAACGGACCGTCCAGGCGGCGGACCGGGGACTCCTGGAGACCTTCCGCCGCTACGACTGGCCCGGAAACATCCGGGAGATGGAAAACGTCCTGGAGCGGCTTGTTTTGATGTCCAGGACGGATATCCTCTCGGCGGAGCACCTCCCGCCGGAGCTGAAATCCGTTGCCCCGGAGGCCGCGGCCCCCGGGCGGGGGGAGCAGCGGGAACCGGTGAAGAAGCTCATTCGGGAACAGTCGGAGGAGATCGAGCGGCAGATGATCCAGGAGGTCCTGGAGTCCTGCGGTCAGAACGTGACCCGGGCGGCCCGGGAACTGGGCATGAGCCGCAAGGGGCTGCAGCTCAAGATGATCAAGTACAACCTGCGGAAGGGGACGTGAAGGCGGAACCAACGTCCGACCGTGGAGGCGCGGCCGGGGAGTCCCGGGGGCAGCCCAGCGGACCGGGCGGGCGTCCGGCCACGGGGGGAAGGCTCATCAGCGGTCAGGGGGACCGGAAGACAGCCCCGCGGCCCCAGAAAAAAAGGGCCCGCGGCAGACGCCGCGAGCCCCGGTCGTTCATGGTAGGCGGTACTGGATTTGAACCAGTGACTTCTACCGTGTGAAGGTAGCACTCTCCCACTGAGTTAACCGCCCATGGGGGCGATGTATGTAATCCAAGCGGGTTCTTTTTTCAAGAAAAAAAATGAAGGAGAAATCGATGCATCCTCTTACGCGGCTGTTCTACCCGGAGCACGTTCTCGTCTACGGCGTCTCCGACTCACCGGCCAACCTGGCCAAGTACACGGCGCTGAACTTCGAGACCTTCGGCTTCCCCGGGAGGTTCGACCTGGTCGGGAAGGAAGGGGGGTCCTACCGCGGCCGGACGATCCACCGGAGCATCGAGGAGATCGACGGCACCCCCGACCTGGCGGTGCTTCTGATCCCGGCCCGGTCGGTGCCATCGGTCCTGGAGGCCTGTGGGCGGAAGGGCGTGTCCTTCGCCGTGGTCCAGGCCGCCGGTTTCAGCGAATACGACGAGGAAAAGGCCGGCCTGGAAGACCAGATCCGCGACGTCATCCGGCGTTACGGGATCCGCCTGATGGGACCCAACTGCATCGGCACCGTCAACCTGGACAACGGCCTTCTCCTGCCCTTTTTCCCGGTCGAGCCGCACGCCATCCAGAAGGGACCGGCCTCCATCGTCGCCCAGAGCGGCGGGGTCGTGATGGACAGCATGCGCCTCCTCACCCTCGAGAACATCGGCATGAACAAGGTCCTGAGCATCGGCAACAAGCTGGACCTGAACGAGTGCGACTACCTGTCCTTCTTTCTGGAGGATCCGGAGACGCGGATGATCGGCCTCTACCTCGAAAACATCTCCGACGGCCGCCGCCTCCTGGAGATCGCCCGCAACGCCCGGAAACCCGTCGTGGTCCTCAAGGCCAACCGGACCCCCGCCAGCCGGGAGATCGCGAAGTTCCACACGACTGCCCTGGCGGGGGACGACGACGTGGCCGACGCCGCCTTCCGCCAGGCGGGAATGCACCGGGTCGACACGCTCGGGGAAATGATGGAGGTCTTCAAGGCCTTCCTGCTGCCCCCCATGGCGGGCGATCGCGTGGGCGTCCTCTGCCGCTCCGGCGGCCAGGGGGTGATCCTGGCGGACGCGGTCCACCGCGCCGGGTTCCGCCTGGCCCGGTACTCCGATGCCGTCTACGACACGATCCGCCGGGAAACCCGGGCAGGGGTCATCCGGATGACGAACCCCCTGGACCTCGGGGACATTTTCGACTTCCGCTTCTATTTCCAGGTGCTGGAGAAGGCCCTCCAGGAGCCGGACGTGGACGGCGTGGTCTTCGGGCAGACCTACCTCCACAGCGCGCAGATCCCGGAGACCCAGGACCTGATCCGCGCCGCCCTCGAACTGTCGCAGCGCTACCACAAGCCCGTGATTCTCTACCTGATCGCGAGCCGGCAATTTCACTTCCCCCTCAAGGAGACCTGCGCGATGCCCCTCTTTTCGGACGCCGATCAGGCCCTCTCGGCCCTGGCGGCCTCCCTCCGGTTTCATGGCCGCCAGCAGGCTCTCGACCGGCAGCCGCGGGAGACCGTCTTTCACAGCATGCCCACGACTTTCCCGGGCGAACAGAACCGCATGCTCCCGCCGGAGGAATCCTTCAGGCTGCTGGAAACCTACGGAATCCCGCATGCGCCCTGCGCGATTTCCGAAACCCGCCGCGACGCGCTGGAGGCGGCTCGGCGGATCGGCTTCCCCGTGGCCCTCAAGACGGCGGACCCGGCGGTTCTCCACAAGACCGAGACCGGGGGGGTGCGCCTGAACATCGGGGACGAGGAGGCCCTCGGGAAGGCGCTGGAAAGGATGGGGACGGGCCCCTGGCTCATCCAGAAGATGATGCCCCCGGGCCGGGAAGTGATCGTCGGCGGCAAGCAGGACCGGGAGTTCGGTCCCCTGGTGCTCTTCGGCCTCGGGGGGATCCTCACGGAGGTCCTGCGGGACGTGGCCCTGCGGGTGGCGCCGCTGACGGTGGAGGAGGCGGGCTCCCTCATCGAGGAAACCCGGGGGGCCACCCTGTTGAAGGGCTTCCGGGGGGAAGCGCCCTCGGATGAGACGGCGCTCCGGGAACTGGTCGCCGCGGTCTCCCGCCTCCTGGCGGACCGCCCGGAGATCCGGAACCTCGACCTGAACCCGGTCCTGGTCTACGAGGAAGGCCGGGGATGCTGCGCCGTGGACGTGAAGATTCAGTCCTTCCCGGCGGCGGCCACCGGCGCCGTCAGGTCGCCGTAGAACCCGACCCGGCGATCCCCCAGGATGTCATTATGGGGGTTCAGGCGCTTGTTCCGGACGGCGGCGACGTCGATCCGGGCAGTGCCGATCTCCTCTTCGCCGGCGCCGGCCCGGTAGAGGAGATTGGCCTGGGGGCCCGTGATCTGGCTGCGGCCCGTGTAGAGGCAGAACTTCCCGCCCCGCTTCTCCGATCCGACGCGGTTGGCCGTGACGGCGTAGAGGCGGTTCTCCAGGCACCGGGTGATCATGGCGTCCTGGCAGAAGGGCATGACGAGGTTGGCCGCGTGGGCCACCACGTCGGCCCCCTTGAGGGCCAGGATGCGCATGGACTCGGGGAAGAACCAGTCGAAGCAGATCAGGATCCCCACCCGGCAGGGGCCGATGTCGTACACCTCGAAGGGCCGGTCGCCCGGGTCGAACCAGAGTTTTTCCTCGTGGAAGAGGTGGATTTTCCGGTAGGTCTCCACCCCGCCGCCGGGACGCACCAGGACCGCCGCGTTGTAGTACTTCCGGCGGTGCCGCTCGATCAGGCCCGCCACGATGTGGACCTTCCGCTCGGCGGCGACGGCCAAGAGGGCCTCCGTCGTCTTTCCCTTCGGGACCGTCTCGGAGAGTTCCCGGACCTCCTCGCGGGCCGTGAAAAGGTAGCCCGTGTTGAAGAGCTCCGGCAGGACGATCAGGTCCGCGTCGCAGCGGCGGATCATGGCCACGGCCCTCTCGACGTTCCGTTCCACGTGGCCGAAGACCGGCTTCGTCTGGATAAATCCGACTTTCATGGCGTTTCCCCTCCGGCGATCGATGGAGTGCCCCGCGGGAACATTTTCCGGCCTGACGAGACACGACAAGGGGTATAGCACAGGGACAGGCGGGAAAAAACAGAAAAGCCACGGCACCGGGCCGTGGCTTTTCTCCGTTCTCTGGGCACCCCCCGCCCCGGGGGACGGGAGGTGCCGAAGGGTTTCGCCGGTTGCGGTTTACAGCATTTCGTAAATCGCCGCCGCGCCCATGCCGCCGCCGATGCACATGGAGACGATACCCCGCTTGGCCTTCCGGCGCTTCATTTCATGGAGCAGCTGCGCCGTCAGCTTGGCGCCGGTGGCTCCCAGGGGATGCCCCAGGGCGATGGCGCCGCCGTTGGGGTTGACGTCGCCGGCCCAGTACCGGTCCTCGAGCCCGACGATCCGGCAGCAGGCGATGGCCTGGGAGGCAAAGGCCTCGTTGACCTCGAAGACCTCGATGTCCTTCGTCGTCAGGCCCGCCATCTTCAGGACCTTGGGGATCGCGTAGGCCGGGCCCATGCCCATCTCCTCGGCCTTGCAGCCCGCCACGGCGAAGTAGGCCAGCCGGGCCAGGGGCTTCAGCCCCAGTTCCTTGGCCTTCTCCGGCGTCATGAGAAGCGAGAACGCCGCGCCGTCGGTCATCTGGGAGGCGTTGGCCGCCGTGATGACACCGCCCGCCTTGAAGGGCGACTTCAGCTTGGCCATGTCCTCCAGTTTCGCGGGCCAGCGCACGCCGTCGTCCGTGTCGAAGACGACCTTGGTCCGGATCCGCTTCCCGTTCTTGTCCTTCTTGTACTGGAAGGCCTCGATGGGGATGATCTCCTCCTTGAACTTGCCGGCCTTGATGGCCTCGAAGGCCCGACGGTTGCTCTCCAGGCCGAACTTGTCCATGTCCTCCCGGGAGACGTTGTAGCTCATCGCCACGTTCTCCGCGGTGATGCCCATGGAGACGTAGACGTTGGGCATGCCGCCGTCGAAGTTCCACTCCGGGCTCGGGCGGAAGATGCTGCCGCCCATGGGGATGTGGGACATGGTCTCGCAGCCGCCAGCGATGATGACGTCGGACCAGCCGGCGCGGATCTTCGCCGTGGCATCGGCGATGGACTGCACGCCGGAGGAGCAGAACCGGTTGATGGTCATGCCGGAGGTGCTGATGGGCAGGCCGGAGCCGACAGCCAGCACCCGGCCGTAGTTCATGCCCTGCTCGGCCTCCGGGAAGGCGCAGCCGACGATCAGGTCGTCCACGTCCTCCGGCTTCAGGGCGGGAACCCGCGCCAGGAGCCCCTTGATGACCTGGAAACCGATCTCGTCCCCTCTCGTTGCGGCAAGGCCGCCCCTCTTATAGCGTCCACCAGGACTTCTGACCGCTTCGACAATCACAGCATCAGTCATGATATTCCTCCTTAGGATGCGCGGACAAGAGCGTCCGCGTCATGGTTATGGTTGCTTCTAGTTCCGGAGCGGCTTGCCCGTGGTGAGCATGTGCATGATCCGGTCCTGGGTCCTCTTCTCGCCGCAGAGGGAGAGGAAGGCTTCCAGTTCGAGGTCCAGGATGTCCTGCTCCGTCACGTAGGTCCCCTCGGCACAGTCGCCACCGGAGAGGATGTAGGCCACCTTGCGGGCAACGTGGACGTCGTAGTCGGTCGCGTAGTTGCCGTGGCGCATGTTGTAGAGGACGCCGTTGGCCATACCGCGGAAGTTCTCGCCCATGACGGGAATGAGGGCGGGCCGCGGCGCCTTGTAAAACTTGGACAGGCCGAGGACCACCTGCTTGGCGTCCCAGATCTGCTGATCCCGGTTGAGGCTGATCTGCTCGGTCTTCCGGATGTACCCCAGCTCCATGGCCTCCATGGCGCTGGTGGCGACCTTGGCCGTTCCGATGTTCTCGAAGGCCTTGGCCATGTGGAACTGCAGGTTCAGGCCCGCTTCCACGACGCCGTCGGGAAGGCCCTCGGTGACCCGCACCAGGATCTCCTTGCAGCCGCCGCCCGCGGGAATCACGCCGACACCGACCTCCACCAGGCCCATGTAGGTCTCGCCTGCGGGCTGGCAGCGGGCGCCGTGCATGGCGATCTCGCAGCCGCCGCCCAGGGTCAGGCCCGCCGGGGCTGTCACGACCGGCTTGGAAAGGTATTTCATCCTCATGTTGGCGGCCTGGAAGTCGGCAACGAGCTTCTCCAGGACGTCCCAGTCGCCCTGCTGGATAGCCAGGAGGACCTTGAAGATGTTCGCCCCGGCGGAGAAGGCCCGGGGATCGTGGTTGGCCACGACCATGCCGAGGAAGTCCTTCTCGACGATCTCGCAGCCCTTGTTGATCATGGCGATCATGCCGTCGTCCACGGCGTTCATCTTCGTGTGGAACTCGAGGCACACGACGCCGTCGCCGATGTCGACGAGGCTGGCCGATTCGTTCTCCGCCACGACCTTCTTCTGCTCCTTCAGGGCGGGCAGGAGAATGACCCGGGGGTTGTCCTCCAGTTTGACGTAGCCCTTCTTGGCGAAGTCGTAATAGTACAGGCCGTCGGCCTTCTTGGCGTAGAAGGACTCGCAGCCGGCCTTCAGCATGTCCTCGATCTTCTTGGGCACCTTCTTGCCCAGCTTCTTCATGACCTCCACGGCACTGCGGACGCCCACGGCATCCCAGGACTCGAAGGGTCCCAGGGCGTGGTTGTAGCCCCACTTCATGGCGTTGTCGATCTCCACGACCCGGTCGGCGATCTCGGGGATCCGGTTGGCCGCGTAGATGAAGTTGTTGCAGAGGTATTCCCGGATCAGGTCCGCCGCCTTGTCCTTGCCAGCGAAGACGACCCTCATCGATTCGTCCACGCCCAGGTCGGAGGCCTTCTTCGCCTCGCTGACGGACGCGAACTTGGGCTTCACGGGCGCCACGTACTCGAGGGTGTTGTAGTCCAGCACCATCTTGACGTTCTTGCCCTTGGCGTCCTTCGTCTTCTTGTAGAAGCCCTGCTTGGTCTTGTTGCCGAGCCACTTCTTCTCCATCATCTTGTCGAAGAAGCCCACGGGCTGGAAGAGGTCCCGGGACTCGTCGTCGGGCACGGCGGCGTAGAGGTTCTTCATGACGTGGTAGCCCGTGTCGAGGCCCACCAGGTCCAGGGTGCCGAAGATGGCGGTTCCGGGGCGGCCCACGGCCTTCCCGATGGTGGCGTCCACCTCCTCCACCGTCAGGCCCTTCTGGACCATGAGCGCGACGGCGTTGGAGATGTCGAAGACGCCGATGCGGTTCCCGATGAAGTTCGGGACGTCCTTGCAAACCACCACGCCCTTGCCGAGGACTTCCTCACAGAACTTGATCATGAACTCGACGACGTCCTTCTTGGTGTCCTTCCCCGGAATGATCTCCAGGAGTTTCATGTACCGGGGCGGGTTGAAGAAGTGGGTCCCCAGGAAGTGCTCCTTCGTTTTCTTGCTGAAATTGGCGGTGATGTCCTTGATGGGGAGGCCCGAGGTGTTCGTCGTGATGATGCAGCCGGGCTTCACGATCTTCTCGACCTTGGCGAACAGTTCCTGCTTGATCTTCAGGTTCTCGATGACGACCTCGATGACCCAGTCCACGTCGGCCAGCCACTTCAGGTTGTCCTCGAAGTTGCCGATCTTGATCATGGAGGCGTTCTTCTTGGAGTAGAAGCTCGCGGGTTTTGATTTTGTGACGCCGGCCAGCCCGCCCGCGGCGAAGCGGTTCCGCCAGGCGGGGCTCTTCTCGGTCAAACCGGCCTTCTTGTCGGCTTCGGTGAGCTCGAAGGGGACGATGTCGAGCAGGCAGCACTCGATCCCCGCGTTGGTCAGGTGGGCGGCGATGGTGGCCCCCATGACCCCGGCTCCCAGAACAGCGGCTTTCTTGATCTGATAGGACATGTCTTTCCTCCTTGTGAAGTCGGTCAAGCGATGCGTTACGCCGAGAAGCTCTCGTCGGCGATCTCGATGGGCACCTTCTCCCCTTCCTTGATGAGTTCGCAGCGGGCCTTCACGGTGGAGAGCATCTCCACGGCGAAGAACTTCGCCGAGGCGATTTTGCCCTCGTAGAAAGCCACTTCGGGGTTCGTATGCACCAGGGCCCTCTTCTTGCCGATCGTGTCGGCGCCGTTCTGCTCGTATAGAACGGCCAGTTTATCCTCGGCGATCCCCGCCGCCTGCAGGAGCAGCCAGCCCAGCGTCACGTCCCCAAAGATCTCCAGGTAGGGGGAGGCGTTCAGGACGGGGAGCAGGAAGCTGGAGCTCTTGCCGAAGCCGGCGAAGGCCATGGTCAGGTCGATCAGGGCGTTCCCCGCCTCTTCCAGCTTGCCGGCGTACTTCTTCAGATCGTTGGAGCCCTTCAGCTTGCCGATGGTCCCCATGATGTCGCCGGCCAGGTTCATGACGTTCATGCCCTTGTTGGAGCCGAGCTTGCGGCCCACGAGGTCCAAGGCCTGGATGCCGTTGGTCCCCTCGTAGATGGCGGCGATCTTGACGTCCCGCATGTACTGCTCCACGGGATATTCACTGCAGTAGCCGTAGCCGCCGAAGGCGTCGACGGCCTTGGAGCAGACCATCAGCGCGATGTCGGAGGAGAAGGCCTTGCAGACCGGCGTCAGGAGTTCCAGCATGCCGAACCACTTCTTCGACTCGGCCCCTTCCGTCACATGGGACATGTCGAGGCAGTACGACGCGTAGAGGTTCAGGGCCCGGATCCCTTCCACGTAGGATTTCATCCACATCAGGTCCCGGCGGATGTCGGGGTGCTTGATGATGGGGACGGCCTTGGCGTCGGGGTTTTTCATCTCCCAGACGGGGGTCATCTGGATCCGCTCCCGGGTGTAGGCCAGGGCCTGCTCGAAGGCCGCCGTGGCGTGCCCCAGGGACTGCATGCCGACTTCCATCCGGGCCTCGTTCATCATCTGGAACATGACCCGCATCCCCTGGCGCTCCTTGCCGAGGAGCTCGCCGACGCACTTTCCGTCCTCGCCGAAGTTCAGCGTGCAGGTGGCGCTGCCCTTGATGCCCATCTTGTGCTCGATGTTGCCGGTCTTCACGTCGTTGAACTCGCCCATGGAGCCGTCGTCGTTGACCCGGTCCTTGGGCACGATGAAAATGGAAACGCCCGCCGTTCCCGGGGCATCCCCTTCGATCCGGGCCAGGACCGGGTGGACGATGTTCTCCGTCAGGTCATGATCTCCGCAGGAGATGAAGCACTTCGTGCCCGTGATGAGGAACTTGCCGTCGGGCAGGCGCTTGGCCGTCGACTTCAGGGCGCCCACGTCGCTCCCCGCGCCGGGCTCGGTGAGGCACATCGTGCCGCCCCACTTGCCCTCGTACATCTTGAACATGT
>JBFYXW010000118.1:0-36133 GCA_041310335.1 Syntrophaceae bacterium | reverse complement strand
AGTGGGCGTGGGTGAAGATCATGGTGAAGCGGCTGATCCCCTCGGACATGAGCTGGTTGCCGAGCCTGCGGATTCCGGAGCCCGCGTCGACGATGATCAGGTCGTTGTTCCGCGTCCGGATTTCCAGGCAGGTCGTATCCCCGCCGTACTTGAGATATTCGCTCCCGGATACGGGGATGGAACCCCGAGCCCCCCAGCACCGGATGATCATGCTCTCCCTCCGCGTTGCCGTTGCCTGGATGGACCGTGGTGGCTCCCTCCGCATGAACCGCTGACCCAACCGATGGCCCGTAGATAGCGGCAGTCGAACGGATTGTCAAGCGTTTCGTCCGTATGGGGCCGTGGAGACGCCCGATTATGGGGGCCTTCTCCAGACTCTCCGGCGGGAGTGCCCCAATTGCTTGAGCGTCCGCCCCGGCATCGGCCCGGCCCGGGCGAAATCTCATGGATTCCGGTTAGATCCAGCGTGTCCGGTCGGATTTTGTGCTTGTCAAGAAACGCATTCGCTGCTACAAGAGCGCGTGCGAGCCGAATAACGAGAGGTGCCGACAGCCATGGGAGACGGTCTTTCCGATTATACGAAATTCATGGTGGACCTGCGCCGCCACATGTGGATGGCCGGTGTGGAGATGGAACTCCGGAGACTCATCTGGCAGATCGCCGTGACGGGCAAGTACATTTCCGCCAAGATCCACGAATCGAACCGCAAACTGGCGGGACTCCGCAACATCTATGGAGAGGAGCAGCTCGCCCTGGACCGGAGCGCCGACGACATCCTGAAGAACCAGCTCCACCATTCCGGGTTCGTCCGGCAGTACGCATCGGAAGAGCAGGAGACCATCGTCGAGATCGGCACGGGCAACGGCAAGTACTTTGTGACGGCGGATCCGCTGGACGGGTCCTCCCTGGTGGACACGAACCTCTCCATCGGCACCATCATCGGCATTCACCGGGAGACGTTTCTCACGGAAGGAAATCGCTCCATGGTGGCGGCCCTCTACATCACCTACGGGCCGCTCATCACCATGGTCTACTCCGCCGGCAAGGGGACCCACGAGTTCGTCCTCAACCGGGAGGGGGAGTACGTCCTCTCCCAGGAGAACATCCGGCTCGAAGAGAAGGGATCCATCTACAGCCTGGGCGGTTTGCGAAAGGACTGGACCGAGGGGCACCTGCGCTTTGTCGAATTCCTGGAGGAGAACGGCTACAAGCTCCGGTACAGTGGGGGGTTCGTCCCCGATTTCAACCAGATCCTCATCAAGAAGGGTGGCGTCTTCACCTATCCGGCTCTGAAAAAGAGTCCCCGGGGGAAATTGCGGCTCCTTTTCGAACTGCAGCCGATGGCCTTCATCGTCACCCAGGCCGGCGGCCTGGCCACCGACGGCCACCGGGACATCCTGTCGATCCCGGTGACGGACCTGGACCAGTGCTCCCCCATCTACATCGGGAGCCCCTTCGAAGTGCGAAAAGCGGCCGAGTTCCTGGCGTCGCAGACCTGAAGGGGAACGGCTCCGTGACTTGCCCGGGGTGACGCAGGACCGCCTCCTCCGCTCCGTGCCCCCCATCACTCAAAGACGAGAAAGGAGACGAAGCATGCCCGTGATCTTTGAGCAGCCGGATCGCTTGAGATCGGCCCTGGAGGGGATTCTCTCCGTCGGGGAAGACGTCCGGGTCCTCGATGAACAGGCCTTGAGGGACCGCCTCGTGGATGACCTGGTCTATTCGGCCGTCTTCAGTGGCGACGGGGGCGTCCGGGAGGCCTGCCGCTGGCTGATCCGCCGGGCCGGGTGGGCCCTGGGGATCCACTCCGCCTCCATCCAGCCCCTCTACGAGGCCATGGGCCGGGGAGAGGTCTCCGGGTTCACCGTGCCGGCCATCAACATCCGCGCCCTCACCTACCACACCGCCCAGGCCATCTTCCGCGCCGCCGGGAAGGGGAAGGCGGGGTTCGTCATCTTTGAAATCGCCCGCTCCGAGATCGACTACACGAAGCAGCGGCCCGCCGAATACACCACCGCCGTGACGGCGGCGGCCATCCGGGCGGGCTGGCGGGGCCCCCTCTTTCTCCAGGGGGACCACTTCCAGGTGAACGCCGGGCGATACGCCAAGGACCCGGAAAAGGAATTCCGGGCCGTGAAGGACCTGGTCTGGGAGGCCATCGAGGGGGGGTTCTACAACATCGACATCGACACCTCGACGCTCGTGGACCTGTCGAAGCCCTCCGTCCGGGAGCAGCAGTTCCTCAACTACAGCCTGGCGGCGGAGCTGACGACGATGATCCGCGACCTGGAACCGCCGGGGATCACCATCTCCGTGGGCGGCGAGATCGGCGAGGTGGGGGGCAAGAACAGCACCGTGGAAGAGCTGGACGCCTACATGGAGGGGTTCCGGGAGTACCTGGAAAAGCAGGGGGAGAACCTCAAGGGAATCAGCAAGATGAGCGTTCAGACGGGGACGACCCACGGAGGCGTGCCCCTCCCCGACGGGACCGTGGCCCAGGTGAAGCTGGACTTCGAGACCCTGGAGAGGCTGTCCGAGGCAGCCCGCTCCCGGTGGGGCCTCTCCGGGGCTGTCCAGCACGGGGCCTCCACCCTGCCCAACGAGGCCTTCGACCGCTTCCCCGCCACGGGGACGGCGGAGATCCACCTGGCCACGGGTTTCCAGAACATCGTGTACGACAGCGCCGCCTTTCCGGTCCCGCTGAGAGAGAAGATCTACGGTTGCCTGAAAACGGACCTGGCGGGGGAGCGGAAGGAGAGCGACACGGAGGAGCAGTTCCTCTACAAGACCCGCAAGAAGGGCTTCGGCCCCTTCAAGCGGGAACTGTGGGACCTGCCCGCGGAGACCCTGGCGGCCCTGGGGGCGGAGCTGGAAAGCCAGTTCGCCTTCCTCTTCGACAAACTGAAGGTGAACGGCACGGAGCCCCTTGTGGCCCGTTGCATATCACCCGTGGACGTCCCCCTGAAGAAACCGGCCTCCCTGTGACGGGATGCCGCTTCGGGCCATCTCTTGAAGAAACGAAAAAGGGTTCCCGCGGGAACCCTTTTTCAATGGATACCGGTTTTCAGCCCAGAACGATGTCCTCCAGGCGGCGCTTGGGGACGTGGTGGACGCAGTTTTCGTCCCGCCAGTACCGGATGTCTCCGTCGGGGCTGACGGGGTCCATCACGACGGTCTCCACCGGGGTCCCCAGGGCGATGACGAGGAGAATCTCGTAGCGCTCCGGGATGGCCAGGGTCTTGCGCAGGTTCACCCGGCTTACCGAGGCGATCATGCAGCCCCCCAGGCCCTTCTCCGCCGCCCCCAGGAGAATGGTCTGGGCGGCGATGCCGTGGTCGTAGGCCACCTCGGAAGCCACTTGTTTGTCCCCCAGCATGACGATGTAGCCCGTGGGCCGCTCCCCCGGCCCCGGCCCCGGCCAGTCGGGCAGGTAGCCCGCCCAGGCGAGGTTCTCGAAGATGATGGCGTTCCGGTCCGGGTAGCAGGACAGGATGTAGCGGAGGGGCTGCTTGTTGGCCGCCGAGGCGGTCTGGCGGGCCAGGTCCACCAGTTCCAGGAGCGTCTCCCGGGGGATGGCGCGCGACTCGTCAAATCTCCGGTAGCTCCGGTTGCGGATCACCAGGTCCCTGAACATCGTTTTCAGCCTCCTTCTTCCAGGATGGGAAAAATAGCGGGCCGTCCGGGAGAACGCCTTGTCCGGGACCGGCCCGGAGTCACGGGCGGTGCGGCTCGACGAGGACCTTCAGGGAGGGGCCGCCCAGGGCGACGAGGCGGAAGCCCTCCTGGATGTCCTCCAGCGGCAGCCGGTGGGTGATCATGTCCTCCACGGGGACCCGGCCCTGGCGGATCAGGTCGATGGCGATCCGGGCGTCCAGGGGGCTGTTCCCGTAAGAGGGGAGGATCCGGATCTCGTTGCGCCAGAATTCGTTGAGGGGAACCGGCAGCAGGTAGTCCGGCTCCGTGGTGGCGAAGCAGAGGACGGCGCCTCCCCGGTCCACACACCGGAGGGCCTGCTCGAAGGCGGAGGGTGCTCCGGCGCAGACGACGACGGTGTCGGCGAGGCAGCCGTCGTTGACCTCCCGCACCCAGGCCGGCAGATCGCCCGTGGCGGCGTCCGCGACGGCTCCGGCACCGAACCGCAGGGCCGCCGCGCGGCGGTACTCGTGAACGTCCGTCGCCAGGATCCGGCCCGCTCCCAGGGCCCCGGCCAGCATGACGTGGAGGATCCCCGAGATGCCGCTCCCCAGGACGAGGACCGACTGGCCGGGCTGCAGGCCCGCCAGCCGCTGGCCCCGGATGACGCAGGCCAGGGGCTCGATCAGGACGGCGGCGGCGAAGCTCACCTCGTCGGGGAGGCGAAAAACGCCCCGGTCCACGTTGAGGCGGGGCACCCGGAGGTACTCGGCGAAGCCGCCGGGGTCGTAGTTCGTGGTGTGGAGGGTTTCGCAGGCGGTGTGACAGCCCCGGAGGCACCAGCGGCAGGTGTTGCAGGGGATGTGGTGGGACACGAAGACCCGGTCACCCCGCTTCCACTCCATCACGCCGGGACCGGCCTCCTCGACGGTGCCGGCGATCTCGTGGCCCAGGACGAGGGGGGCCTTGCGGAGACGGTACCACTCCATGACGTCGCTGCCGCAGATGCCGCTCGCCAGGACCTTGACGAGGATCTCGCCGGGGCCGATCGCCGGCACGGGCCTCTCCTCGATCCGGACGTCCCGGTTGCTGTAGTAGACGGCGACGCGCATGGTCGAGTTCCGCGCTGCTGCCGGGGGGACGGGCTCCCGCCCGGTCAGGGTTTCGTCTTTCCCCGGGGCTTCTTCCCGGACGCCTTCTTTTCCCCGGCGACGAACTCGCGGTAGAGTCCGTGGGCCTCCCGGGCCGTGGCGTTCTCGTGGATGATGGCCCGGAGCGACCGCATCATGGCCACCGGGTGGGGGTGCTGCCAGACGTTCCGCCCCAGGTTGAGGCCGATGGCGCCCCTCCGGATCCCGTCGTGGACGAATTCCATCACTTCCAGCTCCGTCTCGCACTTGGGGCCCCCGGCCATGACCACCGGCACGGGGCACCCGCAGGTCACCTTGTCGAAATCCTCGCACCAGTAGGTCTTGACGACCCGGGCGCCCAGCTCCGCGGCGATGCGGGAGGCCAGGGCGAGGTAGCGGGCGTCCCGCTTCTCCAGTTCCTTGCCCACGGCGGTGACGGCCATGACGGGGATCCCGTAGTCCTCGCAGAGGTTGACCATCTCCGCCAGGTTCATCAGGGACTCCCGCTCGTATTCGCTGCCCACGAAGACGGACACGCCCACGGCGGCAACGTTCAGGCGGAGGATCTCCTCGATGGAGGTGGTGATGGACTCGTTGGCCAGATCGGCGCCGACGACGCTGGTCCCCCCGGAGACGCGGAGGATGATGGGAGTCGAGACGGCCGGATCCACGGCGGCCCGGAGGACGCCCCGGGTGACGAAGAGGCCGTCGGCATAGGGCAGAAGCGGAGCGATGGTGAGGCCGGGCTTCTCCAGGCAGGACGTGGGTCCCTGGAAATACCCGTGGTCGATGGGCAGGAAGAAGCAGCGCCCGTCGGGCTGGATCAGCCGGGAGAGGCGGTTTTTCATTCCCCAGTCCATGGTTTCCCTTCCTTTCCGTGATGAGGCTGTCTTCGTCTCGAAGCCGCTCCGGGTCTTGTCCGGCGGGCCGCCGGGCTTCAGAGTTCCTTGACGTCCTTGCTGATCTTCAGGCGGCCGTCCTTCTGCATGGCCGTCTTGAGCCCTTCGATCCAGGTTCGGACGAACTCCTGCCGCTTCATCTGCAGGAGGGCTCCCCGCAGGGTCTCCTTCCGGGCGGCGAAATCGGTGAAGTCGAGGGGGCTCCTGCCCTTGAGGGCCACCAGGATGAACCGGTCGTCCACCGGGAAGGCCCGATCCGCGCTGGGCTTCTTGGCCGAGAGGGTCCAGACGGCCTCCGTCAGTTCGCGGGAGGCGCCGATTTTCGGGATCCCCCGGGCGGGTGCGAAGAGGCCCGTTTCCTGGACCTTCCAGCCCCCCTCCCGGGCGACCTGGTCCAGGCTGGTCCCGGCCTTGAGCCGGGCCGCCAGGTTTGCCGACTCCTTCTCCGCCAGCCTCCGGGACTCGTCCCGGATGTAGGCGCTCCGGACCTCCGCCTCCACGTCCCCGAGGGGGGGAACGTAGGACGGCTTTCGCTCCGCCACCTGGAAGAGGAAGTACCCCCGGTCGTCCGACAGGACGGGGCTCGTCTCGTTGGGCTTCAGGCTGAAGACGGCCTTCGCGAAATCCTTGATGCCCTTGTATTCCGCCGGTGGAGCCGCGACGGGAAAGAAGCCCGTCGTCTGGACGGACAGGCGGTTCCGGGTGGCGTAGCCGTCGAAATCCTCTTCCTGGTAGATCGTGTCGTGGGCCTTCTTGGCCCGGTCCGACGCGGCGTACATCCCCTCGACGCGCTTCATCTCCGCCAGGATCCGGTCCCGCACCGCCGCCAGGGGCTGCTCACGGCCGTCCTTCCGGAACTCCCCTTTGTGCCGGTCGTAGTAGTCGCGGATGTCCTGGTCGGTCAGTTTCACGGCGTCGGCATAATCCTTCCCGGAAAAGGCCAGCACCTTCAGACGGATGCGCTCGGCCACGCGGAACCGGTCTCCGTGCTCCTTCAGGTAGGACTCCAGGTCCCCCCGGGAGGGGGAGACGCGGCCCTGGAAGTCCCGGGGCGAGATTTCCAGGAAGGCCAGGTTCATCTTCTCGTTCTGGAGGCGGTAGAGATCCGAGACCTCCCGGTCCGAGACCTTGACCGATCCCTGGACGAGGTCTTCCAGCTTGGCGATGGTCATGGCCCGCTTCTGGATGCCCTCGAACTCCTCCGCGGTGATCTTGTTGAACTGGAGGGCCCGCTTGTAGAGACGGTCGTCGAAGACGCCGTCCCGCTGGAAGGCGGGAACGGACATGACGAAGTTCCTCATCTCCTCTTCGGACACCCGGATGTCCAGTTCGGCCGCTTTCTTCAGGAGGATCGTCTGGTAGACGAGGTTGTCCAGGGCCTGCTCCTTGAGCTTGCCGTCCTTGATCAGCTGCTCCGCCACCTGTTCCCCCAGGCGCTGGCGGTAGGCCTCCACCATGTTCCGGTATTCCCGCTGGAAATCGGCGTAGGTCAGGGCCTTGCCGTCCACCGTGGCGACCGTCTCGGTTTGTTGGAGGCCTCCCACGGAGCCGAAATAAAAGATGAAGACGATGATGATGATCCCCAGGAGGACCTTCATGATCCAGTTCCTGGCGTGCTTTCTCATCAGTTCCAGCATGGCTTGCTGCTCCGGTCAGGCGGATTTTCCCGGTGTGGACGAAGGGTCGGGAAGGGTCGTTTTGGTAGTACAAACGCCGGGGAATTGCAAATCTTTTTTCCTCAACCGCCGGCTCCCGGCCAGGCAAACGGATCGTCCCGGCGGAAATCGGGGACGATCTCCCGCTCGTCCACGGACTGAACATAGAGTTCTTCAAATCCGAGGTCAAGGGCGTAATCCACGACGGCGTCGTACTCCTCCGCGGTGATCCGCCGGGCCAGCAGCGGGTCCCCCCGGACCGGGTCCACGGGGGTGTACTGGGCCAGGAGGCTCAGGGGGACGGCCGGGCTCAGCCTGCCCCGGATGAGGTCGAGGACCGCCCGGCTGTTGGCGACCCTCCCGGGGAGGACGAGGTGCCGGATGAGGACCCCCCTGTGCGCCAGGGATCCTTCCGTCTGCAGGCCGTCACCGACCTGGCGGATCATCTCGGCGATGGCCCGGACGGCGACGTCGGGGTAATCGGGAACGCCGGCGAGCGACATCCCCAGGGAGGGGTCCCCGAACTTGAAGTCCGGCAGGTAGACGTCCACCGCCCCTTCCAGGAGCCGGAGGACCTCCGGTTCCTCGTATCCCCCGCAGTTGTATACCAGCGGGACGGACAGCCCGGCCCGGCGGGCCAGGAGCCAGGCCTCCAGGAGGCCCGCCGCGTGCGGGGTCGGCGTCACCGGCTCGATGTTGTGGCACCCCGCCTTCTGGAGGCGGATCATGGTTCCGGCCAGTTCCGCTGCCGTTTCTTCCCGCACGGTTGCCGCGTGGCTGATCTGGTGGTTCTGGCAGAAGCGGCAGCGCAGGTTGCAGGAGGCGAAGAAGATCGTTCCGGCGCCCCGTTCTCCGGAAATCGGTGGCTCCTCACCGTGGTGGGCGAGGGCCTGGGCGACGGAGGGGCGGCTCAAAAGGCCGCAGAAGCCCCGCTCGCCGACGGTGCGGTCGATGCCGCAGCGTCGGGGGCACAGGGTGCAGCGCGTCAGGAGTTCCTGCAGTTTCCGGAGTTGCTTTTCCATGGGATGGCGCGCATTCCGAGGCCGTCGGGAGAGGGCGGGACGGGGACGTGCGGGCGGATGGCGGAGGGCGATCGGTCGAAGCCGACGCCGGCCCTCATGTCATGGGCTCCACCACGTGGCGGATCCTTCCGCTCTCGACGAGTTCCAGGAATTCCTCCCCCAGCCGGGCGCTCTGTGCCACCGCCTGCCGCCAGTTCCGGATGCGGGCCTCCGGGTCGTCGATGAAGGCGGTGATGTCGTCCCGGTCCGGGACCTTGCCCCCCGGGAGGCCCTGGACGAAGGATTCGGAGGGGTAGACCATCAGGACGTTGTGGAGGATCTCCTCCGGGGGCCCGCGTTTCAGGCGCTTCTTGTCCATCCAGCCCGGGATGATGCGCTCCTGGTGGTTGAAGAAGAGGGTCACCTCGTCGTCCCGCTCCGTGTAGCGGTGGGTCAGGTGGTAGTCGAAGAAGCCCCCGTCCCGGTAAACGCCCGTGGGCGCCCCGTAGATGTCGTGGACGCCGGAGACGACGACGGGAATGGCCCCGGAGGCGAGGATGGCGGTCCGGAAATTGGTCTCGCTCAGGCGGATGTACCGGCCCCTGAAATCCCCCTGGAGGCAGAAGGAGGGAGGCTTGGGGCCGTTGTAGAAGATGACCCGCTCGCCGAAGGCGCGCAGGGCGGCGGGGCTGGCGATGTTCAGGAGGTAGCTGGCCGCGAAGGCGGCGTGCTGGATCCAGGGACGTTCCGAGGCGGCCAGGTGGCGGCACCGCATGGTGGACACGGCGAGGCGGTATTTCCGGTTGGCCAGGGCGAAGGGGACAGCGTCCCGCTCCAGGTAGGTGTTGATGATGCCCGCCAGGGTCTTGAGGATCTGCTGCGGCGTGTGGCCCCGGCGGTAGGGGGCCGTGATGTAGGACTCCAGCAAGGTCGCGTAGCTCTTTTCCGGTTCCGGCTGCAGCCAGGCGGCGAAACGCCAGGCCCCGGCGGAGGATCCCGCCAGGAGGACAGGCCCGTGGTTTCCCAGGAGGCCCGAGGAGAGGAGGGTCCGGTCAAAACCGGACGCCACGAGCCACCGCGGGCCTGAAGCGGGTCCGTAGCAGGCCCGGACGGCGCTCAGGGAAAACCCGCCGTCCCGGATCAGGGCGCAGGCGTCTCGGCCGGCGCGGATCTGGAGTGAGTCCATGAACATGCCTGTCGGGTGAGCGGGGTTTGTCTGACCCCGGCGGAAGCGGGTCCTGCCGGGCGGTTCACGCCGGTTTGCCCATGCTGGGAGCTTGACGCATCTTTAGATATTACCTGTTATAATGATATCGTTCTTGACACGGTCCGGTACGTTTTGTAAGTTGATTTGCCGTCCGGCCCCGCGGGCCGCTCCGGCAGGTGCGGAGATAATCGGGCTGGACGACGGTTCATACAAGGTTTCCTGCTGTTTTGTCAACCTTTCCCTGATCGGCCGGCGGGCGGAAAGGGAAACCCATCCGAGAACATCACGTCTGGAGCACGAGATTGGACATCCGGTCGAGCATCCTCGAAACGGCGGTCAAGGCGCGGGAGGCTTCTTTCGCCCTGGGACGCACCCCTGCGGACCGCAAGGACCGGGGCCTTCGGGCCATGGCGGAGGCCTTGCGGAAACACGAAGCGTCCCTGCGGGAGGCGAACGCCGCGGACATCGCTCTCGCCCGGGAACGGGGCCTCTCCAAGGCCATGATCGACCGCCTGACCCTGACCGCGGCGACGGTCGAGGGGATGGCCCGGGGACTCGAGGAAGTGGCGGCCCTGCCGGACCCGGTGGGCCGCGTCACCGGCATGTGGCGGCGTCCCAACGGCTTGCTGGTCGGGCGGATGCGGATCCCCCTGGGCGTCATCGGCATCATCTATGAGGCCCGCCCCAACGTCACCGTCGACGCGGCGGCCCTCTGCCTCAAGTCGGGCAACGCCGTGATCCTCCGGGGCGGTTCGGAGGCTATCCAGTCCAACCTGGCCATTGCCCGCGTCCTGCAGGAGGTGCTCGCAGCGTCGGGCCTTCCCCCGGCGGCGGTCCAGGTCATCGGCGTCACGGACCGCCGGGCCGTCTACGAGATGCTGCAGCTCGAGGAGCACATCGACCTGATCATCCCCCGGGGCGGGGAGGACCTGATCCGGGCGGTGGTGCGGGACTCGAAGATCCCGGTCATCAAGCACTACAAGGGCGTCTGCCACGTCTTTGTCGACGAGGGCGCCGACATCGAGACGGCGGTCCGGATCTGCCTGAACGCCAAGACCCAGCGGCCGGGGGTCTGCAACGCCATGGAAACCCTCCTGGTCCACGAAGCGGTCGCCGGGGCCTTCCTGCCCGCGGCGGCCAAGGCCCTCGGGGAGGCCGGGGTCATTCTCCGCGGGTGTCCCCGGACCCGGGCGATCGTCCCGGCGGCGGAAGAGGCCCGGGAGGCGGACTGGTATGCCGAGTACCTGGACCTGATCCTGGCGGTCCGGGTGGTGGACGGGATCGACGAGGCCATGGCCCACATCGAGCGCTACGGGTCCCTGCACACGGAGGCAATCCTCACGAAGGACTACGCCAACGCCCAGCGCTTTCTCCGGGAGGTGAACTCCTCCACGGTCCTGGTCAACGCCTCCACCCGCTTCAGCGACGGCTTCGAACTGGGCCTCGGGGCCGAGATCGGCATCAGCACGACGAAACTGCACGCCTTCGGCCCCATGGGGCTGGAGGAACTGACCACCACCAAATTCATCATTTACGGAGACGGACAGGTGAGGACATGAAGTGGGGACTGTTGGGCGGTACCTTCGATCCGATACACATGGGGCATCTGCGCTGCGCCGAGGAGATCCTGGAGATGTTCGACCTGAACCGGATCATCTTCGTGCCGGCATCCCGCCCCCCGCACAAGCTGGAGGCGGAGATCACGCCGTTTTTCCACCGGGAGCAGATGGTCAAGCTCGCCATCGAGGACAACCCGTCCTTTTCCTTTGCCGACGTGGAAAACCAGCGGTCGGGGAAGTCCTACTCGGTGGAGACCATCGAGTACTTCCTGAACCGCTATCTCAAAGACCTGGAACTCTACTTCATCGTGGGCCAGGACGCCTTCCACGCCATCCAGACCTGGCGGGAGTGGGACCGGCTCCTTCTCCTGTGCCACATGGTCGTCATGACGCGGCCCGGTTATGAAAACCGGGGCCTGGCGGGCATCCTGCCGGAGGACTTTGCCGCCCGCTTTTCCTATGAAGCCGACGTGGACGGCTGGCGCGGGCCCACGGGGCACCTGATCTTCTTCCGGGAAGTCACCTTCCTCGACATCGCCTCCAGCAACATCCGGCAGAGGGCCAGGGACTCGCAGTCCATCGCCTATCTCGTTCCCGACGCGGTGCGCCGCTACATCGTGAAGAACGACCTGTACAAGACGAGGACATCCTAGGAACGCGGTACGAGGGCGAGGCGAGATGAACTTCCCTCCGGAGCGAGAGGCAACCCGCTTTTCCCAGTCATCTGTGGAACCGTTGATCCTGTTGACGGACGGTGAATCCGTCCGGAATACCCCGAGGGGGAGGCTATGACCGACGCGAAGAGAACCGGCGAGGAGTTGCTGCAGGAATTGGCGACACTCCGGAAGAAGGTGATCGATCTCGAGCGGAACAGCCAGGAAGTGAAGTTCTGGGAGGAGCGCTACCGCGAGCTGGCGGAATTCACCCCGCAGATTGTCTTCGAAATGGACAGGAAGGGCCGGTTCACCTTCTTCAACCGCCACATCAACACGTTTTTCGGTTACGACCAGGAGGACATCCGGAAGGGGCTGATGGGCTGGGAGGTGGTGATCCCGGAAGACCGGGCGCGGGTGAAGCGGGAAATCGAACTGGTCCTGAAGGGCAAGTCCAAGGCCCGGGGCACCGAAACGGCTCTCGTCAAAAAAGACGGGACTTCCCTTCCCGTCAGTCTTTTCGCTTCTCCGATCGTCTCCGCCCAGGGCATCGTGGGACTTCGGGGCTTGGGGGTCGACATCTCCCGGCAGAAAGAGGTGGAGAAGGAACTCCGGGAGAGCGAGGCGCGATACCGGTCCATCGTGGAGCACACCCACGACGGCATCTGCGTCCTCGACGAGAAGGCCCACGTCATCTACCTGAACGACGAGATCTGCCGGATCATGGCGTATCCCCGGGAAGAGATCCTCGGCACGGAATTCATCCAGCACATCGCCCCGGAAGACCGCGCCATGGCCATGGACCGCTACCTGAGGCGCCAGCGCGGGGAGAGCGTCGTCGACCAGTACGAGGTGCGGATCGTCCGCAAGAACGGGGAGTACATGTTCGCGGAGGCGAAGGTCTCGATCCTCGACGAGGAGAAAGGCCAGCGGCGCTCCGTCGTCAAGCTCCTGGACATCACGGACCGGAAGAAGGCGGAGGAAGGCCTCCGCTATTCGGAGAACCTGTACCGAACGATCTTCGAGAACACCGGAACCGTCATGGGAATCCTCGACGAGAACCGGGCGATCATACTCCTGAACGCCGAATTCGAGCGGCTCACCGGCATCCCGCGGGAGGATGTGATCGGGCAACTGTGGGGCGCGGACCTGACCGACAAGTCGGACTTGAAGCGCCTGATCGGCCTCCACAAGGAGCTTCTGGCGGACTCCTCGAAAGGTCCGTTTCACACCGAGTTCACCATCCGGGGCCAGGGCGGACAGATCCGGGACGTTTTTCTCGTCGTGTCGGCAATCCCCGAAACCCGCCTCACCGTCTGCTCCCTCATGGATATCACCGAGCGCAAGCAGGCGGTCAACGCCCTCCTGGAGAGGGAAAAGGCCCTGGAGGAGACGACGCGGCGCCTGGAGGAGGTCAACGAGGCCCTGCGGGTCCTGCTGAAGCACAAGCAGGACAGCCAGGGGGAGGTGGAATCGAAGGTCCTCGCCAATGTCCGGGAGCTGGTGCTCCCTTACGTGAAGAAGCTGCAGAGCACGTCCCTGGACGGGGCGCAGAAGGCCTACGCGGACATCGTCGAGACGAACCTGGAGGACATCATGTCCCCCTTCCTCCGGACCCTGACGTCCCAGTACCTGAACTTCACGCCGAAGGAGATCCAGGTGGCGAATTACATCCGCAGCGGGAAGACCACCAAGGAGATCGCCCGGATCATGGGCGTCTCCCGGAGCGCCATCGATCTTCACCGGAACCACATCCGGACAAAGCTGGGCCTGAACAAGAAGAAGGCCAACCTGCGCACCCACCTCGCCAGCCTGACGTGACGGGACCAGGGGCCGGCCGGGGGAATCCTCTGCGTCTCCCGGCATGTTTCGTTGCCCCGGCCGGTGCCCCGCATTCGGCCGGCAGATGAGCGCCCGGAGGAACTCCCGCAGCATGCTCCAGAAACGGGTTTCCGAGAAGTCCCCGACGTTCGCCCTGACCGTGGATGGGAACAGGGGGGAGGCTTGCACCCTCTTCCTTTCGGGCCGTCTCGCCCTGGAAAACCTGGAGCCTCTCCTGGATGGGGCCGGGTCCTTCCTGGAGTCCCACCAGCCCTCATCGGTGCGGGTGGACCTCACCGGAGTCGATTACATGGACAGCTCCGGGGCCCTGTTTCTCCGCCGCCTCCGTGCACGGGCGGACGCGCGGTCGGTGCCCCTGGAACTGGTCGGCATGGGGGAGGATGCCCGGCGAATCCTGTCCCTCGTGGAAAGCAAGGCCGTTGCCGCCGGAGCGGTGAAGCCCGGGCCCGGACCGGACGGCTTCTTCGTGAAGGTGGCCGGGACGGCCGAGTTCCTGTACCGGTCGTTCGCGGACCTCATGACCTTCGTCGGGGAGATCGTCGTGGCGCTGATCCACTCCCTGCGCCATCCCCGGTCGGTCCGGTGGAACGCCGTCCTGTTCTACATGAAGCGGGCCGGGGTGGAAGGCCTGCCCGTGGTCAGCCTCATCAGCCTGCTATTGGGCCTGATCATGGCCTTCATGGCTTCCCTGCAGCTCCGCCAGTTCGGAGCCAACATCTACGTGGCGTCCCTCGTGTCCATCGCCATCGTCCGCGAACTGGGGCCCATCATGACGGCCATCCTCGTGGCCGGCCGCTCCGGATCGGCCTTCGCGGCGGAGATCGGAACCATGATGGTCAACGAGGAGGTGGACGCCCTGACGACCATGGGCTTCGACCCCATCCGGTTCCTGGTGGTCCCGAAGGTCCTCGCCGCCGTCGTGGTGGTGCCCGTCCTCACCCTGTACGCGGACCTGCTGGGGGTGCTGGGGGGGCTCATCGTCGGGGTGACGGGGCTGGACATCACGGTCCACGCCTACATGACCCAGACCATCAAGAGCATCCGGATCTTCGACATCAACGCCAGCATGTTCAAGGCCATGTGCTTCGCGCTTCTGATCTCGGGCATCGTCTGCTACCGCGGCTTCCAGGTCCGGGGAGGGGCGGAGGCCGTCGGGGCCGCGGCGACGTCGGCCGTCGTGTCGGCCATTTTCCTGATCATCGTCGCCGACTCGGCCTTCGCGATCATGCTGCACTACATCAATCCGTAAGCCTGCGGACGTCTGTCTATCGGGCGGCCGCGCCCCGCGGCTGGTCGGGTCGGCGGGGCCTGGAGGTCGTTTCGGGTTTGCCCGTCTGCCGCCCCGGCGCTTGACAGCGTGGCGGGAGCGGGGTTAGGGAGGGTTGACATGAGCGAGCCGTCCACCGCAACCGAACGCAGAACCGAGCCGGTCATCGAGGTGGCGGGCCTCGTGGCCGCCTACGGGGACCACGTGGTCCTGGAGGACGTCAGTTTCCAGGTCTGGCCCGGGGAGATCTTCGTGATCGTCGGGGGGAGCGGCTGCGGGAAGTCGACGCTGCTGAAGTACCTCATCGGGCTGTACCAGCCCGCGGCCGGCCGGGTCCGGGTCGGCGGCGTGGACATCGCCGGCGCCGACGATTCGGCCCTGACGGAGTTCAAGCGGCGGATCGGGGTCCTGTTCCAGTCGAGCGCCCTCATCGGCTCCATGACCCTGGCGGAGAACGTGGCCCTGCCGCTCCAGGAGCACACGGACCTGTCGCCCTCGGTCATCGATGAGGTCGTGCGGATGAAGCTCTCCATGGTGAATCTCGCCGGCTACGAGGACTATCTCCCGGCGGAGCTGTCGGGGGGCATGAAAAAGCGGGCCGGCCTCGCCCGGGCCATGGCGCTGGACCCGATGATCCTCTTCTTCGACGAGATGTCCGCCGGGCTGGACCCCGTGACGTCGGTGGAACTGGACGTGATGGTCAAGAGCATCAACGAGGGCATGGGAACGACCATGGTGGTCGTCACCCACGAACTGGAGTCCATCTTTTCCATCGCTTCCCGGGCGATCATGCTCGACCGCGCCACCCGGGGGATCATCGCGGAGGGACGGCCCCGGGACCTGCAGAAGGACGCGTCCGATCCGCGGGTCTTCAACTTCTTCAACCGCCGGAGCGGTTCATCCTAGGGAGGCATGCCACCCATGGCCCGAAGCAAGACCCCGAAGTTTCTCATCGGCCTGTTCATCACCCTGGGCGTGTCCATCGGCGTGGCCACGATCATCTGGGTCGGGGCGTCCAAGCTCCTCCAGAAAGGGGACCTGTACGTGACCTACTTCGACGAGTCGGTCCAGGGGCTCTCGCCGGATTCGCTGGTGAAGTACCGGGGCGTCGACGTCGGACGGATCGACGAGATCCGCGTGGCCCCGGACCGCCGCCTCATCGAGGTGGTCATGAAAGTGGACCTGAAGCCCTCGGAGGCGAAGGACACGGTGGCGCAGCTGAAATCCGCGGGGCTCACGGGCATCGTCTTCGTGGACCTCGACCGGGTGCCCGAGGGGGAGCGGGTCGATTCGCCGCGGATCTCTTTCACCCCGCCCTATCCCATCATTCCGTCCCAGGCCTCGGCACAGAAGCTGATCATGTCGGGTGTGGAGATGGTCATCGCCAAGGTGCGGGAGATCGACCTGGGGGGCATTGCAGAAGAGATAAAGCGGGTGGAGCGCTCCATGAGCGAATTCTTCAGCGGGTCGACGACCCACCGCATCCTGGAAAACCTGGAGTCCACCACGGCACACCTGAACAGCACCCTGGAACGGGTGGACCGGATCGTCGCCGAGGGACACGTGGAGGGGATCCTGGACGACACGAAGGGCATGTTCCAGGAGACCAAGGACGCCATCGCGGATGCGCGGGCCCTCATCGCCGACGCGCGGGACGAGATCAAGGCGCTCAAGCTCGCCGAGACGGGCCGGCGGACCGAGGGCATGGTGGAGGACCTGGACCGCAAGAGCCGGGAGATCACGATGGACATGAAGCTGGCCGGGGAAAACATCCGCCGGGCCTCGGAAAACCTGGACACCCTGCTCCAGAGGCTGGAGGCCAACCCGTCGGATATCCTCTTCGGGGAGCCACCTCCGCCCCGGCGGCTGCGGTGAGGGAGGGAGCGGGACATGGACATGAACACGATCACATGGCAGGCAGGCCGCGGGATTTCCGCCGGGACCCGCAGGATCCTTCCGTTCCTGGCGGCGCTCCTGGCGGCCGGGTTGATCTGGGGCTGCACCGGCGCGAAGCCGGCCCTCCTGGTGGATCACTATTCCCTGGAATACGGGGCACCGGTGTTTGAGGGGGTGGCCGCCCTGGAGGAGGTCCTCAAGGTGGACCGCTTCTCCGCCACGGAGTCCCTGCGGGGGCCCCTGATGCTCATCCGGATGAAACCCCACGTCTATTACGCGGATCCCTACCACCGTTGGCGGGTCAGCCCCGCCGACCTGGCGATGGACTTCCTGACCCGGGATTTCCGCAACGCCGGTCTCTTCAAGGCAGTCTTCACCTGGCGGGACCCCGTCGATGCGCGGTTCGAACTCGGGGGGGCCGTGGAGGATTTCTCCGAAACGGACGGGCCCGACGGCCGCCGGGCATTGATGGTCATCCGGATCACCCTGCAGGATCGGAGCCGGAGCGACACCCGGAGCCGGGTCCTGTACCAGAAAAAGTATGAATCGTCCCTGCCGGTCGAAGGCGGAGGGGCTGACGACGTGGCCGCCGCCATGAGCCGTTCCATGGCCGCCCTGTCCCGGCAGATCATCCTGGACGCGCACGCGGCCATCCGGGGCGCCTCCGGCGGAGGGACGGTTCCGGAGAAGCCCCCGGCAGGCAAATGATCCTGTTCCTGGCGATCTACTTTCTCGTCTACGGGGGGCTGCACGGATACCTGTTTTTCAAACTGGTCCGGGCCTTTCCCCTCGCCGCGACGGGTCGCTGGCTCCTCGGGGCCTTCCTGGCCGTCGTGGTCCTCCTTCCCGTGGCCGTGCGCGCGCTCGAGCGGGCGGGACAGGAAAAGGCGGCCTGCCTGGCGGCCTGGACCGGTTACCTGTGGATGGGGGCGGTGTTTTTCGCCTTCTGCCTGTTCGTCGTGCTCGATTTCTGGAACCTGGCCGCAGGGGGCGTTGCGACGGTCTCGGGTCAGGACCGGTCCGCGTGGACGATCGGGCCCCGGCCCGCGGCGTTTTTGGCCTTGGGCGGCGCCCTCCTCCTCTCCGGCTACGGGGTTTGGGAGGCGACGCGCTTTGAAACCGAGCGGATCGTCCTGACGAGCCCGAAATTGTCCGCGCCGATCCGGATCGTTCAGATTTCGGACGTCCACGTGGGATTCGTCGTCGGCACGGACTGCGTCGGCCGCATCGTCGCGGCTGTCGAGGAGGCCCGGCCGGACCTCGTGGTGTCCACGGGGGACCTGGTGGACGCGGAGATCGACAGCCTGGCGGGTCCCATGGAGCGGCTCCGGTCGCTGCAACCCCGCCTCGGCAAGTATGCCGTGACGGGGAATCACGAGTTCTACGCGGGGATCGACCAGGCGCTGGCCTTCACGGAGCGGGCCGGATTCACGGTCCTCCGGGGGGAGGGACGGACCGTGGGCGGCGTTCTGAACCTCGCCGGTGTGGACGACGCGACGGGAATCAGCGCCGGCCTGGCGCCGGCGGTGGGCGAGCGGGATGCCCTGTCGGGCCTCGACCGGGGTCTTTTCACCGTTCTGCTCCGGCACCGCCCGGAGGTGCCGGCCGAAGCGGCGGGCCTGTTCGACATGCAGTTGTCGGGCCACACCCACCAGGGGCAGATCTTTCCCTTCAGCCTGATCACGAGGATGGTATTCCCCCATCATTCCGGGGACTATAACCTTCCCGGGGGAGGGCTTCTCCACGTGAGCCGGGGCACCGGCACCTGGGGGCCGCCCATGCGCTTTCTCGCCCCCCCGGAGATCACGGTCATCGACCTGCTCCCCGCGTCGGGGCAAGGAGGGGCGAAGTGAACGAGCATCCCGACCCGGCCGCCGTCCAGAGCGTTTTCGGCGACGTCCTGGGCCACCGCATCATCGCCGAAATCATCCGCGGGCACTCGACGAACGGCCGGGACGTGCGCCGCCATGCCCTGGAAGGGCTCGACCTCCGGGAATGCAGGGAAATCCTGGAGCTGGGCTGCGCCTTCGGCCCGTTCACGGAAACCCTGAAGGACCTGGTCCCCCGCGGCGGCACCGCCGTCGGGGTGGACATCGTCGAGGCCTATGAGCCGCCGTTTCTCGAGGCTTGCCGCCGGGCAGGCCTGGAAGGCCGATTCCTCGCCGAAGGGGCGCCGGTGATCCGGTCCTTCCCGGATGCATCCTTCGACCTGGTCCTGTGCTCCTTCGCCCTGTACTTTTTCCCCGAGGCCATTCCCGAGATTGCCCGGATCCTCAAGCCCCACGGCCTGTTCGTCGTCATCACCCACGACCGGCAGAACATGGGGGAACTGGCGGGCCTGATCCGGGCGACCCTGATGAGGCTGGGCGAACTCCCCGGGGGGCGCCTTCCCGTAGAGGGGATCGTGGCCCGCTTTGGCGCCGAAAACGGCGAGGATCTCCTGGCCCCGTGGTTCCGGTGGATCGACGTGCTGGAACACGAAAACACCCTGGTTTTCCCCCCTTCGGACATCCCGCAGATCCTCCAGTACATCCGCTTCAAGAGCCCTTTCCTCCTGACCGGGACCTCCCGCACCACGTCCGACCTGATCGCGTTCCTGGAGCGGGATCTCAAGGAGTGGATCCGGGGCGCGGGGAACATTTGCCTGTCCAAGAACGACCGGATCTTCCGCTGCAGCCTGCCGCGGCCCCGAAAGGACGGAGCATGAAGAAGCCGAGACGCCAGTACTGCCATGTCTGTGGCGGAAGGGTGGTCCGCGAGAGGGACGACGAGGGGAACGACCGGGACTTCTGCCGTCCCTGCAGCCGGTTTTTTTACGAGAACCCGCTGCCCGTCGTGTCGGCCATCGTGACCCTGGACCGATGGATCCTCTTCGTCCGGAGGGGCAAGCGCCCCTACCGGGGGATGTGGTGCCTTCCCACGGGCTTCGCCGAATCGGGGGAAAGCATCGAAGAGGCGGTGCTCCGGGAACTCGAGGAGGAGGCGGGAATCCGGGGGCGCATCGCGGGGCTCGTCGACGTGGACTCCTACGGAAGCCGCTATTACGGGGATCTCCTGTTTCTGACCTTCGAGGTGGAGCAGGTCGGGGGCATCCTCCGGCCCGGCAGCGATACGACGGCGGTGCGGTATTATCCTCCCGACGACCTGCCGCGGATCGCCTTCCCGTCGAACCGCAAGGCCATCGAGGCCTTCGTCCGGGGCAAGGCGGACTACTGGGCCATCGTCGACTCCTTCCGCCGGTCCGTCGGGGAGGGCCGGGAGGAGGACCGGAAAAACCTGCTGTCGGACCGGCTCGTCGAGGTCATCGAGGAAAACGCCGAATCCATCGCCCGGAACTGGATGAAAGAGGCCCTCTCAAGCCGGTCCACCGCGGCGTACCACACGTTCGGACGGGAGCGGCTATTCGGGGACGTGCTGCGGATTCTTTCCCGTTTCAGCGCCTGGCTGGGAGGGATTCACGGCGACGCGGACGTGAAGGATTTCTTCGCGGCCCTGGGCCGGCAGAGCCGGGGCGAGGGGGTTCCCCTGAGCCACCTGCTGAGCGCGCTCAGCCTCGTAAAAAAGCACCTCTGGGAATTCGCCCTGTCGCGGGGGATGTGGCAGAAGACGCTGGACATCTACATGGCCCTGGAGCTGGACCGGCGGATCGTGATGTTTTTCGATCGTGCCGTGTTCCACGCCACCCAGGGGTACGAGGCAGGCGAATAAATATAGGGACACTTCCCATATTTCTCATATTTCTCTTTGCATGAGAAATATGGGAAGTGTCCCTATATTTATTAGGGCGGCGTCCCTTCCTCTTCGGACTCCTCCCGCCAGCGGCGCCACTCCTCCTCGATCTCCTTCTTTTTTCGCTCCGCCATGCAGGCGGCGCACCAGCGGGTGTAGCCGCACCGGCCCTTGCAGTTCCAGAAGTCGTCTTCCGACTCCGGGGCTGCGGGAGGCGCGGCGGCCTCCGGCGGCTTCTTTTCCGGATCCGGTCCGCCCATCACCGTGTCCGAGGCTCTGCCTCAGCCCTCCCGGTACAGCGCCTCGATGGCGTCCATGTACTTCTTCAGGACCACCCGGCGCTTGAGTTTCATCGTCTGGGTGAGCATCCCGTTCTCCAGGGTGAAGTTCTCCGCCAGGAGAAGGAACTTCTTCGGGATCTCGTACCCGCCGTACTTGCCCTTCAGGGCGCCGGTGATCTCGGAGGCGACGAAGGCCTTGACCTCGGGGCTCTCCGTCAGGGACGTGACGTTCGTCGGCAGCCCCTTCTGCTCCGCCCAGCGCTGGAGGGCCGGGAACTCGGGCACCACGAGGCACACGTTGTAGGGCCGGTTCTCGCCGTAGATGACGCAGTTGGCCACCCAGGGGACCAGGCAGATGTCCTCCTCCAGGCCGGCGGGGAAGACGAACTTGCCGTTTTCCAGCTTGAACTGCTCCTTGATGCGCCCGGTGATGTAGAGGAAGCCGTCCTTGTCCAGGCGGCCCCGGTCGCCCGTGCGGAGCCCCCCGTCGGGCATCAGCACCTCCCGGGTGGCGTCGGGCTTGTTGTGGTAGCCCTTCATGATGTTGGGACCGTAGGCGACGATCTCGCCGTCCGTGGCCCCCGGCTCCACCACCGACGAGTCGATGACGACCTTCACCTTGTTGACCACCTGGCCCACGCTCCCGAAGCGGAAGGCGTAGGAGGCGTTCATGGTGATGGCCGGGGACGTCTCCGTCATGCCGTAGCAGTCGTAGACGGGGATGCCGATGTCGTAGAAGAAGTAGGCGATTTCGACGTTCACGGCGGCGCTGGCGGTCATGGAGCCCTTGAGGCGGCCGCCCATCTTCTCGCGGATCTTGGAGAAGACGATCTTGTCGGCGATGGCGAACTTGATGTTCGTCAGGAAGTCGGATTTGCCCTGGGCCGCCAGCTCCCGTTTTTTCTTCGCCGAGGCCACGCCCATGTCGAAGAGGGCCTTCGCCAGGCCGCCCTCCTCCCGCATCTTCGTCGTGATGCCGTCGTAGATGCGGTTGAAGACCCGGGGGACCGCCACGAGCCAGGTGGGCTTCACCAGGCCGAGGTCCTGGGCAATGGTGGCCGGGCTCTCCGCCAGGCCCATGCAGGCCCCCAGGTGGATCATGGCGTAGAGCTCCCCCGTCTGGCCGTAGGAGTGGGCCCAGGGGAGGATGGCCAGCGTCACATCCGTATTGCCCAGTTCGGGGTATTTGGCGATGCCCGCCTGGACGTTGCTGGTGAAGTTCCCGTGGGTCAAAAGAACCCCCTTCGGGTCGCCGGTGGTGCCGGAGGTGTAGATCAGGACGGACACTTCCTCGGGCTTCGGGCGGATGGAGGGGACGGGGTTCTTCTCCCCAAGCCGCTCCAGGGCCGCCATGGTTCCCTCGCCCTCGCCCTCGATCACGTAGATGCTTTTCAGGGTGGAGATCTCGTTGGGGAAGTTCTTGATCTTTTCGTAGATTTCCGGCTTGGCGACGAACAGGACCTTCACCTGGCTGTCGGCGATGATGTACTTCCAGATGTGGAGGAGCTCCGATTCGTACATGGGGATGTAGCGGCCCCCGAGGCCGTAGGTGGCGAAGGCCGCCACGGCCCACTCGACCCGGTTGTTGGCGATGATCCCGACGGCGTCCCCCTTGCCGATGCCCGCCTGGGCGAGCCCGCCCCGTAGGTTGTCCGCCCGGCGGGCGACCTCCCCGTAGGTGACCCACTCGTAGACGCCGTCCTTGTTTTTCGTCCCGAACATGCGGTTCCCCGCGTGCTTCTTGACGCTTTCCTCGAAAAGCTCCACGAGGTTGTCCGGCTTGTCGAACTGGTACATGTCCCTCTCCTTGAATCCGTTATTTTTTGGTGATGGCGACCATCCCTCCCGTGCATCACCGTTTTGGCCGTTTAACCGGCTGCCGGGGACGCATCATTTATTATATCCCGGCCAGGCATTCGCCTCTTACCTGTTTCCCCACGTTTTGACAACCAATAGTTCTTTGGACCGATCGCCAGCGAAATCAATTTGTTATAAAACCCGCCGCCGACTCTCCGGCAACATGCCCGGTGGAGAACGCCGCCTGCAGGTTGTAGCCCCCCGTGTCGGCGTCGAGGTCCAGGATTTCCCCGCAGAAGAACAGGCCCTCCACGAGCCGGGAGGCCATGGTCCGGGGGTCCACTTCCGTCAGGGAGACGCCGCCGGCGGTGACGATGGCGGAGGCCATGGGGAGGGAGCCCCGGATGTGGAAGCGGAACGACTTCAGGAGCCGGAGCAGTTCCTCCCGTTCCGCCGCGGAGACCTGGTTCGCCCGCTTTTCCGGAGGCATGTTCCAACGGTTCAGGAACGCCCCGACGGCCTTCCGGGGCAGGAGCTCCTCCAGGATCCGGGCCGCCGCCCGTTTCCCGTGGCGGTCGAAGTCCCGCTGGAGGCGCTCCCGGAGCTGTTCCCTCGTCAGGGCGGGCTTGAAGTCGATGGCCACGGAGACGGGACCGCGCTCCAGGGCGTCCACCACGGCGAGGCTCAGGAGGAGGGTGACGGGGCCGCCGATGCCGAAGTGGGTCATCATCATCTCTCCCATGCGGCTCTCGATGACCCCCCGGGGGGGCTTTCTCCCCGGGATTCCCCGTCCGGCGTTTCGGGTCACGTCCAGGGTGTCGTCGATGTCCCCGGCCCGGCAGGCCCAGGCGGTGAGGCGGACGTTCCGGAGGCTCACCCCCTGCATGGACCGGGCAAGGTCGACCTCCTCCACGAGCAGGGGCACCAGGGCGGGCCGGAGCGGGACGATGGCGTGACCGGCGGACCGGGCCAGGGCGTAGCCGTCGCCGGTGGATCCCGTGGCGGGCCAGGTGGACCCGCCGGTCGCCAGGACGACGGCCCCGGCGGGGAGGAACCCTGCCTCCGTCTCGATCCCCGCCACGCCCTTCCCGTGGAAGCGGAGTCCCGTGACCCGGGCGCGGGGCCTGACCTCCACGCCGCCCTCGGAGAGGTAGCGGCGAAGGGCGGCCACCACGTCGGCGGCCCGGTCGGAGGCGGGAAAGATCCGCCCGCCCCGCTCGACCTTGGTCTCCAGGCCCAGCCGCCCGAGAAGCTCGAGGAGCTCCTCCCGGAAGAAGCGCCGGAACACGCCGTGGAGAAAGGCGCCGTTCTCGCCGAACATGGCCAGGAAATCGGGAATGTCCCTCGTGTTGGAGAGATTGCAGCGCCCCTTCCCGCTGACCAGGATCTTCCTTCCCGGCCGGTCCTTCTTTTCCAGGAGCAGGACCCGTGCCCCGCAGCCGGCCGCCCGGCCCGCCGCCACCATGCCGGCCGCCCCGGCGCCGACGACGATGACCCGGCGGCCCTCCGGGGTGTCCTTCCGTTCGTTTTCCGCGATCATGATTGCCAGTCCTTTCCAGGGTCCTTCGTAGCACCCCCGGTGGGTCCGGTCAATGATCCCCCCGGCGCTCCATCCCCTTGAAAATCATGGCAAGAACTTTTCTTGTGCTCGGGGGGGAAAGGATATATACACCGCTCAACACGAAACCGGAAAGGAAACGGCCCATGCCGCAGAATCTTCACGAATCGCTGAAAACCATTGAAGAATACAAACAGGCGACCCCCCATTACGAGGAGCTTCTGGACATCCTCGGGGAGATCCTCATCCTACGGGAAAAGCATCTCCTGCAACTGGACGAGGGGACGTTCCCCCTCGACGAGCGCCTGGTGGAATCCAAGATCGAGGGCGGATTTCCCCTCGTCGACGTGATCGGAGGGCCCTGCGATCTCACCCGGCCGAAGGAGTATTTCCTCGAACTGCTGGAGATCGCCGAGCGGAGGGTACCCGGGGAGACGGGAGACGTGTCCCGGAGGATCCGGGAGGGCGAGATCGATTTCGAGGACCTGATCCGCCGCTCCTTTGCCTCGGCGCTGGACGAGTGCGACGAGGACGAACCGGACGAGGAGGAGAGCGACAAGGAGACCTTCGACCTGATCGACCTGTTCCTCGAAGAGAGCCTTCGCCCCGCCCTGTCGCAGCTGGCCGCCCGCTACGCCGACCGGATCTCCTCCGCGGGATGGTCCGAGGGGTACTGCCCCATCTGCGGCAAGGAGCCGAAGATCGGGGAGATCAAAGAGGAGGAGGGCTTCCGCTACCTCTTCTGCAGCCAGTGCGGTTTTGATTGGAATTTCCGCCGCATCAAGTGCCCCTTCTGCGGCAACGAGGAGCACGACAGCCTCGCCTACTTCACCGTCGAGGGGGAGGAGCGGTACCGGGTCGACGTCTGCAACGTCTGCAAGCGCTACATCAAGATGGTGGACTTCCGGGAACTCAAGCGGGAGGCCAACCTGGACGTGGAGGACATTGCGACGCTGCATTTGGATATCCTGGCCAACGAGGAAGGCTACGAGTAGTCGGTCCTGGAAAATGGCCGGATGCTGCGTTGTGAAAATGGGGACAGATTTCAAATCTGTCCCCATTTTCAGACCGTGCCCCCGCGGATGATCGGCTCTTTCGAGGCCTCCCGTGAACGATCAGGCTATCATCAGGATCCTCGAGGCCCTCGAGAAGCAGCTCCCCGGCTGGGACATGCCCATCGTGTCGGCCATGGCCGACGATCGGGCCGATCCCTTTCTCCTGCTGGTCTCCACACTGCTCAGCCTCCGCACGAAGGACGAAGTGACCGCCGAGGCCTCGGAGCGCCTCTTCCGCCTTGCCGTCACCCCCGACACGATGCTGTCCCTGCCGGAGGAGACCATCGCCCGGACCGTCTTCCCCGTGGGATTCTACCGGACCAAGGCCCGGACGATCCATTCCGTCTGCCGCGACCTGATCGACCGGTTCGGGGGACGGGTCCCCGACACCATGGAAGACCTCCTCAGCCTCAAGGGCGTGGGCCGCAAGACGGCCAACCTCGTCCTGTCCCTCGGCTACGGGAAGGACGGCATCTGCGTGGACACCCACGTCCACCGGATCTCGAACCGCCTGGGCTACGTGCGGACGAAGACGCCGGAGGAGACGGAGCGGGCGCTGCGGGCGAAACTGCCCGTCCCCTGGTGGAGCCGCTACAACACCCTGATGGTGGCCTTCGGCCGGGAGGTCTGCCGGCCCGTCTCCCCCCTCTGCAGCAAGTGCCCCGTCTCCCGGTTCTGCGACCGGGTCGGCGTGTCGAGAAGCCGCTGACGGCGGCGCCTGTCGGGCATCCGGCCGCGGAAGGCGGCGAAAATCGCTTGCCCGGAAGCCGGTCCGCGTCGTACTCCTGAAAAAAACCCTTGTGAGGTTGCAGGTGTGGTGAATTTCTGGATCGGCCTGGTGTCCGGCTGGTTCGGCGGGATGATGGGCATGGGCGGCGGCGTCCTCATGATCCCGCTGATGAGCGGCCTGATGAGGCTTCCCCAGCACGTCTGCCACGGGACGAGCCTCGTCGCGGTGGCTTTCACGGGACTCGCGGGGGCGGCGACCTACGCGTATTTCGCCCACGTGGACTACTCCGCCGCCGCCGTCCTGGCGGCGGGGGCCTTCTGCACCGTCCGCGCCGGCGCCCGGGTGTGCCGGACCCTCCCGGAGCCGAACCTCCGGCGGGCCTTCGGGCTCTTCCTGATCTTCGTCTCCCTCCTGCTGTTGGCCAAACCCTGGCTTCTCAACCTGTCCGTCCCGACGTGGGGATGGTTCCGGGTGTCCGTTCTCCTTGCCGGCGGCGCCGTTACGGGATTCCTCTCGGGCCTGATGGGCGTCGCCGGCGGGGCCGTCATGATCGTCTTCATGGTGCTCCTGGCGGGATTCGACCAGCAGACGGCCCAGGGGAGCGCGCTTTTGGCCGCCGTGCCGGTCAGCGTGCTGGGCGCCCATGCCCACTGGCGCCTCGGGAGCGTCGAGAAGGCCGTTCTCCCGGGCCTGATCCCGGGGATCCTCGTCGGCACGGTGGCGGGCGGCTGGATCGCCGCCAACCTGGCGGAGCCCGTCCTCCAGTTGCTCTTCGCCGCCGTCCTCATCGGGACGGGAATCCGCTACCTCCAGCGACCCGTGGCGGTCTGCAAGGAGGAGTGAGGGACCGGCGCCGGGTCTCTCGGCGGACCCGCCGGCGGGCGGACGATTTCACCACCAATGCGGCTTTCTCAATCCCGGTGGGCCCCGGGATTTTTTCATTGACAGGTTCTTCGAATTTAAGATACCAGAACGGCGGTTTTCAATGGGGAAGTGGCCGCATTTCACGGGAAACGGGCGGTCGCGAAACCCGCAAGAGGCGAATCCACGAGGGAGATAGAACTCATGTTGGAAATCCGATGGCATGGCAGGGGGGGCCAGGGAGCGGTGACGTCCGTGGAGCTCCTGGCCGTGGCGGCAATCGACGAGGGCAAGTTCGCCCAGGGCTTCCCGAGCTTCGGCCCCGAGCGTCGCGGCGCGCCGGTGGAGGCCTTCAACCGGGTGGACACGAAGCAGATCAAGGTCCGCTCCCGGATCTACAATCCCGACGTCGCGGTGGTCCTCGACGAGAGCCAGGTGGGACCGGCCGTCGTCGCGGGCCTGAAGCCCAGCGGGACCCTGATCGTCAACACGGCGAAGACGGCCGGCGAGGTACGGGATCTGCTGAAGAAGAAGAACGCCGACTTCTCCGGGAAGATCGCCACGGTGGACGCCACGGGGATCGCCTGGCATGAACTGGGAGTGCCCATCACGAACACAACCATGCTGGGAGCGCTCCTGAAGGTGACGAACGTGGTCAAGCTGGATGCCCTCAAGGAGCCCGTGGAGCACCGCTTCGGCCGGATCGCCCAGAAGAACCTGAAGGCCCTGAAGCGCGCCTACGACGAGGTCAAGCTCAGCTGACCCGTTGACGGAAGAAACCAAGCCCGCTTCCCCGGAAGCGCGACGAGCGAGGATAGGATCATGAAGAAGTGGCCGGAAACATGGAAGGAATACAACACGGGGGGCATCGTCTTCGAGCCCGGGAGCGCCCGCTCCTTCAAGACGGGGCCCTGGCGCTCCCTGAGGCCCGTGTGGGACAACAGCAAGTGCATCAAGTGCGGGGTCTGCTATCTCTTCTGTCCCGAGGGATGCGTCCAGGAGGGACCCGACGGATTTTTCGCGGCTGACCTGGATTACTGCAAGGGCTGCGGCATCTGCGCCCACGAATGCTGGCCGTCCGCCATCAGCATGATCGAGGAGGGTCACGAGTCATGACGAAACCCGTTGGAATGGAAGTGGCGGTCGCCGCAGCGGAAGCGGTCGCTCTCTGCAATATCGACGTGGCCGCCTGCTACCCCATCACCCCCAACACGCACATCGCCGAGCACCTGGCGGACATCGTGGCGGACGGGAGGATCGACGCGGAGTACATCACCGTCGAGTCGGAGCACTCGGCCCTCAGCGCCGTCATGGGCGCCTCCGGGGCGGGGGCGCGGACCTTCACGGCCACCAGCTCCCAGGGCCTGATGTACATGCACGAGATCCTGCCCATCACGCCGGCCATGCGGCTGCCCGTGGTCATGGGCCTCGGCAACCGGGCCGTCTCCGGTCCCATCAACATCTGGAACGACCACAGCGACATCATCATGCAGCGCGACTCGGGGTGGCTGTCCATCTTCGCCGACAACGGCCAGGAAGCGGTGGACATGTTCATCCAGGCCTTCAAGATCGCCGAGCACCCCGATGTCCTGTTGCCCATCAACGTCAACATGGACGGCTTCCAGCTCACCCACGTGGTGGAGCCCATCGTCTTCCCCACCCAGGCGCAGGTGAACAAGTTCCTGCCGCCCTACAAGCCCTTCGCCTCCCTGCACCCGGACCACCCCCTGTCCATGGGCACCCTGGGTCTCCCGGACATCTACACGGAGGCCGCCAAGGCCCGGGACGTAGTGACGGTGAACGCGAAGAAGGTCATCGTCCAGATCTGGAAAGAGTGGGAAAAGATGTTCGGCCGGAAGTACGAGCCCGTCGCGTCCTACAAGGCCTCGGGCGCCGAGGTGCTCCTCCTGACCATGGGCTCCATGGGCGAGACGGCGGAGATGGCCGTCGACGAGCTGCGCAAGAAGGGCGTGAAGGTTGGTCTTCTGAAGCTGAAGCTCTGGCGGCCCTTCCCCTTTGACGAGATCCGCAAGGCCGTCCGGGGGGCGAAGCTCCTGGTCGTGACGGACCGGGCCGTCTCCTACGGCGGACCCGGCGGGCCCGTCTGCTCGGAGATCCGCGCCGCCCTCTACGACCAGCCGAACCGGCCGGAGATCGTCAACTACATCATCGGCCTCGGCGGCCGGGACGTCCGCGTGGAGGACTTCATGAAGATGGTGGAGAGCGCCCCCAAGGCGAAGAAGTCCGGCGACGCCTACCAAATCTACGGTGTGAGGGAGTAAGATGAGCACCTTGACGGTTACACCCAATTACGCGACGGGACTGGTTTCGAACTTCGACCTGTTCGCCGGGAAACTGGTGGACCGGGAAGAATATTTCAGCTGCGGCCACCGGGCCTGCCAGGGGTGCGGCGAGGCCCTGGCGATCCGCCTGATGTGCAAGGCCCTCGGGAAGGAAACGGTCATCGCCAACGCCACGGGCTGCATGGAGGTCATCTCGACCCTCTATCCCACCACGGCGTGGAAGCTTCCCTGGATCCACGTGGCCTTCCCCAACGCGGCGGCTGTCGGCGCCGGCGTGGAAAAGGGCCTCCAGGTCCTGCGCCGGAAGGGGCGGATCCCCGATCGGGACGTGAAGACGGTGGCCATCGGCGGCGACGGCGGGACCGTGGACATCGGTCTCCAGGCCCTCTCGGGGGCCATGGAGCGGGGCCACGACATGCTCTACGTCTGCTTCGACAACGAGGCCTACATGAACACGGGGATCCAGCGCTCCAGCGCCACCCCCTTCGGGGCCTCCACCACGACGGCACCGGCGGGCTCCGCCAGCCCCGGCAACCGGACGTGGAAGAAGAACGTGCCGGAGATCATGGTGGCCCACAACGTGTCCTACGTGGCCACGGCCTGCCACAGCTACCCCATCGACTTCATGAACAAGGTGAAGAAGGCCCGGGCCGTCAAGGGCCCTGCCTACATCCACTGCCTGTCGGTGTGCCCCACGGGCTGGCGGGCCGAGTCGAAGGACTGCATCAAGCTGGGACGCCTGGCGGTGGAGACGGGGATCTTCCCCCTCTACGAGGTGGAGAACGGGGAGTATCGCTTCACGGTGGAGATGCCCGAGACGCTCCGGCCCGTGACGGACTACCTGAAGCTCCAGGGGCGGTTCCGCCACCTGGGCTAGGAGGAGATCGGGTTCTTCCAGGAGCGGGTGAACCTGGAGTTCGCCAAGCTCATGAACAAGGTGCAGTGCCTCCAGTCCTGGGACGAACTGAAGGGATAGATACCGAAACTCCTTCCCCCCGGCCGGGGGCGGGACGTCAATCTTTTCATAAGGTGGCATACATGAAACCGGTTGCATTCAGCAGTTGGAACGGCAAGATCGTCGACGGCCGCAAGGGCCAGCCCAAGGGGAAGGCCAAGGCGGCGGACCTGGGATGCCCCGTCCCGAAGGAAGGGCAGAAGATGTCCGCCCTCCTGGGGTGGAACGGCCTGGTGATCCTGGACAAGGACGCCGACATTCCCTCCCTGACCCTGGCGTACCTCAAGGAAGCCCGGAAGCTCTCCTGCGGCGAGTGCTCCGTCTGCATGATCGGCATCGACCGGGTGACGGCCCTCCTGAAAGAGATGGCGGCCGGCAAGGCCGACAAGGGCGCCCTCGGGGAGATCGAGGAGATCGCGAAGGGCGTGGCCAAGAACGCCAAGTGCAACTTCGGCCGGGCCTCCGCCCTGACGCCGGTCCTCGACGCCGTCAAGCATTGCAAGGCCGACTTCCTGGCCCTCGGCAAGGGCGCCCGGAAGCTGGAAGAGAAGGCCTGCTCGGTGGCCGTCACGGCCCCCTGCATGCAGGCCTGCCCGGCCACGCTGGACATCCCCGGCTACATCGAGCTGATCCGGAACGGCCGCTTCTCCGACTCCCTCACCCTGATCCGGGAGCGCTGCATCCTCCCCGGTGTCATCGGCCGGGCCTGCACGCACCCCTGCGAGACGGCCTGCGTCCGGAACGACCTCGACGGCCCCCTGGCCATCCGCCTCCTGAAGCGGGCCGCGGCGGACGTGGATCTTCAAGCCGGCGGCTGCGGCCTCCCGGCCCCGAAGGAAGAGAAGAAGCAGAAGGTGGCCGTGGTGGGCGCCGGTCCCGCGGGACTCGCGGCGGCCTACCGCCTGCGGCAGCTGGGCTACCCCGTGACGGTCTTCGAGGCCCTCCCCAAGGCCGGCGGCATGGCGGCGGTGGGCATTCCCGACTACCGCCTCCCCAAGGACGTCCTGAACCACGAGATCGACCTCATCCGCCGCACCGGCGTGGACGTGAAACTGAACAGCCCGCTCAGTCCCCTCGACTGGGCGGCCCTGCAGAAGCAGGGCTACGGGGCCCTCTACCTGGCCGTGGGCGCCCACGTGGGCACCAAGGTGGGCTGCGGCGGGGAAGACGTCAAGGACGGCGGGTTCGTCCAGGGCGCGGAGTTCCTGCGCAAGGCGAGCCTGGGCGAGAAGGCGGCCCCCCGGAAGAAGGTCGTCGTCATCGGCGGCGGCAACGTGGCCCTCGACTGCGCCCGGACCTGCGTCCGCAACGGCTTCAAGGAGGTGGAGATCCTCTACCGCCGCTCCCGCAAGGAGATGCCCGCCAGCGCGACGGAGATCGAGGAGGCCGTGGAGGAAGGGGTGAAGTTCACCTACCTCGTGGCCCCGGCGAACATTCTCCGCCAGGGCGGCAAGGTGACGGGGGTCGAGTGCCTCAAGATGAAGTTGGGCGAGCCCGATTCGAGCGGACGGCGGCGCCCCATCCCCGTCAAGGGCTCCGAGTTCGTCGTCAAGACGGACCTGATCATCGCCGCCACGGGCCAGAAGCCCGACACGGCCTTCCTGGCCGGGAAGAGCAAGGTGGCCTTGACCGATTGGGGGACCATCCAGGCGGACGCGGCGACCTTCCAGACGAACGTCCCCGGGGTCTTCTCCGGCGGCGACTGCGTCAGCGGCCCGGCGACCCTGATCGAGGCCCTCGACGCCGGCAACAAGGCGGCCAAGAGCATCGACGCCTTCCTGGCGGGCACCCCGTTCGCCCCCGAACTCTCCCTGGCGGGCCTGGACACGAAGGCCCAGCGGGAGAAGGGCTACCTGGCGAAGGAAGCCGCCGCAGAAGTGAGCCTCATGGACCCGAAGGAGCGCAAGACCGGCTTCGCCGAGGTGGAGGCGGGCTACACGGCCGCCCAGGCCATGAAGGAAGCGAGCCGGTGCCTCCGCTGCTACCGGCTGATGGTGTGGGAATAATCCGTTCCCTCCCGCCCCGGCGGGGAGGAAGCGCTGGAACTTTCGAGAATAGAGGTTAGCAAATGGTTGCGATCACGATCGACGGGCGCAAGGTAGAGGCGAAGGACAACTCGACGGTCCTGGATAACATCCGGAACCAGGGAATCACCCTGCCCACCCTCTGTTACCACCAGGAAGTGAGCCCCTTCGGGGCCTGCCGCCTCTGCACGGTGGAGGTCAAAGCCAACGGCAAGTGGCAGCTGGCCACATCCTGCGACACGCCGGTGACCAAGGGCCTGGAGGTCCGGACCGGCTCGGAGGCGGCGAAAGAGGCCCGGGCCCTGGCCGCGAAGCTGCTCTACTCCAAGTATCCCGGGGCGAAGGCCGTCCGGGACATCGCCGGCAAGCTCGGCGTGGCCGTCGCCGCGGAGGCGGAAGACGAGAACCCCTGCATCCTCTGCGGACTCTGCGTCCGGGCCTGCCGCGAAGTCGTCGGGGCCAATGCCCTGACCTTCGCCGACCGCGGTCTGGGCCGGGACCTGGAGGAGCCGAAGATCGACTTCGATCCCGACGCCTGCATCGGCTGCGGCTCCTGCGCCTTCATCTGCCCCACCGGCTACGTCTGCATGGAGACCACCGGGGACCGCCGGATGATCTGGGACAAGGTCTTCAAGATGGCCGCCTGCAGCGTCTGCGGCCGCTACTTCGCCCCGGAAGACCAGCTGGCCTTCATCAGCAAGCAGACCGGCGTGCCCCTGAGCGCCCTGAAAGT
This sequence comes from Syntrophaceae bacterium, assembly GCA_041310335.1. Taxonomy (GTDB): domain Bacteria; phylum Desulfobacterota; class Syntrophia; order Syntrophales; family PHBD01; genus PHBD01. Next base: position 3,365 of record JBFYXW010000118.1, on the reverse strand, counting down.
CTGCGTCAGCTGCCGGTAAAAGCAACCCGACCGGGAAAATTACCCGGCACGGAATCGTCTCTTGACAAGGGACCGCTTTTTGCCTAAGAAGCGGTTCCGTTTTTTTGCACCGACTTTTTCCCCAGTAGCTCAGTCGGTAGAGCAGATGGCTGTTAACCATCGGGTCCGTGGTTCGAGTCCGCGCTGGGGAGCCAGAAAAATAGAGGGGTTAGCCGAGGATGGCTAACCCTTTTACTTTGTTTGGTGATTTTATCCTGCTATTGTCCCGCCTTCTGAAACTCCTGCGAAAAAGCGGTGAGACACCCCGTAAAGACCACAAACCTAATGAAGTCGTCCCTGAAAAAGCCTCAATTATTGCAGACAGGACTTAAGCATACCGCTCTTTGACAAGTTTGTCCCTCTCTCCAGCCGAAAAACAGCCGGGTGAAAAAGGACAAAAAGAAAGCTCCGAGGAGCTTCCTCAGGTTGAACCCACAGCCGGACAGGATGGCGTTCATCCGATCCCCATCCTTCCCTTTCAGGTGGTTGCGTTCGAGGCGGTGATCCGACTTCAGGTGACCGAAGATCGGCTCGATGGCTGACCTCTGAGCGTACCATCGCCAGACACCGGGCTTCATGCTCCGTTTCTTCTTGCCCGCCAGATGAACAGCCGTGTCGGTGATTTCTTTGCCGGCACCTCGATAGCCCCGGTCGCAATAAGCATGCAACGGTTGCCAGCCGGTGATGCGTTTGACCTGATCGAGCGACTGTTTCAGGGTGTGACCGTCAAAGGGATTGCCGTGAAGGGCATCGATCGCCAGAACCCAGTTCTTGATGGAACTGGTGACCATGGCCACCTTGCAGCCGAACTCGTAGCGCTTGTGGGCCTTGCCCTTGGCGATGCATTCCACTTCCGGAGCATGAACGCTGTACACTTTCTGGGTGTCGTTCCTCTTCTGGCTGAAGATGCGCTCTGCCAGGGAAAGAAGGTGGGAGAGATGCTCATCGGGAGCCTGGCATTTGCGCTGGATGTCCCGGATGACCCGCCCTAGGAAGGTTCGCAGCTTGCGGGTCTGCTTTCTCGCCCTTTTGAACTGGCGGGCATGGGCGTACCGGCCTTGCTTGATGAACGCCGCTTTGCCAAGCCGCTCGTATTTCTGCCGGAGATTGATGTCTCTCTCCTTGGCTGCCCGCACCAGAGCACGTCGGGTCTTCTGATAAAGCCGGGCATCCGTGGGGAAGGCGACGGCTTTCTCCTGAACCGTCGTATCGACGTTCACCCGTTCCACATGGTGAGGAGTCAGCAGCTTGCCCCGTTTGGCGGTCTCCAGGGTTTCAACAAGCAGCTTCTCCAACTTGTCCGGTCCCAGACGCTTCCGCCAACGAACCAGGGAAGAGGGGTCCAGGGGTAATCTGTGCTGGAAGTACTCGAAACCGCAAAAGTACTGCCAGTAGGGATTCTCCAGGAAGCGTTCCACCACCGACTCGTCGCTCTCGTTGAAGGTGTGCTTCAGGTAGTGCAGCCCGACGATCAGCCGGGTCGGAAGTCCCGGGCGGCCGACGTTCTCCACGAACAGTTGCCCGAACTCGGTGTCAAAGAACGACCAGTCGATCTGACGGGCAAGCTGGAAGAGAGGGTGCCCGTTGTTGAGAATCTGGTCCAAGCGTGAACGGAACAGATCGCCTTGGGCCTCTTGGGCGGACAATTTTTTTGGTTGCATAAAATCACCAGCTTTTGAGGGATTTGTTTTATTTTCTGGTGATTTTATCATAGAACATACCTTTAATAAAGCAATAATTACAGTATATTACACTTTTTCAGGGACGACTACCATAACGTATTTCAATATGCTCTTCGTCGGTGTTGACGTTACCTTCGACCCATTTCCATGGATATACAAATTGTTTCATATTAGGACCTTCGTCTCTTGGACCAGCTTGAAATCCTTCTCCTGATGAATGATAGCGTCTTGATAGGGGGGTATTTCTTTGTTGATTATTGCGCTCGTTCTACGGGGAATCCGATAAATTCGTAATACCCTCTATTACGGGGATCCCTTCGTAAAAATGGAATGTTCATATTATAATTTGAGTGCTCTTCCATATCTGCAGTACATAAGCTAGATTCTTTATATCCCGGTTTATCATATCGATCTTTCAATAGTTCTCTAAGAACATTCTTAACATCCGATGCGTTAAAAAATTGTTTTCCACTTTTCGTCAACAATAGGGCTGCTATGTAATTTGCCCATGCTCTGAATTGTGTTGCCCTCCTCATATATATTTCTTTTTGAAGATCGTCAGTTATATACTTCTCGCCAAGCAACGTTTTAATATCACCATCTATATTTATAGACGTTTCTATGACAACTTTATTATCTCTATCACTGTTGCCTTGCTTTATTGATTGACCAATATCTTTTTTATTAAGTGTAGGCTTAATACAAGAGATTAACATTTCCTCAACAGGTTTACTGGCAGGTATTTCATGTTTCCCATTGGGTAGTTCAATAATGGCTTTTGGTTGTGAAACCCATATTGTTACTTCAATTCCAGCCTGTAAAGCTTCGGTTATTTTCTCCTTCACTCTATTATCTGTGTCTCTTACATTTGGGTTTCCTGATCTATAGCTTTTAAATCTTTCCGTTATTCCCTTTGTCGTTTCACCCACATAGATAACGTCATCACCAATGGCAAATGCATAGACAAGATTATTATCGTCGTGAAAATGTGGAAGTAAAAAATCAATACCAGGAAGATGTTTTAGATGCTGAGTTGATGTATAGCGTGTGCTTAACACCCAGCTCCCAATCTTTTCTAGACCATATTCTCGTATCGTTAAAAGATCTCTCATATTTATCCTCCCAATTATTAGTTGAATTTACGTTAATTTTAATCGACCAATAATAAGGTTGTCGATAGTTTTAAATATTGATGTGTCCCAAGGGTATTCATGACAATTAGACATCCAATTATCTACTTTATTAATAAAGTTCTGATCAGAAGCTATCGGAATAAAGAAATTGTTTATAATTTCAAACATTAGGCCCCATTCATGATCAAGATCGTTCTTTATTGATGTTTTTCCTCTTAGATATTTAAGCGTATATTCTCTGTCTATTGGTGGAATGATGTTTGGCATAAGATGATGCATTACTTTCGAATTTCCAACAAGACTGGTACTACTCGCCATGACTTTCATGCTTATGAATATTTTTTTAATGTTATTCCAGCAAACATCATTCATATTCTGATAATCAAATGATTGTACATGAAGAATAAGTTCTTTTAAATTGTACATGCTCTGCCTAAAAATCTCAAAACTTACCATTTTAGACCCTCCAGACCCCATCCTGTGCATTCCCCAAGAAGAAAGTGTCGCATAT
>JBFYXW010000117.1:0-2698 GCA_041310335.1 Syntrophaceae bacterium | reverse complement strand
CTCCTGTACCCGCTGTTCCTCCTGTCGGGAATGCGAAGGGATCTCCTCCCCTGGCTGTTCTACGTGCTTGTCCTGGTGACGCAGGGCGTATTCCTGTACCACCTCAGCCTCATCCAGGGCGGGCTCGTCTACGGCATCGCCGGCTTCATGTACTGGTTCATCCTGCCCGTCTTCCTGGGTCTCCCCTTCGGCTACCTGCCCAACCTGCTCGGCCTTCTCTCCGTCGCGGTCCTGCCCAACGTCCTCGTGCCCCTCGGGGTAGCCCCGGCGTTCGAGCTTGCCAAGTACAACGCCATCATCGGGCCGACCTGCGCCATCACGATCTTCGCCACGTTCATGCTGGACATGCTTTTTCGCAATCTGTTCCTGTACCGGCAGGAGGCGGAGACGCTGGCGATTACCGACAGCCTGACGGGCATCGCGAACCGCCGTCACTTCCTGGAAAAGGGCGAGCTGTTCCTGAAACTGTCCCAGCGCTACGGGCGGCCCATCAGCTTGCTCATGTTCGACATCGATCATTTCAAGCAGGTGAACGACCGGTACGGCCATGCCACGGGAGACGCCGTCCTCCGGCACATCGTCCGGGTGGCGGCGGACAACCTGCGGAGTTCGGACATCCTGGGCCGAATCGGCGGCGAGGAGTTCGCCGTGATCCTGCCCGAGACGACGCCGCCCAACGCGCTTGCCGTTGCGGAACTGCTCTGCCGGCGGATCGCCAGCACGCCTGTCTTGCTGGAAGAGGCCGGCGAGCTTGTCGTGACGGTCAGTTTCGGGGTGGTGGGCCTGGAGGGACCTACCCCGGGCGCGGATTTCGGCCGGCTGCTGCAGGTTGCGGACGAGGGCATGTACCGGGCCAAGCGCGAAGGGAGGAACCGGGTTGTGCTGGCCGCCTTCGGACCATGACCCGGAGTCCGTGTGGCGTTTCGGGAAAGGAAGATGTATGCCGGGGCCTTACGGACGGCCTGACCGGGAACGGGAGTCCGAGGCAACGTCCCGGACGGGGAGGACCCGGGCGGCGTGACTCGTCATTCTTCCGGGACGGATCGGCCCGGAAGGGGAGACATTGACCTCAGGAGTGCCATTCATGAATGACGATGCGGGAAACGGGAACCGGCTTCTCCAGGAGTTGGATGACCATTTCAACAGGGTGTTTCAAAGCATGTCCGACATCATCGTCGTCACGGATTCCGAAGGGATCGTGACCTTTGAATCCCCGTCGACGTCAACCGTCCTTGGGTACCCCCCCGGCCATTTCATCGGCCGCAGCCCGTTTTCCCTGATCCACGAAGACGATGTGGAAATGGTCCTGCAGGAGTTCGCCGAAGTGGTCCAACGGGAAAACACGGGCGTGCCGACGGAGTTCCGGGCCCGCAGGGCCGACGGTTCCTGGATATGCCTGGAGGCCGTCGGTCGAACCCGGACCGCTTCGACCTGGTCATCACGGACATGACCATGCCGAACATGACTGGTGATCACCTTGCCCTGGAGATACTGAAGATCCGCCCGGGGCTCCCGATCATCCTGACTACCGGGTTCAGCGAAAAGATCAGCGAGGAAGAGGCAAAGCGGATTGGCATCCGGGTGTTTGTCCTCAAGCCCATTTCGATCAAGGCTCTCGCGCGGGCGGTGCAGGAGGCGTTGCAATAGGATGGCTGGCGGCCGGGTTATCCCGGACCGTGTAAACAGAAATGGACGACAAGATGCAAGATCAATCCAAGCCCATTTGTGAGCTGATCGAGGAACTGGAAGCGTTGCGGGCCAAAAACTCCGCCCTGGAAAAGGCGGACGCAGATCGCAGGCGGGCTGAAAATGCCCTGCAACTGCAGCAGGAACTCATGATCGCCCTGGGGCGGACGAGCAACCTCCAGGAATGCCTGGAGTTGTGCCTGTCTGCGGCATTGCAGGCTTCCGCCATGGACTGCGGTGGCCTTTATCTCGCCGACGAGAGAACGGGAGGTTTCCGTCTCGTCTGGCATGAAGGGTTGTCGGACGCGTTTGTTGCGATATCGAAAACGATCGGTCCCCATACGCCCCATGTCCGGCTGATTCAAGCGGGGCGGTCTGTCTACATCCGGCACAGCGATCTGACCGCCAATGGACAGAAACTTCACGAAGGGCTTCGCGCCCTGGCGGTCGTCCCGATCGTCCATCAGGGGATAGCCCTTGCCTGCTTGAACCTCGCGTCCCATACCCTGGACGAGACGCCCCGGGAAATCAGGCCGCTGATTGAATCCATGGCCGCGTCGATCGGCGGTTTCCTGGCCCGGGCGATCATGGCGGAGGCACTGAGGGAGAGCGAGGGAAAATACAGGGGCATTTTCGAAAACGCCGTTGAAGGGTTTTTCCAGAGCACACCGGAAGGTCGCTTTATCAGCGTCAACCCCGCCTTTGCCCACATTTTCGGCTATGCGTCTCCGGAAGAACTGATCGCCGATATCTCGGACATCGCGGAGCAATACTACGTGGACCCGGAAGACAGGCGACGCTACATGGAGTTTCTCGCAGAAAAGGGTTCCGTGGAGCACTTCGAATTCAGGGCCCGGCGAAAAGACGGTATGCGGATCTGGGTGTCCAACAGCACCCGCGCTTTTTTTGACTCGAACGGAGGCGTGATCCGCTACGAAGGAATCGTGGAGGACATTACCGACCGCAAGGAAGCGGAAGAGAAACTGCGGGAGAGCGAAGACCGTTACAATGC
>JBFYXW010000107.1:0-18349 GCA_041310335.1 Syntrophaceae bacterium | reverse complement strand
TAGCCCCGTAGGCCTCGGCGATCTTCACGAAGTCGGGGGCATAGGTCATGTCGGTGTGGGAGTAGCGCTTCCCGTAGAACATCTGCTGCCACTGGCGAACCATCCCCAGGTACTGGTTGTTGAGGATCACGATCTTCACGGGGATGTTGTACTGCACCGCCGTGGCCAGCTCCTGGATGTTCATCTGGATGCTGCCGTCCCCGGCGATGTCGACCACCGTCTTGTCGGGTCGCGCCACCTGGGCGCCCACCGCGGCGGGGAAGCCGAAGCCCATGGTTCCCAGGCCGCCGGAGGAGATGAAGGTGTGGGGGTGGTCGTAGGTGTAATACTGGGCCGCCCACATCTGGTTCTGGCCCACTTCCGTGGTGATGACCGCCTCCCCCTTCGTCAGTTCGTACAGTTTCCGGATAACCTGCTGGGGCTTGATCCGGTCCTCGCACTCGTTGAACCGGAGGGGAACCCGCTTCTTCCAGGCGTCGATCTGCTCCATCCACTCCCGGGTCTGGTCCGCCGGAGGCGGGGCGCCCGCTGCGGCCAGCGCCTCGTTCAGCATGCCCAGCGCCGTCTTGGCGTCACCGACGATGGACAGGTGGGAGCGGACGAGCCGGTCGATGGAGACGGGGTCGATGTCGATGTGGATGATCTTCGCATGGAGGGCGAAGGTATCCACCTTGGAGGTGACCCGGTCATCGAAGCGCATCCCCACGGCGACCATCAGGTCGCAGTCGGTGATGGCCATGTTGGCGTAGTAGGTGCCATGCATCCCCGGCATCCCCAGCCACAGGGGGTCCGAGCCCGGGTAGGCGCCGAGTCCCATGAGGGTGGAGGTGATGGGAAAGCCGGTCCTCCGGACGAATTCCCGGAGCTCCCCGGATGCCTTTCCCAGGAGCACTCCCCCTCCGGAGAGCACCAGGGGCTTCCTTGCGGCCCGGATCATCTCCACGGCCTTCGCGATGTCCTCCTGCTTCGGCTTTTCCAGCCCGTTGAGGGGATCGAATTCGTTGCGGATGTCCTTCTCCTCGATGGTCGCCTGGGAGACGTCCCGGGGCAGGTCCACCAGGACCGGACCGGGTCGGCCGGAGCGGGCGATGTGAAACGCCTCGTGAACCGTCGCGGCGAGGTCCTCGACCCGGCGGACGAGGAAGTTGTGCTTCGTGCAGGGGCGGGTGATCCCCGTGATGTCGACTTCCTGGAAGGCGTCGCTGCCGATCAGGCCCGTCGGGACCTGGCCCGTGAAGATGACCACCGGGATGGAGTCCATGTAGGCGTTGGCGATGCCCGTCACGGTGTTCGTGGCGCCGGGACCGGAGGTGACGAGGCAGACCCCGACCTTGCCGGAGGCCCGGGCGTACCCGTCGGCGGCGTGAATCGCCCCCTGCTCGTGGCGGACGAGGATGTGGTTGAATTCCTCCTTGTACAGTTCATCGTAGATCGGCAGAACGACTCCGCCGGGGTAGCCGAAGATGACGTCCACGTTTTCCCGGCGAAGTGCTCTCAGCAGTACCTGGGATCCGGTCAGTTTCACGGTGTTCCTCCTCCTGATCGACAAGTGCGTTTCCGTTGTTTCGGGAAGTAAAAAAAAACCGTTACCCGGGAGCCGAGTAACGGTTTGCTTTTGCTTGAAGGATTCTTACATGTGCACCATTACCCGGCCCCCATATGAATGGGGATAATAATTATGCCGATGATGCCGATTACGCCTCTTTTCATGTCGAACATGCCGAAACCTTTTCTTTCGCAACGAGCGCCCCTTTTAGCAGCGGAAAATCGCGATGTCAAGCCTTTTTAGGCCCCTTTTCACGGGAGGGGACCTCACCAGGTGAGCCGGGTCTTGACTCCGCGCGCGGCGAGGAACGCCTTGATCTCCCTGATGGTGTACGTTCGGTAGTGGACCATGGAGGCGATGAGGGCCGCGTCGGCCCTGCCCGCCGTGAGGACCTCCGCGAGGTGCTCCGGCGTTCCGGCGCCGCCAGAGGCGATGACGGGGATGCCGACGCGGGTCGAGATCCGCTCCGTCAGGGTGAGTTCGTAGCCGTCCTGGGTTCCGTCGGCATCGATGGAGTTCAGGCAGATCTCGCCGGCGCCGAGGCGCTCCGCCTCCCGGGCCCACCAAAGGGCGTCGATGCCCGTGTAGCGGCGACCCCCGTGGATGACGGTCTCGTACCCCGAGGGAATCACCCGGGACGGCTCCACCCGCTTCACGTCCATGCCCAGGACGATGCACTGGCTGCCGAAGGCCCGGGCGCCCTCGGTGATGAGGGACGGGTTCAGGACCGCCGCGGAGTTGACGCTCACCTTTTCCGCCCCCGCCAGGATCACCTCCCGCATGTCCTCCAGGTTCCGGATGCCGCCCCCCACGGAGAAGGGGATGAAGATCGTCTCGGCGACCCGGCGGACCGTGTCAATCAGGATGTTCCGGCCGTCGGAGGAGGCGGTGATGTCGTAGAAGACGATCTCGTCGGCCCCCTGCTCGTAGTACTCCCGCGCCGCCTCGACGGGGTCGCCGATGTCCACGTTGCCCGCGAACCGGATTCCCTTCGTCAGTTTCCCGTCCCGGACGTCGAGGCAGGGGATGATCCGCTTACTGAGCATCGTCTCCCCTCCAGCGGCTGAAGTTGGCCAAGATCATGAGCCCCGGGCGGCCGCTCTTCTCGGGGTGGAACTGGACGGCCACAAGGTTCCGGCGCGCCACGGCGGCGCCGAAGGGAATCCCGTAGCCGGTTTCCCCGATGACGAGGTCCTTCTCCGCCGGGTCCGGGTAGTAGGAGTGGACGAAGTAGAACTCCGCCTCCGGCGGGATGCCGGCGAAGACGGGGTGATTGTTCCGGAAGGCCACGGAGTTCCACCCCATGTGGGGGATCTTGAGGAGATCCCCGTTCTCCTGCAATCCCTCGGGGAAGCGGCGGACCGTTCCGGGGAGGATCCCCAGGCAGGGGGTCCCTCCGTCCTCCTCGCTCCGCTCGAAGATCACCTGGGTGCCCAGGCAGATCCCCAAGACCGGCCGGCCCTCCCGGACCCAGCGCCGGATCCGGTCGTCCAGCCCGGAGGCGTGCAGGTTCGCCATGGCCTCCCCGGCGGCGCCGACGCCGGGGAAGATGATGCGCTCCGCCCGGTCCAGTTTCTCCGGGTCGTCCGTGACCTCGCAGGGGACGCCCAGGGCGTCCAGGGCCCGGGCCACGCTGGTGAGGTTTCCGGCCCGGTAGTCCACGATGCCGATCATGTTTCTCCATCCCCGAAGCGGATTCCCTGGTGGGTGCCCCGCCGCTCCAGTTCGCGGTCGATGGCCCCCAGGACGGCCATCTTGTTGACGGCCCAGTCGGGAGCGAGGAATATATCCCGGTAGCCGTCGGCGGTCAACCGCTGGATGACCATCCGCGGCGGGAGGACCTCCAGGACGTCGCAGACGGTCGCCACGTACTCGTCCCGGCTCCAGAGCGGGAACCCCTCGCGCTCGTAGAGGGCCCCGAGGGGTGTCCCCTTCAGGACCAGCAGGCAGTGGATCTTGATCCCGTCGACGGGCAGGGCCGCCAGCCTCCGTGCGGTGGCGAGGACGTCCTCCCGGGTTTCCCCGGGCAGCCCGGCGATGATGTGGACGCACAGGTGCAGGTTCCGTCCCGAGGCCCGGTCCACCGCCTCGAGGAAGCGCTCCGCCCGGTGGCCGCGGTGGATCCTCTCGAGGGTTCGGTCGTGGATCGACTGGAGTCCCAGCTCGAGCCAGACGTGCCGGTCCCGCGCCAGTTCCTCCAGCAGATCCAGGGTCTCGCCGGGGAGGCAGTCGGGCCGGGTCCCGACGGACAGCCCCGCCATGTCCGGCAGGGACAGGGCCTCCCCGTAGAGGAGCCGCAGGCGCTCCACGGGGGCGTAGGTGTTCGTGAAGGTCTGGAAATAGGCGATGAACCGGGCGGCCCCGCGATGCCGGCGGTAGTATTCCATGCCCCGGAGGAGCTGGTCCGTGACGGACGGCAGCGAGCCTGCCTGGCGTAGCCGGGAGCCGCGCCCGTCGCAGTAGACGCAACCTCCCGTTGCAACGGCGCCGTCCCGGTTCGGGCAGGTGAAGCCGGCGTCGACGGGGAGCTTGTAGACCCGGCAGCCGAAGCGGTTCCGCCAGAAGCTCTTCAGATCGTAGTAACGTTTCTCGTTTTGCCAGAAAGCGGGTTTTGCCACCCTTGCCTCCGGGGAGAAGATCCTGTCCCTTTTCACCGGTTTGCTTCGGCAAAGCCGGACGACAATTTGATTGCCATAATTTCGAAATATAGTATAGCAAACAAGTTTTACGGGAGCGACGGGGAAGGTGCGCGCGGCCGCCCGGCCGGACCCGCCGAAGCCCGGCTGGCTCCCTGATGGAAAAGGCAAGCCCCGCGGGAGAAGGTCCGGCATGATGAACCAGGCCGTTCAAGAACCGGAATTTTTCGTGTACCTGAGCCAGATCCTGGGAAAACCGGTCCAGGACGGGTATGGACGCACGATTGGCCGCCTGGCCGACGTCTCGGCGAACCTGGGGGAGCCGTACCCCTCCGTGGGCGGCATCCGGATCCATTCGCAGGGGCGGAAGGCGCCCCTGTACCTGTCGTGGCAGGATGTTCGGGAGTCCAACGGCTCGATCCGGACCGAACAACCTCCGACGGAGGGGCGCGCCCTCGGCGAGAACGAGCTTTTTCTCCGGGATGCCCTCCTGGACAAGCAGATCGTCGACACGAACGGCGCGAAGGTCCGGCGGGTCAACGACCTGCAGTTCCTGCGGTCCCACGACCGCCTCCACCTGGTCCATGTGGACGTGGGGTTCCGGGGACTGATGCGGCGGGTGGGTCTGGAGAGGGCCATGGATTTTTTCCTCCAGTCCCTCTTCGATTACGAACTGCCGAACCAGTTCATCTCCTGGAAATACGTCCAGCCCGTCTCCTCGCCGGACCTCCTGCGGCTGTCCATCACCCAGAACCGCCTGGCCCAGCTGCACCCGGCGGACCTTGCGGACATCATCGAGGACCTGGACATCCACCAGCGGGCGGCGGTCTTCCAGTCCCTGGACGTGGAGACCGCGGCGGAGACCCTGGAGGAGACGGACCCGAAAATCCAGGTCAGCCTGATCGAGACGGTGGCAGCGGACAAGGCCTCGGACATCATCGAGGAGATGTCCCTGAGCGAGGCGGCGGACCTCCTGGGGGACCTGCCGAGGGACAAGGCGGAGGGGATCCTCAAGGAGATGGAGCAGGACATCGCCGATGACGTGAAGGAGCTCCTGGCCCACCCGGAGGAGGAGGCGGGGGGGCTCATGACGACGGCCTTTCTCAGCGTCCCGCCGGAACGAACCGCCTCCCAGGTCCTGGAGATCCTGCGCCTGGAGGCGATGGAGCTCGATTTCGTCTACTATGTGTACGTGCTGGACCCGCGGGAACGCATCCTGGGCATGCTGAGCCTCCGGGAACTCCTGGCGGCTGCGCCCGAGGCGAGGGTCGACGACCTGATGGACACCCGCTTCGTCACGGTCCGGCTGGACGAGGAGCCCGACGAGATCGCGGAGCAGTTCGCCAAGTACGGCGTCATGGCCATCCCGGTTGTGGACCGGGATGACCGGATGAAGGGTGTCATCCCGTTCCGGAATCTCCTGGAACTGGTGGCCCCGAAACTGGGCAAGTGAGAACGATGGACGAGGACGGAGACCACGCGTGTTCGAAAGGCTGTTCGGCAAGTCGGCAGGGAGCGTTCTTGCGAACCTGTCCCGCCAAGGCGCCTGGAGGCGCTTTGCGGTGTTCTTCGCCCTCATCGGCCCCGGGATCATCACGTCCAACGTGGACAACGACGCCGGCGGAATCACCACCTACTCCCTCGCCGGCGCGGAGTACGGCCTCTCCCTCCTCTGGACCCTGATTCCCATCACGGTGGTCCTCATCATCATCCAGGAGATGGGGGCCCGCATGGGGGTGATTTCCGGCAAGGGCCTCTCGGATCTGATCCGGGAGCGCTTCGGCGCGAAGGTCACCTTCTACCTCATGATCGCCCTCCTCCTGACCAACCTGGGCAACACCGTCTCCAATTTTGCCGGCGTCGCGGCGAGCCTGGAGATCTTCGGCATCAGCAAGTACGCTTCCGTTCCCCTCGGGGCGGCGTTTGTCTGGTGGCTCGTGGTGAAGGGGAGCTACAAGTCCGTCGAGAAGGCCTTCCTCTTTGCCTGCCTGTTCTACGTGGCCTACATCGTCTCGGGCTTCGTGGGCAAGCCGGACTGGGGCCTGGTCGGGGCCGCCCTCGTGAAGCCCACGATCCGGTTCGATCCGGGATTTCTCACCATGGCGATGGGCCTCATCGGGACCACCATCGCCCCCTGGATGCAGTTCTATCTCCAGTCCTCCGTGGTCGACAAGGGGCTCAAGGCGGAGAGCTATCCCTACGCCCGGATGGATGTCGTCTTCGGGTCGATCGTCGTCAACGTGGTGGCCTTCTTCATCATCATGCTCTGCGCCATCACGCTCCACAAAAGCGGGGTGAAGATCGAGACCGCCAAGGACGCCGCCCTGGCGCTGGCCCCCCTGGCCGGGGCCTACTGCTCCTGGCTCTTCGCCTTCGGCCTCCTGAACGCGTCCCTCTTCGCCGCGTCCATCCTGCCGCTGTCGACGGCCTACACGGTCTGCGAGGCCTTCGGCTGGGAGTCGGGGATCGACCACAAGTTCATGGACGCTCCCCAGTTCTACAGCCTCTATTCCCTGATGATCATCCTGGGGGCGGGCATCATCCTGCTGCCCGATATCCCCCTCATCGCCATCATGTACTATTCCCAGGTCATCAACGGGCTTCTCCTGCCGGTGATCCTCGTGGCCATGCTGCTGCTCGTCAACGACCGTCGCATCATGGGGGACCACGTCAACGGTCCGGTGATGAATGTCTTCTCCTGGGCCGCCGTGGCGGGCCTGGTGATTCTCTCGGCGGGTCTCCTGGTCTCGTCGCTCCTCTTCTGACCGCATTCGCCCTGCCGCCGTGGTCCCCTCCCGGCCGGCGGCCGCGGCGGGGGCGCCGGACCGCCGGCTTTCTCCTTGCCAGGGGAGCGGGACACTTGCTATAAGATCGGGAAAACGGGGGTTTCACAATGGAAATCGGCATTGTCGGGCTTCCCCAGAGCGGAAAGAGCACCCTCTTCGAGATCATGACCGGCACAAAGAGCCGGGACCTCCACGGAGAGACCGCCGTCCGGGGCCAGGCGACGGTCCCGGACGAACGCTTCGAACGCCTGGCCGCCGCGTTTCCCTCCCTCAAGGCCGTCCCCGCCCGGATCCCCGTCACCGACGTCCACGCGGCGGGCGAGAAGGCCTGGGAGACGCTCCGGCAGAGCCTCAGCGGGGCCGACGGCCTCCTCCACGTGGTGGACGGCTTCTCCATCCCCGACGTGGACGAGCCCATCGCCGCCTACCGCCGCCTGGAGGACGAGCTGGTCCTCTCGGACCTGATGGTGGTGGAAAACCGGCTGGAGAAGCTCCGGAAGATGTCCCGGACAGCCATGAAACCCCTGGACCAGCTCCACCTGGCCATCCTGCCCCGGGCCCGGGAGCAGCTGGAGGCGGGGCTCCCGCTCCGGAAGGTCGGGTTTTCCGAGGACGAGGCCTTTTCCCTCCGCAGTTTTTCCTTCTGGTCCCTCCGCCCTGAACTCGTCGTCGTCAACACGGCGGAGGGCAACCTGTCCCTGACGGAGGCCTTCCGGGAGAAGGCCGCCCTCGAATCGCCGGTCATCGGGATCTGCTGCCAACTCGAGGCGGACCTGACCGGCCTGTCGCCGGAGGAGCAGAAGGAGTTCCTGGACCCCCTGGGCCTGGACGAGCCGGCCTTCGGCCGGGTCATCCGGGCGGCCTTCGGGCTCCTGGGCCTGATCTCCTTCTTCACCATCGGCAAGGACGAGGTGAAATCCTGGGTCATCCCCGCGGGGACCAAGGCCCCCCGGGCGGCCGGGACGATCCACAAGGACTTCGAGCGGGGCTTCATCAAGGCAGAGGTAGTCCACTTCGAGGAGTTCAAGGGCTCCGGGAATTCCTGGACGGCGTTGAAAGCGGCGGGGAAGCTCCGCCTGGAGGGGAAGGAGTACGTCGTGCGGGACGGGGATATGATCCAGTTCCGTTTTAATATCTAGAACAGCCGCTTCACGATGGGCCGGAGGAGCCGGCCCGCCAGGGGCTCCGCCGTCCGGAGGGCGCCGCAGGGGCAGACTTCCAGGCAGCAGTAGCAGCGGATGCAGGCCTCGTAGTCGAACCGGAGGCCGTCTTTCTCCACGGTGATGGCCCTGGCGGGGCACATATCCCGGCAGAGGCCGCAGAGGGTGCAGACGGCGGGATCGCAGACGGGACGCTGCAGGAGGTGCCGGCGCACCAGGCTGTTCACCGGTGCGCTGCCGAAGAGGAGAGGGTCCAGCCCGGGGATCCGGAACCCTTGCACTTCGGGAAGGTCCCCGTCGATTTCCACCTTTTCCCCCGGCAGCCCCAGTGCCCTGGCCGCCCGGCAGGTGGGGAGCCGCTCCGGCGGAAGCCCCACCATCCGGCAGACCGCCTCGTCCAGTGCGAAGGGGTCCCGGGCGGCCAGCAGGACGCCCAGCGCCCGGGGGGTGCCCCCCTTGCCGGGCCCCTCTCCCTCCAGCGCCAGGACCCCGTCGAGGACCGTGAAGGCCGGGCGGACGGTCCGGGCGATCTGGACCAGGAGCCGGGCGAAGAGTTCCCGGTCCACCCCCGCGCGGAGGTGCCACTCCGCCTTCCGGTAGCCCACGACGCATCCGAAGAGGTTCTTCACCCCCAGGGTCATGGCCATCTGTCCGTGGCTCTTCAGCTTCGGCAGGTTGATGACCGCGTCCGCCTCCAGGGCCTCCGGCGCCATGTCGATCCTCCCGAAGGGCGGCCCCACGTCGACGGGGACGGATTCCCGGAATTCCCGGACCGTCACGGGAAGGCCCTCCAGGGCCTTGCTGATCCCGTTTTCCCGGAGGATCCGGTCGAAGAAGCCCATGGCGGGGCTGTCCATGACCTCGGGGCGGGCGCCCCGCTCCAGGACGTACTCCACGGCGGCCCGGATGACGAGGGGGTGGGTCAGGACGGCGTGGGCCGGCTTTGCCGGAGACAGGAGGTTCGGCTTGAGGAGGACCCGCATGCCCGCCCGGATGACCTCGCGGCCGCCGAGGCGGTTCATCAGGTCGGCGAAGACCGCCTTCAGGTGCTCGCCGTCGTAGGACGCGGGGCGGACGAGGACCTTCATAGGTGGGCGAAGGAGTTCCGGACGGCCTCGATCCAGAGGCCCCGGTGGAACAGGAAGGCGCCGACGTGACCGCTCTCCACCCAGGTCAGGGTGGAGCCGGGCCAGTGGCGGTGGACGTTCTCGACGGACTCCCGGGAGATGTAGGCGTCGGCCCGGGCGCCGACGAGAAAGGCCGCCTCGGGCCTCCGGAGAGGCGGAAGGCGCCGGATGTCCGTGTGGTCAAGGAATGCCCGCATTTTCGTCATGGCGTCCCCGGAGCCGTCCAGCTGCCGGTTCAGGACGTCCCAGGCACAGTAGTGCTTCAGGAGCCCTTCGGTGAAGACGGCGGAGGCGGAGTGGGGAGTGATCAGGGCCGTCACGGCCAGCGGCTCCGGCCACAGGGCGGCCACCGTGGCGGCCATGGAGCCGCCCATGCTGATGCCGCAGACCCCGAGCCGCTCGAATCCCTCGCGGCGGAGTCCGTCCAGGAGCGACCTCCCCTCGGCGATGGTGGCCCCCGCCATGAGCCACAGGTCGCTGAACAGGTTCAGCATCTTGCTGTGTTGGCCCGGGGGGCGGCGGCGGCCGTAGTAGGGGTTTTCCAGGATGACCGAGCCGATGCCGTGGCGGGCCAGGGGGAGGGCCAGGGCCTTCCGGCGCCGCTCGAAGCCCTCGTCGCCGGTGGCGGCGAAGTGGATGCAGACGGGCGTCCGCGGGCCCCCGTCCCGGGGCATGACCATCTCGACGTAAGCCGTCCGGCTCTCGGCGGGGAATCCGGGGCTGAGGAAGGGACTGGGAAAGGAGCCCTGCTTCACCCGGGCGCCGTTCTCCTCGCGGGTCTCCTCCCAGGCGATCGGGACGGGGCGGACCGGGTCGGGCGGGCCCGTCCTCCGGAGCGATTCCTCCAGGAGCGCCAGGTCTCCCCAGCCCTGCCGGAAGAAGAGCCTCCGGTTCGACCAGGCGGCGTAGGTCCGGTCCAGGAGGCTCGCCACGGGTTGCTCCTCAGCCCTGCTTCGCGCCGCACTCGGGGCAGAACTTCACGGGCCCGGACATCTCGGCCCCGCAGCCCGTGCAGAACCGCTTCGTCTTCACCGGCGCGCCGCATTCGGGGCAGAACTTGACATTGCCCGCCAGTGGCGCCTCGCACTGGGGACAGGTGGCCCGGATGCCTTCCCGCCAGTGCTCCTTCCCCAGCTTCTTGTCCTCCTCCGCCATGGCGGCGTGGGCCCAGACCTCCTCGACGGACTTGCTCGCCTGGGCGGCGGCCATTTCGACCCCGAGATCGGGGGCGCACTGCTTGCAAAGGCCCTTCTTGGTGTTCCAGCATCCCTGCCGGCAGACCCAGGAGGAGCAGCGCGGGCACTGGACGAACTGGGGCCTGATCTCCGTCACGGCCTCCTCGAAGGCCTCGTCGCGGGCCTTGGTCCAGGCGGCGGACCGCAGGTCCTGGGTCAGGTTGGCGGCGCTTCCCAGGATGCCTCCGAACAAACCGCCGACCTTGTCGAGCATGCCCGAGGCCGTTCCGGTGACGGACGAGCGGAACTCCGTCCGAAAACCCTTGCCGCAGCGGTCACAGGCGAACTCGAACTGAAAACCGGTGCGGGTGCTGTGGTCCTGGTAGTTGCGGACGAATTCGATGATCTTGCTCACGGGTTGTCCTCCTTGCCCCGGGCTTGCCCTATGCGAATTCCCGGACGATCCGCTCCATGGCCTCCTGGAGGCGCACGTTGGGAACCGTCAGGGAGATCCGGACGTACCCCTCGCCGTACTGGCCGTAGGCCGTTCCCGCGGCCACGACGACGGCGGTCTTGTCGAAGAGCCGGTTCGTGAACTCGATGGACGTCATCCCCTGCGGGACGGGGACCCAGAGGTAGAAGGTCCCCCGGGGGGCGTCGAAGCGGATCCCGATCTTTGCCAGGGCCTCCAGGACCATCCGGCGGCGGAACCCGTAGACGTCCAGCATGTGGTCGATGGAGGAGGCCTCGCTCTTCAGGGCGTGGATGCCGGCGAACTGGACGGGGTTGAAGATCCCCGAGTCGGTGTTCTCCTTCACCTTGCTGATGGCGGCGAGGATGTCCCGGTTCCCCATGGCCATGCCGAGGCGCCAGCCGCACATGTTGTAGGGCTTGGAGAGGGAGTTGAGCTCCACCCCCACGTCCTTCGCTCCCTCCGCCATGAGGAAGCTGATGCGCTCCTGCCCCTCGAAGAGGATCTCGCTGTAGGGGTTGTCGTAGCAGACGGCAATGTCGAAGGAGCGGGCGAACTCCACGAGGCGGCCCAGGAACTCCCGGGTGGCGCAGGCCCCGGTGGGGTTGTTGGGGTAGTTGAGGAACATCCCCTTCGCCCGCTTCGCCACGTCCGCCGGGATGTCCTCGAAGGCCGGCAGGTAGCCGTTCTTCCGGAGGATCGGCACGTTCCAGGGCTCGCCGCCCCCCATGAGGATGCTGGCCCGGTAGGCCGGGTAGCCCGGGTCCGTCATGAGGACGATGTCCCCGGGGTTGACGCAGGCCAGGACGAAGTGGTGGCACCCCTCCTTGGAGCCGATCAGGCCCAGCACCTCCGACGCCGGGTCCAGGGTGACGCCGTAGCGGTCGGCGTACCAGCGGGCCACCTCCTGCCGGAAGGCCAGCATGCCCTTCTCTTCGTCGGTGGGGTAGCGGTGGTTCTCCGGGTCTCGGGCGGTCCGGCAGAGCTCGTCGATGATGGGCTCCGGCGTGGGCTCCACGGGGTCCCCGATGGCCAGGCTGATGACGTCCACCCCGTCGGCCCGGGCCTGGGCGATCTTCTTGCGGAGCTCCATGAACAGGTACGGGGGGATCTTCGTCAGTCTAAGGGCGGTCTGCAAGGTTCTCTCTCCTCCTTGTGTAGGGTCAATGGGACCGGACCGTCTGCGGGGCTTCCAAGCCCGGCCGACCCGGTCGCTTCGTTCAGTTGTCCGACGCCAGGCGGGTCGCCGCCGTCTCCGTCGCCAGGCCGCGCCAGGCTTCCTCCCAGATCGTCCCCTCGCAGATTACCTGGACCCGCCCCTCGAAATAGACCTTCGTGAAGCCGTCCGCGACCCGCTCGAAGTGCACCTTTAAAATCTCGCCGCTCTGGACCCGGACGGCCACGGGGGACTCCACGAGGCCCCGGGCGGCGGCAACCAGAACGGAGGCCACCGAGCCGGTGCCGCAGGCCAGGGTCTCGTCCTCGACGCCCCGCTCGTAGGTGCGGACCTGGATCATGTGCCCGTCGATGATCCGGACGAAGTTGGCGTTCGTCCCCCTGGGGGCGTAGCGCTCGTGGTAACGGATGGCCCGTCCCGTATTGAACACGTCGAAAGAGTCGAGGTCCTCCGTGAAGTGGACCACGTGGGGCACACCGGTGTTGACGAAGTGGGTCTCCAGGGTCCGCCCGCCCACGGGCAGGGGTTCCCCGATGCGGAGGCCCGCCGGGTCCGTCAGGCGGAGCTTGACAACGCCCTTGGCCACCTGGGCGTCGATGACCCCCGCCGCCGTCTCGAAGGACATGGACCGCCCGGCGATCTTTTTGTGGAACGCGAAGCGGGCGGCGCAGCGGCCGCCGTTGCCGCACATCTCCACCTCGCTCCCGTCGGCGTTGAAAAAGCGCCACCGGAAGGCGTGGCGGTCGGACCGCTCGATGAGGATCAGGCCGTCGGCCCCGACGGCGGCCACCCGCCGGCAGACGGACCGGACGAATTCCACGACCGGCACGGCGCCGAGGGCCGTCTCGACGACGTGGTCCCGGTTGTCGATGAGGATGAAGTCGTTGCCGCTGCCGCTCATCTTGAAAAAAGGAATCATTCCAAATACCTCCGACGATCAGAAACGGCAGGAAGCCGCCGATGGGTTCCTTCATACCGTTGTTTCGCCGGGCCGTCAATCCCCTAGGGGAGCCGTCTCCGGGACAGGAAGGCGAAGGATACGAAACCGTATTTGTGCGGATATATGGAACATAATTGTATCACAATGTGGAGATGGAGTGATCGCCGAATCTCAAATACTTGTTTCATGTCAAACAGATAAGCGATTGATCGAGGCCTGGCACACCCCTTGCCCTTTCCTGTTCGTCCGGGGTCATCCCGATTCTTGCGGCATGGAGGTGCAGTCATGAATACCGGTGATACAGCGTGGGTCATGCTTTCCACGATCCTTGTCTTCGCCATGACGATCCCCGGCCTGGCCTTTTTTTACGGCGGGCTGGTCCGGCGGAAGAATGTCCTGTCGGTCCTGATGCAGTGCTTCATCGTCATGTGCGTCATCAGTCTGCAGTGGGTCCTCTTCGGCTACTCCCTCTCCTTCGGCCCCGACACGGGGTCCGGGATCATCGGGGGGCTCCAGTGGGCGGGCCTGAAGTCCGTGGGGGGGCAGCCGAACGCCGACTACGCGGCGACGATCCCCCACCTGGTCTTCATGATCTTCCAGGCCATGTTCGCCGTCATCACCCCGGCCCTCATCATCGGGGCCTTCGCCGAGCGGATGAAGTTCTCCGCATTCCTGGTCTTCACCCTCCTGTGGACGACCTTCGTGTACGACCCGCTGGCCCACTGGGTGTGGGGCACCGGCGGCTGGATGCGGAACCTGGGCGGCCTGGACTTCGCCGGGGGGATCGTGGTCCACGTCAGTTCCGGCGTCTCCGCCCTGGTCCTGGCGGTGCTCCTGGGCCGGCGCCTGGGCTACCGGAAGGAGCCCTTCCGTCCCCACAACCTGCCCTTCACGGTCCTGGGCGGCGCCCTCCTGTGGTTCGGCTGGTTCGGCTTCAACGCCGGCAGCGCCCTGGGGGCAAACGAACTGGCGGCCAACGCCTTCGTGACGACCCACGTGGCGGCGGCGGCGGCGGGGCTCACCTGGGCCCTCATCGAGTGGCAGCAGCACGGGGCGCCGACGGTCCTGGGCGCGACGACGGGGGCCGTGGCGGGGCTCGTCGCCATCACTCCCGCCTGCGGTTTCGTGAACCCCATGAACGCCATCCTCATCGGGATCCTCGTGGCAGTCTTCTGCTACCTCGCCGTGGCCGTGGTCAAGGCGAAACTGGGGTACGACGATGCCCTGGACGCCTTCGGGGTCCACGGCGTCGGGGGGATCTGGGGAACCATCGCGGTAGGACTCTTTGCCGAGAAGGCCGTCAACGAAGCCGGGGCGAACGGCCTCTTCTTCGGCGGCGGGCAGCTCTGGCCGCAGCTGGTCATGGTGGCCGTGGCCCCGCTCTTCGCCGGCATCATGACCTGGATTCTCTTCAAGGTCGTGGACGCAGCCATCGGCATGCGCGTTCCGGAGCAGGACGAGACCATCGGCCTCGACCTGACCCAGCAGAGTGAAGCGGCCTACACGGTCATCGAATAGAAAGGGAGGCTCACCATGAAATACATCATCGCTTTGATTCAACCCCACAAGCTCGACCAGGTCATGAGGTCCCTGGAGGAGGCGCAGATCCCGCTGGTGACCGTCTCCACCGTCCTGGGGCGGGGCCGCCAGAAGGGCGTGACGGAAGTGTACCGCGGGGCCGCCCGGGAGGCGGGGAGCCTCCTGAAGAAGGTCAAGCTGGAGATCGCCGTCAACGAGGACTTCGTCGAGCCCGCCATCCGGGCCATCACCCAGGGCGCCCGGACCGGGGAGGTGGGGGACGGGAAGATCTTCGTCCTGGACCTGGCCGAGACGGTCCGCATCCGCACCGGCGAACGGGGCGGGGAGGCCATCGGCTGAAGGGCGGACCGGCTTTGCCGGCCGCAACAACGGACCCTGAAGGACCCCCGTGCGACCCGCCGGGCAGCCGCCCGGTGGGCGCTCTGGGAGAGGTCCCCGCCCGCCCGGGCAGGGGAACCTCTCCCTCCCCCTTCCCGTCATTTCGTTCCCCCGTTTCCCCTTTCCGAATTGACACCCCCGAAGCCTTCGGATAAGACGTTCCCCGGAGGGAAATTCCATCACGAACAGAGAGGTGAGACGATGCGAAGCAGGTTCTTTGCGGTGCTGTGGTGCGCGGTCCTCTTCGTGGGCCTGGGCTGGGGCGTTGCCTGGGCGGGGCTCTTCGACAACCTGACGGACAAGGTGAAGGGAGCCGTTCGAACCCAGACAGGCGAAACGGCGGACAAGGCCAAGGCCAAGACCCAGGAGCGGACCGAAGAAGCGGCGGACACGGCCGGGGCGAAGGGCCGGGGAGCGACCGGTGATGCCGCCCGCACGGCGGAGCGGACCGTCCGCGGGCCCGAGGCGGGCAACATCGTCTTCTCGAAGAGCCCCATCGACCCGGCCAACCCGTCCGGGCTGGAGGGAAGCTTCCAGGCGGGGGACCCGATCTACGCCGCCGCCTTCCTGGGGAAAAGCGTCCGGGTCTTGAGCGGAAACCCGGAAAACAAGAAAGTCTACTCCGAGATCAGCTTCTGGAGGGTCCAGCCGCCCCGGTATTCCTACCAGCAGCCGAGCGAGATGTTCATCGACTACAGCGCCGTCACCTTCACGGGAGGAATCCTGGACAAAAATGTCCTTCTCTTTGAAATCCTGCCCCGGGTCGAGGGCATGACGTCCTACGGCAACCCGGAGATGACCTACAAGAAGTTCGGCAAGACCGCCGACGGCCCCGTGAAGATCGCCGAGAGCCTTGCCAAGCTGGAGGCGGGGCGCCAGACGATCGTCTTCAAGGTCAAGATCAATTACAAGGACGTGGCCACGGGGGACTTCGTCCTCGAGGGGACCGATTTCTCGAAGCTCGCCTCCCTGGCCGAGACCTACCGCAAGGGGGAGGTCACACAGGCCACCGCCAGCGCCGAGATGCCCAAGGCGGCGAAAAGCGACAGGAAGCTCGAGGCGGAGATGATCGCCGCCCTGAAGGCCTCCCGGACCTTCAACGACCGGATGAAGGGGCAGATCCTGAAGCTGGTCATCATCGATCCGGACTGGTATATCCGCCGCCACGCCATCTCGGGGGTGATCCTGCACCGCTACATCCGCGCCGCCGCCGCCGTCAAGGATGCCAAGGGCGAGTGCCGCGTCTGGAACCTCATCACCTACCAGCAGGACTACGTGGGGGGCCGCTTCCAGAAGACCCGCTTCGACGGGGTCGGGGATCCGATGCCGATCGCCTGCGGAAACGTGAAGTAGCGAAGCAACCGGAAGGAGGGAACGGTTCATGAAAAGGCCGGGCGCCGGGCTCCCCGAGGGCCCCACACGCGGCTTCCCCGTCTTCGGGAGACCCGGACGGGCCTCCCGGGCAGGAGGCCCGTCATGACGATGACCGTTTTCGACACGCCCGTGGTCAGCCGGGTTTGCTACTACCTGTCCCTGTTTCTGCTCCGGGTCGCGGGCTGGAAGAAGGAGGGGGACCCTCCGGGCGTGCCCAAGTGCGTGGTCATCGCGGCGCCCCACACGTCCAACTGGGACTTCCCGCTGACGATCATGATTGCCTTCGCCTTCCGCCTGAAGATCTACTGGATGGGAAAGCACACCCTGTTCCAGGGACTCATGGGGCCCATCAGCCGCTGGCTCGGGGGAATCGAGGTGGACCGGACGCGCTCCACGAACCTGGTGGCCCAGTGCGTCGAGCGGTTCCAGTCTTCGGAAACCCTGGCCATGATCATCCCCCCGGAAGGGACCCGGAAGAAGGTGCGCTTCTGGAAGACCGGGTTTTATCACATCGCCCACGGTGCCGGCGTGCCCATCGTCCTGGGCTTCATGGATTACCGCCGCAAGCGGGGAGGGCTGGGGCCCCTGTTCCATCCCACCGGGGACATCGACCGGGACATGGCGGAGATCCAGAAGTTTTACGAGGGTGTCACGGGCCGGCGTCCCGACCAGTGGAACCACGACAGCATCGCTGCGAAGAACGGACACAACGGCCCCGCGGCGTGAGGTTCCCCGGAAAGGGGGGCCGGCCTTGCCGGATCTCCGGGGGAGTGAGCGGGCGGGACGGAACCGCGCTGCGGGAAAGGCCCGTCAGCCGCTGAAGAAGACGCACCGGTTCCGCCCCGCCCGTTTTGCCTTGTACATGGCCACGTCGGCGTTCCGGAGCAGGGTGTTCATGTCGGTGCCGTGGGAGGGGTAGAGCGCGGCGCCGATGCTCGTGGATATTTCCAGGACGTGCTCCCCGCAATGGAAGGGCTCCTGGATGGCCTCCACCGCCTTCTGGCAGATCCACAGGGCGTCTTCGTCACCCTTCACTTCCGGGAGCAGGATGACGAATTCGTCGCCGCCGAAGCGGGCCACCGTGTCCACCCTCCGGAAGAGCCCCTTCAGGCGCGATCCCACGGCGACCAGGAGTTCGTCGCCCGCCACGTGCCCCAGGGAGTCGTTGATATCCTTGAAGCGGTCCAGGTCCATCATCAGGACCGCGAGCATCCGTTCCTCCCGCTCGGCCCGGGCGAGGGCCATCTCCAGGCGGTCGGTGAACAGGTGCCGGTTGGGCAGACCGGTGAGGGGGTCGTGGTAGGCCATCTCCCGGATGGCTTCCTCCGCCTGTTTGCGTTCCGTCGTGTCCCGGACGACCCCCCGGAAGCCGGTCGGGTTTCCTCCGGCGTCCCGGACCAGGGTGACCGACATCTCCAAGGTCTTGCTGGAGCCGTCCCCGCGGACGATCTCGCATTCGAATCGGCTCGCGGGGATCCCCGTCCGCAGGATGTCGTTGAAGATCAGGTTGACCTTGCGGGCATTGTCCTTGTCCGAGTAAGCTCGGTAGTTCATGCCCCGCAGTTCATCGGCCTCGTATCCCATGATCTTCCTCATGGAATCGTTGAAATAGGTGAAGTTGCCCGCCAGGTCCACCTCGCAGTATCCGTCCTCGATGTTCTCGATGATGGTCCGGTACCGTTCCTCGCTCTGCTGCAGGACCTCCTCCAGGCGCTTCCGCTCGGTGATGTCGCGGATGGACTCGATGGCGCCGACGATCCGGCCTTCCCGGTCGTGAAGGGGCGAGGCCTTCATGAAGATGTGGGCGCCCCGGCCTTCGTGCAGGGCGGGACAGAAGGCCTCCGCGGTGACGGCGTTCCCGTCCTTGCGGATGTGGGAATAACGGGCCTCGAGATCCCGGTCGCCCTTCCAGAGAAGGTCGATCAAGTGGGGTCGGCGCACACCGTAAAACGGGACCGTGCAGGCGTAGTCGCCCTGTCCGATCATCTCCTCCGCCGGGATCCCCGTCATCTCCTCGATGGCCCGGTTCCAGACGATGA